>CAYQJQ010000013.1:0-1677 GCA_964417975.1 uncultured Pseudomonadota bacterium | reverse complement strand
TGTATATTGTTTCTAGAGCCCTTTTTTGGTTGGTAATGTTTGCACTACTGTGTTATGCATAATATTGCAGTGTAAAAATTGGGCAGCCGCAAAAAATCAGCTTGTTGAAGCGGTGCAGCAGTGCAATGTGAGATGGTGCTGGAGATGAATGAAGAGATAAAGAAAAGTGTTGGAAGAAGAGAGAAGGAAAGAGAATAAAGAACACCAGGTTGATTCTGCCTGACGCAGATGCTAGTCTCGAAGATTTAGCCATGCATGCTAGTGATATGAACGGCGAACGGCTCAGTAATGCTGCGATGATCTGCTCTCTGGGAAAGATAACCACGGGAAACAGTGGCTAAGAAGGAGAATGAGACGCAGCCCTATCAGCTTGTTGGTAGTGTAAAGGACTACCAAGGCGACGACGGGTAACGGGGGACGGGGGTCTGATACCGGAGAGGGCGCCTGAGAGATGGCGCCCACGTCCATGGACGGCAGCAGGCGCGGAAATTGCCCACTCTCTTTGGGAGGCAGTTAAGAGACGAAAGCAGGATAAATGAGTGCAGTTAGATTGGAGGGCAAGGCTGGTGCCAGCAGCCGCGGTAACACCAGCTCCAAGAGTGTCTGTGGTGGATGCTGCAGTTAAAAAGTCCGTAGTCAAGACAGCAGGAATGGGCGGGGATAGAGACCGAGTGACCAGCTGGAGATAGCGGAGCGGACGGAGTGCGTAGAATGCATGGGCGAGCGATGGAATGCCAGGACCCCATGTGGACTAGCGGAGGCGAAGGCGACGCACGAGTACGGATCCGAGGATCAAGGACGAAGGCCGGAGGAGCGAAAGCGATTAGAGACCGCAGTAGTTCCGGCAGTAAACGATGCCGACATGGGAATACGAAGGAGTAGGCCCAAAGCGAAAGCGAGTGTTTGGGCTCTGGGGATAGTATGCTTGCAAGAGTGAAAACTAAAGAAATTGGCGGAGTCACACCACAAGGAGTGGATTGTGCGGCTTAATTTGACTCAACGCGGGAGAACTTACCAGGGCCGAGCCGACCAGAGAGCAAGTGCGAGGTCGGCAAGGGTGGTGCATGGTCGCCTGTAACGCTTGGCGTGAGCTGGAGCTTAACTGCTGTAAAGCGTGAGGCCCAAGGACGGGCACGTATAGGGCAGGAGGAAGGGCAACGGCAGATCAGTGATGCCCCTAGGCGTTCTGGGCAGCACGCGCAATACAATTTCTGCGGAGGAGAGAAAGGATTAGCAGAAAGGGATTGGAGAAGGTAATGCTCCATGAACACGGAATTCCCAGTAGCGGTTGTTCAAGAGGCAACGGCGAATTGGTCCCTGTGGCTTGTGCACACCGTCCGTCACTGTCTCAGATGGCTGGGTGGACGAGGAGCTTCGGCTGCGAGTACACAGGGCTAGATAAGATGCAAGTCGTAGCAAGGTTGCGGTCGGTGAACCAGCCGCAGGATCATTTACAACCAGGACATCCATCAAAGCATAGTGAGTAGTTTATGTAGTAGAGTGCAATCCATTATTAGATTCTACCACAGTGTATAATGAGTAGCAGTTTAGATGCAGCACAGCCTTTCATTAGATTATACCATAGTGTATAACAACTTGCAATTTAAATGCAGCACAGCCTTTCATTAGATTCTACCACAGTGGCATAACAACTTGCAATTTAAATGCAGCACAGCC
>CAYQJQ010000012.1:0-2369 GCA_964417975.1 uncultured Pseudomonadota bacterium | reverse complement strand
TGGTTCTACTTTAATTTTTTTAAGTAATATTTTTTGTTCGGCTGACGTAATGAGCTGACTCTCTTTTTTCAGTATTTCAGGAATGTCTGATGCATTCAAAAGGTTATAGTGTTGAGTGACAGTGGGTTGTGCCGTAGGTGGTGCATGCGGTAATGTCATATCTGCACCGGATAATTGGACCACTTCATCAATACCCTTTTGAATAGTATCTACCTGAATCGATGGTGATGGATACGGGTGATCCACAACGGCAGGAATTACCGTTGGTGTTGTTTGCGCTACAGATTTTTGGGCTACTGCCAGTCGTCTTTGGGCTTCGACTAATCCACGTTGAGATTTCATGTCCAATGTATACACGGGCTTTGTTGGTGCTTCTGGTGGAGGATTACCCGCTGCAATTGATTCTGATATGGCTTTTGCCCGTGCCCGTACACTATCAGGGGTGTCTCGTACGGGCATTTTGTTACGAAGTAGTTCAGGCGATACGTTCTCGATCCACCGTTCTCGTGGAATCACTGGAGGAGGTGTATAGGGAGGAGGAGGAGGTGTGATACGTTTCAGTTCAGTTTCAAGAGCACCCCGCCATTTTCTAATGGTATACTTATATTCATTAGGGATTGCAATCCCTTGTAATGATCGACGTTTTGCGTATACATTAAGATTTTTTGCTGTTTTGGCCACCGCACCACCTAGGAGAGAATCCCTAGCAAGGCTCCCAAGCGTACGAGCAAAATCATCAGCTTGAGCCTCTAATGAATTGAGACACCCTATGATATCTTGATAGGTCAAATTTTTGCATGCATCAATAAAACGGGGTATATCAATGGCACCAAGATTCATTTCAAGGTCAACTAACTGTACATCTAAGTATTCTTGATATTCAAGTTTGTAATTCGCCCAATTAAATACACGATCAAACTCTAACACCGTTGATACAAAGCTATGGACTGCATTACCAAGGTGCAACACATTATGCATACATTCACGAGCATATGCTACTGGATGCATAAGTGCATCAATCGTTTCAGTTACCGTATATACCGGTGTTTTAACGCCAATTTCAGCAACAATATATACAAGGCGTTTACATATAGTAAAGGTTTTTTGAGCATATGGATGCAACCGATCGCAATTATTGAGCGTATGTGCATCAGCAAAACTTTTTTTGGCTAGATCAGATAATACATAATGTGGACCTGTATGTTCTTTGACCGCTATCATCATATATTGGTAATGGGTGGTCAAAAATCCTACCATGTCTTCATGCAATATAACCTGTGTTTTTGTACCGGTAAATGAATAGAAATACTCTGGATCAAGATTCAGTTGTGCAAAACACTCCATTGGAACAGATTTTTGTGCACGTTCAATAATATTTTTGTGTCGCTCTTGTTCTTCTTTGGCGCGTCGTTCTTCTTCAATCTGCTGTTGCTTGCGTTCCGCTTGGGCCGCAGCTGCAGCAACTCGTGCATGTTCAGCACATGTTGCTGTATAAATTTTGTCAAAACGTTCGCGCCATTTTTTTGTGTTCCAAATGGCATTTTTATAAGGATGTTTCCATGATTCAGGGGTGTCTAAAAAGGCTTTGAGTCGCTTAATATGTCCAAAAAAGTACTTCGTAGTACTAATATCGGCAATATATTGGTTGCAGCCATATTTTTTATAATCATTCAGTAATGCATCCCAGGTCATGCAAAGGTAATAGAGCTCACGTACGTTTAACTTAAAACCCGCAACTGAATTTTGGTTATACATAAACTGCAGAGCATAGGGATTAACTTCGTAATGCTGTACGGCATTATGATCAATAAGATTTAAAAAATTACCCAAATCAGGAGGTGATTGATGTTCAGGAAATGATGATTGTCTATTGGATGCCGTTACTTGAAAATGTACGGAAGAATCTTGAGACTGCCATCGTGCTCCAATACCATAGTCAGGTGATGGAAGGCGTGTTGGATATACTGAATTTTCAGGAAGCTCATTTTGCGAGGGAAATGGAAAGGGTGGCTTTGGTGGTTGTTGAGCGGGCGGTGTGTACTGTTCTGGAGATGCGATAGGAGGTTGAGGCGGTGGTTTTTGTTCACGAACTGGTGGAGGTGTAAATTTCGGTGGTTCTTCTGGACACCTATCAATCACAAAATCAATAGGATCGCTCAATGGCGGAACTGGTATATGGGTATATTTTGGTAGCGATGTCAATTCACCATTACATTTGACTAACAGATGATCAGTATTATGTATTATATAATGTTCATCAGACACCCTTCTGTGTGCTTTATAATACATGTAAGTATTATATTTTTTCGTAACGGGATCCAGAAAACCAAAAATACTATTGAAGAAAAAAATCGAACACTGAAGATGAT
>CAYQJQ010000011.1:0-2835 GCA_964417975.1 uncultured Pseudomonadota bacterium | reverse complement strand
GAATAAGTTCGGCCCTATGGCTGCCGTGGTATATCTTGAAGCATCGCTTCCAGGCAACACTGCAACCACCCTTACCGGCACAGTTGCCCATTCTGCTATCTTTTCTACCGCACGCACCATCGCTATTAAGCACAGCCTTTTAAACTATGCGCCTGATAAAATGGATGTATTGCAAGGCGGCATAGTTGCTGCACTCGCTACTGCCGCAGGTGTTTTTGATCGTAGCCAATGTGCACAACAGTTAATAAAAAACATTGAAGCATCTAAGGTTGGCCAGGCAACTATCGCAAAACTAAATCCACGTACTAAAAATCTACTGATCAGCAGTTGTAGACTCGTTCGTAATGCTTGCATATATTTAATTGTCGATGCTGCGATGAGAACATATGGCTACGATGTGGTACTGAAAAATTATAAGCGGTAATTTGCAATGCAATACGCATTACCAGTTACCTGAGTATCCATTTATATCCACCGTGATAGCGATATTTTTTTGGATTATAGATAGTGGCAATAGCATTAGCTGATAATGCGTTGCCACTTTTTATGTGTAACGTACCAGGAACACCGATTATGATTTCGCTCGGTGCATGACAGGCATTGGTCGATATTATTGATACCGTCTTGCGTAAACACAAAGAACCACAGGATGTCTCAAAATATATCTCACATATTTTAGAAACAGCACACTACTAAATTCATGCATGAAACTTTTTTCTATCCAGTTATTCATACGAAAATTCAACAATATGGTTTTTGAAAAGGTCACGATATAGGACGCATATAAATTAAGAAGGTAAACAATGAGAACAATCATCATTGAAAAAAGCTTAATCTGTAGTATATTAAAGTTATCATTAACAATTTTACTCGCAAGTTACTACGCATGAAATGTATACATAGCTCCATAGTAAAAAACACACTGCTTATACTGTCCTGTATGAGCACAACAGTATGTTTGGCCGGAGAGGATCCTTCCCTCCAACCAATAACCAAAATACTCACCGACTTTGAAAAAAGCATCAAGGAAGAAAAAGAACAAGCGATCGCCCTATTTCGATACACCAATGTAATGAATGCACTTGGTTTTAAGACTCCTGATAAGTTTTCTTTCAACAACGGTGTCTATGAAAGTCGTTATTGGAACGATCTGGTTTTTGTTAAACCGACTACTAACCCTAAAGAATTCGAAGTTTATCGACTAGTAGAAGGTAATACGGCAATATCCATGCCGAACGCTCAGGTAGATAACGAGAATAATTTGAACATACCGAAGCCTCAGCTAGATAGCGAAAATAATTGGACAATCCGCAAAGAGAGTACCCCTTCAAGCAATCCAAAGATTGACTTTGGCGATAAACAACTGCAACACTTTTTTGACCCAAACTCAATCTACACCAAAGAACGTCCAAATTGGAATAAGTTCGGCCCTATGGCTGCCGTGGTATATCTTGAAGCATCGCTTCCAGGCAACACTGCAACCACCCTTACCGGCACAGTTGCCCATTCTGCTATCTTTTCTACCGCACGCACCATCGCTATTAAGCACAGCCTTTTAAACTATGCGCCTGATAAAATGGATGTATTGCAAGGCGGCATAGTTGCTGCACTCGCTACTGCCGCAGGTGTTTTTGATCGTAGCCAATGTGCACAACAGTTAATAAAAAACATTGAAGCATCTAAGGTTGGCCAGGCAACTATCGCAAAACTAAATCCACGTACTAAAAATCTACTGATCAGCAGTTGTAGACTCGTTCGTAATGCTTGCATATATTTAATTGTCGATGCTGCGATGAGAACATATGGCTACGATGTGGTCCTCAAAAATTATGAAGCACCCAAAACTAAAGCTGCTGATTCTGGCACTAGCTCGACCTCAGCTGGTACTAACTAAGAAAAGATAGAAAGATTCTTTAGTATCCACGTATATTCATAGTGATACCGATATTTTTTTGGATTATAGGTAGTGGCAAGAGCATTAGCTGATAATGCGTTGCCACTTTTTATGTATAACGTACCAGGAACACCGATTATGATTTCGCTCGGTGCATGTCAGACATTGGTCGATATTATCGATACCGTCTTGCGTAAACACAAAGAACCACAGGATGTCTCAAAATATATCTCACATATTTTAGAAACAGCACACTACTAAATTCATGCATGAAACTTTTTTCTATCCAGTTATTCATACGAAAATTCAACAATATGGTTTTTGAAACAGTCACGATATAGGACGCATATGAATTAAGAAGGTAAACAATGAGAACGATAATCATTGAAAAACGCTTAATTTGTAGTATATTAAAGCCATCTTTAACAATTTTACCCGAAAGTTACTACGCATGAAATGTATAAATAGCTCCATAGTAAAAAACACACTGCTTATACTCTCCTGTATGAGCACAACAGTATGTTTGGCCATGATGACAGACAAAGAAAAAGCGACCATGCTATTTCAATACATCAATATAGCTAAGGCAAATGGTTTTAAGGATATTGTTGAGGCTGGTATCAGCAACGTTCAAGAGCTACGTAATGAATATGGCAATAATCTTTTTTTTAACAAGAATAACAATAGAGAAGACTCAGTTTATGTAATAAGGGGTAATGAGTTAGTAGGGTATGACTGTACGATGAACAAAAAAGATAATACGTTGGCCATAAATAGCACGCGCATACAGGATACGCCTATTAACTTTAACGATCCAAAATTGAACCACTTTGTCGACCAAAACTCAATCTACACCAAAGAACGTTCAAAGTTGAATAAGTTCGGCCCTATGGCTGCCGTGGTATATCTTGAAGCATCGCTTCCAGGCAACACTGCAACCA
>CAYQJQ010000010.1:0-3526 GCA_964417975.1 uncultured Pseudomonadota bacterium | reverse complement strand
TTCTGGTGTTTCATTTTATTTTATAAAACGTGGTATTTAAACTTTTAAACATTCTTTTTTCTTTAGAAAAATAAAACAAAGCTTTTTTTTTAACAGTCTAGTATTTAATTTCACATTAAAAAAAATCTTGGGGGTGTAGCACAGATGGTTAGCGCGATGGTCTGTCAAGCCATAGGTCGCGGGTTCAAATCCCGTCACTCCCGTAATTTATCTAAAGTATTTGTAAGAAATAAAAATAAATATACAACAACTTTAAATTTACAAAGAACTTAATGGGTTTGAGCCTGGCCCTGCTCGAACGCGTGCAGGCGGTTTAACACATGCAAGTGTTCCTTTTTTAATGGAAAAGGACGCGCCCGGGTGCGTGAGAACCGGTTTTTTGACTTTTTTTAAAGGGTAATCCTTTATTTTCTAAAAGACAGAGTTCGAAAAAAGTCGAGACTGGTCTGGATTAGGTTGTTGGGCCGGTTACGGCGGCCCAAGCCCAGGATCCACAGCCTCCCTTAACGGGGGACGGCCACAGCGGAACTGAAACACGGTCCGTCCATTTAAGTGGCAGCAGTGAAGAATCTTTGACAATGGGCACACGCCTGATCAAGCTAGCCTGTAAAAGGGACCTCTTTTAGGCCAAGAGGTCTTAGGAGACAGCCTTTGGTTGTAAACCTTAAAACATTGAGTTTCAGCATGAGAAACCTCAATGTTCTTCCCCGGCTAACTCTGTGCCAGCAGCCGCGGTAAGACAGAGGGGGAAAGTGTTGAGCATCTGGACTAGGCCTAAAGCGCGGGTCGGTGGTAATAGAAACTTAAAAAAATACCTTCGAAGGGTCGAAGCTCTTTTTTAAGACTGTTTTACTTGAGTCGAAATACAGGATAAGAGAACAACCCAAGAACCGGTAGAATGGAAGTATATGGGTGTGAATGCCAACGGCGAAGGCACTTATCTTTCTTTAGACTGACGCCAAGCCGCGGAAGCGTGGTGTACCGAATGGGATTAGATACCCCAGTAGCCCACGCCGTCAACGATGAGTGTTTAATTTAAACTCTAAAAAGTTTAAGTTTAAGCCAAATGCGGCAACACTTCGCCTGGGGAGTAAGGTCGCAAGATTGAAACTCAAAGGCATAAGCTGCCGGGTAGACCGGCGGTGGAACATAGCGGTGGAATCGAAACAACGCGCAACACCTCACCACTCCTTGTATGCAAAAAAACTTATTGTGAGACTCCTCTTGGATAAAATCCATCCTAGAAAGCGATAAAACATTCTCTAAAAATCCCTACAAACACCTTTCCGGACCCTAAAGAGCCCCTCTTATAAGCTTTCCTTGCTCTTTCTGTATAAAATAAAAAAACCCGGTAAAAAACGCTAAAATAGGGAGTTTTGAAAAAAGGAAAACTTTCCACTTTAAAGGAAAAGAATTTTAAAAGCCCAAGAAAGATAAAAGGATTGATTTCTAAAGCAAACCTCCTAAAAAAATCCGCTTTTTCTCTCCGAAAAGTTCAGAACATTCAAGTCCTCCTTTCTGTTTAAAAAAAACATTATGACTCCTCGTTTCTTTTCCATGAAACATGTGCCTCTTTTATGAAAAAACCCTTTTATTTTATAGGGTGCGTTCCAGCGCACCTGAAGCTTTGAATGCCGTTGCGTCACTTCTATCACAAAAAAAAACCCAACTCTATGTTGGTGCGTGTGAGCGAAGCGAATATAGAACGCACCAACTCCTCGAATCTAGATACAGCTTACTTGTTTCGTCCACGTCACAACAACCCTACTTGTTGTGGGTGCGTATGAGCGCAGCGAATGTAGAACGCACCCACATCCTTATAGAGTGGGGCGAGAGCGGAGCGAACAGCCCCACTCCTTTGCAGCGAGTGAAGCGAGCGGAAGACGAGTTCCCTGTTTACGGAACCTTGAATCCCTTTTGTTTGGTTTTCCTTGGACTTACCAGTACTTTCTTTCCTAAGAAAGAAGACCCTACTCCTTATCCTCTTGTTTGGTTTCCCAGCTACCTCTTATTTGGTTTCCCAGCTACCTCTTGTTTGGTTTCCCAACCTCCCTAAATCCTCGAATCCTTATACTCAACCCTCTGAAACATACATGCATATATAGTAATATACTACGGGCCGGGGGGTATACAAGTCGGGACATTTCTGTAGAAAAAAGTATCCCGTTTTTCTTTTTTTTAATTCTTTTTTAAATGAAGAAAACTAAAAAACCTCCAAAGCTTTTTAATTAAAAAAAAAGAAAAACGAATAGGATATGCATAAAACAAATATAGGGTTCGTGCGCAAACAACCCCCGGTCTCCGAATCCCCCAACTCTTTTGTTTGGTTCCCAGATAAGGAACCACTCCCTGAATGCCATCTCCCCTTCCTAAACTCTCTTGAACTTCCGTAAACTAAGAATAAACCCACGGTCCCTTGGGATATCAGTGGGGACGTTTTAAAAAAAGGCGATTAAAAAGATTAATTTTTCTTAAATAGGGTATCCTTTTTTAGGGAAAAAAGAGTATATATAAACTGAAAAAAACAAAAAGGAGAAAAACCTTCCAAAAACGAGGTTAAATTTTGTTATGTATGCTTTAAGAGAAAAAGCAAGAAAAGTTTAGAGACCACTCTTGAAAAGAAAATCTACTCGACCGCTTTATGAGTCATTGGAATTCTCTTTATACTCGATGGCTATGTTCTACCAATGCAAAAGACATTGGTATGATGTACCTAGTATTTGCCGCCTGGGCCGGGATTGTGGCGACTGCCATGAGCATGCTTATTCGTATGGAACTAAGCAGCCCTGGACCGGGTGTATTGGCTGGAAACGGTCAATTGTATAACGTCATTATTACTGCCCACGGGCTTTTGATGTTGTTTTTTGTGGTTATGCCAGCTCTAATGGGAGGCTTCGGAAACTGGCTTGTGCCTGTAATGATCGGGGCTCCCGATATGGCATTTCCTCGAATGAACAATATTAGCTTCTGGGTTTTGCCCAGCTCCATGACTCTCCTTCTTCTAAGTAGTTTGGTGGAGCAAGGAGCTGGAGTTGGATGGACCGCTTACCCACCGTTGAGCAGTGTGCTCAGCCACTCCGGAGCTTCTGTTGATTTGGCCATTTTCAGCCTTCACGTGGCTGGGGTAGGAAGTATTTTGGGATCTATTAACTTCTTGGTTACTGTTGCAAATATGCGCGCTCAAGGAATGACCCTTTATCGCCTTCCGCTCTTTGTTTGGGCTTTGTGCTTTGTCAGCATTCTTCTAATTGGAAGTCTTCCTGTTTTTGCCGCAGGGTTGACTATGTTGTTGACCGATCGTAACTTTAACACTTCTTTCTTTTTGCCGGCGGGTGGAGGAGACGTTATTCTTTTCCAACACTTGTTTTGGTTTTTTGGACATCCTGAAGTGTATGTTTTGATTATGCCCGCTTTTGGAATTGTCAGCCACGTAGTCAGCTTTTTTGCCCGTAAACCTGTTTTTGGTTATGTGGGAATTAATCGTTCGTCAAGCAGATACCCAGATGCTTTATAAGCTCAGCGAGCG
>CAYQJQ010000009.1:0-19285 GCA_964417975.1 uncultured Pseudomonadota bacterium | reverse complement strand
TGGTTGCAGTGTTGCCTGGAAGCGATGCTTCAAGATATACCACGGCAGCCATAGGACCGAACTTATTCCAATGTGAACGTTCTTTGGTGTAGATTGAGTTTGGGTCGACAAAATGTTGCCATTGTGAAGCTTTCAAGTCAATACTTTTATAGCTTGAAGGCTTATCGCATGTAAAGATTTGCAAATTATTGTCGCCATCTAGCTTAGAATTCGGCCTGAATATTGCCTTATCATCGATTATTTCATTAGTTTCGAATTCTGTAGTGCCAGCAATCGGTTTTAAAAAAAACTTACCCTTACGTCCTTGATTTACATAGACACCGTTCTTGAAAGAAAACTTATCAGGAGTCTTAAAACCACGTGCATTCATTATATTGGTGTATCGAAATAGGGCGATCGCTTGTTCTTCTTCTGCGTTCATGGCCAAACATACTGTTGTGCTCATACAGGACAGTATAAGCAGTGTGTTTTTTACTATGGAGCTATTTATACATTTCATGCGTAGTAACTTGCGGGTAAAATTGTTAATGATAACTTTAATATACTACAGATTAAGCGTTTTTCAATGATGATTGTTCTCATTGTTTACCTTCTTAATTCATATGCGTCCTATATCGTGACCTTTTCAAAAACCATATTGTTGAATTTTCGTATGAATAACTGGATAGAAAAAAGTTTCATGCATGAATTTAGTAGTGTGCTGTTTCTAAAATATGTGAGATATATTTTGAGACATCCTGTGGTTCTTTGTGTTTACGCAAGACGGTATCGATAATATCGACCAATGTCTGACAGGTATCAGGCGTAAATCCGCGTGTCGTTATTGCCGGAGTTCCAATACGAATACCGCTCGTTATCCACGGTTTTTCCGGATCGTATGGAATGCAACTTTTGCTGACTATTATACCGGTTGCTTCCAATTTTTTTTGTGCTTCATGGCCAGTAATTCCCTGTGACCGTAGGTCTAATACAAACAGATGGTTTTCGGTTTTATCTGCAACGATGCGATATCCTCGTTCTTTAAATGCATGCGCCATGGTTTGAGCGTTTACCAGTACCTGTTGTTGATATATATGGAACGTGGGTAGTGCTGCTTCATAAAAACAGACTGCCTTTGCGGCAATCACATTCATGCATGGACCACCTTGCAGCCCAGGAAACACAGCACGATCGATTGCGGTTGCATGCTCTTTTTTACTCAAAATTAATCCGCCACGTGGCCCGCGAAGCGTTTTATGTGTTGTCGTGGTGACGACGTCAGCGTACGGTACTGGACTTGGGTGTAGATTGGCGGCTACTAAACCAGCGATATGGGCAATATCAGAGATAAAAAATGCACCGACTTCCTGTGCGATATCGGCGAACGCTTTGAAATCTATAATTCGTGAATAGGCAGATGCGCCGGCAATAATAAGTCGCGGACGGTGCTGATGTGCTAAGGCGCGTACCGATTCCATATTTATACATTCTGTTTCCGGATCAACGCCGTAAGAAACCGTTTTGTACCACGTGCCTGAAAAATTAACGGTATGTCCATGCGTTAAATGTCCGCCCGCCATCAGGTCCATTCCCATAATGGTATCCCCGGGAGTGAGCAGTGCATAATATGCGGCCATATTTGCTTGCGATCCGGCGTGTGGTTGAACATTTGCGTGTTGTGCATTAAAAAGTTTTTGTGCGCGTTCAATGGCGCATTGTTCAATTTCATCTACAACAGAGCATCCTGCATAGTATCGTTTACCCGGATACCCTTCCGCATATTTGTTAGTAAGCGTCGATCCGGTTGCGCTGCGCACCGATAATGAAGCGTAATTTTCTGATGCGATAAGACTGATGGTATTTTTTTGCCGTTCGGATTCTTTTTTGATGAGTGTTTCAATCATGGTATCCATCATATCGGGTTCCTCGTTTTAATAGGATCATTTTTATTGGTTACTACCATACTGTATTTCTTTCAAACTGTACATGAGTACTCGTACGTCGCGTATAATAGGGCGATATGGTTTATCCGCCAGGCTTTTTACCGGGTTTATTTTGCTTTTTAATGAGATATCAGTACAATACTGCTTGTCTTTATTTTTATTTTTTCACTATTGTGTATCAAGGATGTAAGGTTTAATGAGTTTTGTAGTTTTCATTGCTGTTCTGCTTTTTGTGTGGGGTCCTGCATCGCATGCAGGGAGTAATTATCTATCCTCTACAACACAAGGTAATATATCATCTGCTCAAGGAGTATCTTTGGAAAAATTTATTCAAAAAGATGTAGACATTATTGTTTCATGCTTAATCAATACTGGAAGGTATCCAGCATCACCAGAAGTCATATCAGCTTACATTGAAGAAAGGTTGAAAAAACGTGTATTCACACCCGCAAGAAAGTATCAGTGGACACATGATCCGAGGGTCCCTGATCTGGCAAAAGCAGAAAATATGAAGCCTGCAGTTAGAAAAATTTTGGAATCATCTTCCTATTATCTAAAGATAAAATTGAAAAAAGACGAGTTATTGCGATTGAGTCAATCATCAAATCCAGTAGTGTATCAAGGTGCTTTTATGAACCTTGTCGTTTGTTTTCGTGATGGGGTGGGATTTTATCGTCAGGTTCAGCTACGGTTTAATGAATCTTGCAAAATGTTGCAATCAATGCCTTGCGAATATTATTGGCGTACCATTAATGAGTGCATTACTGATTTTATTCAGGAACTCGAGTGTGAGTTTTTAGCATGTAATGTTAATTATGGAGTTCCTTATATACAGAGTACCTTTAAGTTGCAATATTTATAACACGAGAAGTCGGTTGGTATACGTTGCAATGTATAGTATTGTTATCATTATGTAGGTTTGCCTGTTTTGACGGGCATTCGGTGTGCAGGAAGGTTATGTGCCATAAAGGTGAAAATTAGAGCGGCATGCATAGATATTCTTTTGATTAAAGGGATGTTGTTTAAAATGTTTCATTCTTTTTTTAAATTGTATATCATATTCGAAATGCTAGAGTTTGGTTTTATATTATTTATTGACAATGTATTGTTAGAGCGTATTCACAGAGTTTATAAGGTTTATATATTATATAAGGATTATTAATGAAATTATTGTCAACTGGTTTACTCGTACTACTCATTGGATCGTATTCGGTATGTCATTGTATGCGGCGACGGAAACCTACTCCTGTTTTAAGAAATCATGTGACTCGAATTGATATTGTTGATCCTAAAATGCAGGTGCAATGTGCCAAGTTCACGGAGCATTTGATCGCTCAGCTTTGCGCAGGAAATATTACCAGTAAAGATCAGTTACACTATATTTTATTAACCTTGTACTTAGGGTACGCAGTGAAATGCCAGGAATTTTTTTTACAACACAGAGAGGATACTGGCAAAACAGATTTATTATGGCTCAATTACTACCAAACACTCTATTATTTGAGTAATCAAGTTTTAGCGCGGTTTAATACAATAACGTTACCAGATGAAAGTAACCGTACGTCATTTTTTGAAGTATTGCAGGAATTTCAAAAGAATATGTTGCGCGAGCTAGAACAAACAAAAGCACTGCATTTTAAGTCCATATCTCGGGAATCTTCTAGAAAATGAGCATATGTGATATTTCAGTAGCATAAAAAAATGTGGAGTATTTTTCTGCATACATTGGTTTTATTTTTAGTAATGTGATTTTTCTGTTTTTTGTCTATGTTGTTAATTGTTTTTTTATCTTAAGGATTATTATGAAATTTTTTCCAGTTATTTTATTGTTACTTTTACTAGGCTCTTGCCAGTCATGTATTGGACAGTTTAGGCCGCTTACTGAGAGTGGAAAACGTTTTTTGGATAACAATTATCAAGGTAAGCTTAGTAATGGTGACTATAAAAAATTTGGTGAGCAGCTCCCGATAGTGCTCATAGACAAGATCAAGAAGAACGAATTTCAAGGTTCTAAGGAGTTGCTGAATGATTTTCTAGTGTCACATTTGCAACAAGATATCAAAAAATCATCTGGCAGCATGTTTGCAGCTAGGCAGATGCTCGCAGACTACTTATCCAAAAATACAATTCTTGTCAATGGTCAATCGATACCATTATCTCAACTACCTCCCGATCGGCTTCCAGTAGAACATCAACGCGCTATTGCAAACTTAATGAAGCTTGCCTTAAAACCTGACCCAAAAGAAAAGACTTTGCCTGAAAATTTCCTATCCAGTCCAGCAAACATGATTATGGAATTACGTGTTTATCAGTTATATGATCTTTTTACTCGTCAAGTTTTATCTTTACTTCTAGCTGATCTGCCCTTGCAGCCATGGGTAGTACCTGCATTAATCGAGTTTAGAAAGAATATCGTCGAACCAAATCTTCATCAAATAAGAGAACAATGCGTTGCTTTATTGATTCAAGAAAAACAGATTGCGCCCGTTCAGTAGCCGTGCGAGGTGGACTCTTGTTCATGGTTTGCCTGGTTGACTTTATGATTGCAGCGTAAAATGGCTTGGTTGACCTAGAAGAAAATCGTACCTACGTGACGAAATTGCATAATTTATTAAGGTTTTTACAAAAGGACATATCGTGCATACAATTATTGTATTTATGAGTTTATCTTTATTTAGTATGGCTTGCGGGGCGTATGAATCTCATGTCCCGGTACCCAAAAGTGAAATTATTCAGCACACCCGGGATCTTCCTTGGTTTTATGTGCTTGTTGAGGAAATCATACAATTTGCTGAAATTCGATCTGTAATGACTAAGGAAAAATTTTACCAATATCTTTTGCAGGTAGAACGTATCTATTTGAGAGATGCTCGCGATAGAAGGGAGCCAGTAAGTACTTCGTATCAGATACTGTTACTGATTGTGCGTGAGGTAGATTTTCGCATTCGCGAGTCAATTCATATTCCGCCGCTCAAAGAAAATGAGTTATACATAGCGATCAGTAACTTTTATAATTATATTAATATTCAGATTAAGCGTTTGCAGGTCATGCGGCCAATGTAGTTGTTATTGATTGTGCTGTGCGCCAATTTTTACTACTAGCTCAGGTTTTGCCTAGATATTTATTGCTATTTTTATCCTGAAATAATAGACTATTAGCTGTTTTTAAGAAGTGTATGTGTTAGGTATGCTCAGAATCTTGTTTTAGTATTTACTTGGCAGGTTAAAGGTCCTATTAATCAGTCAATTTTTTGTAAAGGTTTCAACTAGGTTTTTTACGTAATGCTATTAATTAAGTAAATTGAGGGTTTAATTTTAGTTTTATAGATATAAAGATTACAGAGGGTGCAATTGCGATCGATTATTTTTTCACTTTTAATTACTGGGTTTCCTTGTATATTTTCTATGCAATCATTGCAACCTTCGGTGTTTTCTGAAGCAGGATTTTACCATAATCCTACACTATTGGGTTCTATTATAATTCAATTATCAAATATTAATTATAATGATGATGCATGGGGAATTCCTGTAGAGGCCATCCTTGAAAACTATCGTGTTTTTTGGTTTAAAAAAAATAATTTTGAACGTGTTCAGTGCAGTTCCTATTCTGATTTGTTACATCTTTACACAGTTTATTTAGCACTGGATAAATTTTTTATCGAGATTAAACAAAATTTTGCATCTATGAGATATACTAAACTCTCAGAATATGCGTGTGGTTGCATCGAATATGCAATAAATTATGAAATTAATGAAAACAAAAGAAGATGGCAGAGAATGCGGCGAAGAAATATTCATTTGGAGCAAGCGTTCATAAAAAAACACAAAAAAACAGATGCAATTATATGAAAAAAATACTCATTTTTTTATACATCGTTTCCGGTACTATGTCAGGTGGTATTACCGACACAGTAGTTCCTAATAAAGTATTTTCAAAAGATGTTGATTATCAATTGGTTAATCAAATTGTCAGTGAGTTAATTCAAGCGCAGGATCACCCTTTAAAGATGGCAAATATTATTGAGTCACAATGTCCAGAAAAATTTAAGAAAAATCAATATCAGCACGTTGTTTTTCATGAACAAAAGGATTTTGATGATTTTTTTGATCATGTTCTAGCATTTAACCACTTATTAACTGCTATACAAAAAAATATTGAATATAATAGTTCAATTGAAAAAAAACAGCAGGTACTTTTTACCCTTAGGACTGCAATCATGAAAAATGCCACAAGAATGCAGCGCATAGAGCGGCGTTACATACCATTTACTCATAAATATTTTGGTCAATCAAAAGAAATCGATATTCCTGGCAGAAATGCGAGGATGGAAGGGCGTCGTTGTACAGCATTTTCTTGTGAAAAGGTTGATAAATCAAATACAACACCTATTGGCCCTTATAGAAGAGTAAAGTCGCTGTGGTTTTGATTTTTGGTATATGTTGGGTTTTAGTGTGGTTATCAATTTAACGAAGGCTTGATTTTATGATTTTTCTTCTCGTTTTTATATTCTGTCTCAGCAGTATTGATATCAGTTATGCAGCACTTCCTTATATTATGGTACCATTCTATATAACAGAGGAAGAGCAAGCAGAGCGGGATATTACTCATTTATTGACCGTATTAAAAGGTAATGATAATCGTGCCTTTTTCTGGCTGACTACCTTTGATGTACATAAAGTAAATTACCTGTATAGGCAACTTTTTTCAGTTGAAAGGTTGTCTGCTCAGGCTTGCGGGGGCATGGTTGAGGGGGGTTCATTATTTTTTTGTTATAAAAAACAAATTGATGGATTTTTTGCATCTGACTTGATGAGGGATCCCCATTTGTTGGGTTACGTCATTGATCAAAAAATACCGCGCGATGCCACTTCTTTTTGGGATGGATATGCAACGTATAAACAAAATAGACAACCGAGAAGGCCTCCTATTCAATTGAATAGATTCTCGCAATCAGCGCCAGAAATATTGCTAGCAAGGAAGCCAGTCAAAAAGGGGGCTAAAAAAAAGTCTCAATATGTACCTAAAACTTCT
Source organism: uncultured Pseudomonadota bacterium (assembly GCA_964417975.1). Lineage (GTDB taxonomy): Bacteria > Babelota > Babeliae > Babelales > Vermiphilaceae > CAYQJQ01. The sequence continues at coordinate 12,331 of CAYQJQ010000009.1, read as the reverse complement.
ATGCCTCCTATCAGGTAACCCGTGTCGCGGTGTCTGTTTTGCCGTTATTTTTGCCATCGGGTGGATTGCTTTTTTCTACCGTTTGGTTACAATTACCTATAGTTTTTAGTTGTATGATTTATATATTTTTTAAGGTATTAATTGTGATATCCACATCAGATTTCCGTAAAGGTGCAAAAATCCTTTTCCGTGGTGAGCCCTACATGGTCCTTGAATATCATCATGTGAAGCCCGGTAAGGGCGGCGCTTATGTCCGGACCCGTATGAAAAATATGATCACCGGTCTTATTAAAGAAGAGCTCTTTCATTCGGGAGAGAAATTTGATGATCCACAATTGTCATACCGCCAAATGCAGTACCTGTATGAGGAAAATGGTCTCTATAATTTTATGGACCAAGATTCATATGAGCAGGTTGAGCTCAATAAAGATCAGATCGAAGAGGTCATTCCTTTTTTAAAAGAACAAACGATCTATACCATTTTGTACTTTGCAAGCAAAATTATTGGTGCAACGCCGCCAATTTTTATGGAACTCCAAGTAATTGATACACCACCGGGAGTACGGGGCGATACGGCACAAGGATCCGGTACTAAACCAGCAACCATGGAGACTGGTGTTGTTATCCAAGTTCCGCTTTTTGTTGATCAGGGTGATATTATTAAAGTTGATACGCGTGAGTCTCTCTATATTGAGCGGGTTAAAAAATCATGATTTCACAAGAAACAACAGATCATTGCTGTGATGAACTATCACATGACGATGAGCATGATGATGCCTCAGAGGATGATTTTTTAGAATCGTTGGCGTTTGATGGCGAGCAAAAAACAGGCCGTGTTTTTTCGCGCAGAAACTATCGGGCACTTGTTTTTCACTTATTGTATGCTGCCGAAGCATTTGGGTATGACACCTCGCTTGAAGCGATCGTAGATAACTATGGTCGTGGGTTTGGTATTGTTATCAGTAAAGATAGTGATATCTTTGTTACGGCGCGTGCGATTATTGAAAAAAAGGATGAGCTTGATAAATTGTACGAGCCATTGCTTGCTAACTGGCGATTTGATCGCATTAGTGTTTCTACTAAACTGATCTTACGGCTTGCAACGTATGAGATTATTGATCGTTCAATTGATCATCGTATCATTATTAATGAGGCTGTTGAGCTTGCAAAACGGTTTGCCGAGCAGGATGCGTACAAATTTATTAATGGTATTTTAGATAAATTAGCAAAACAGTATCCACCGCTTGATGCAAAACCAAGTGATACTCAAAAATAAAAAAAGGGGCATCCGATCATCATGTGTAGTGTCGGATGCCCTTTTGACTCTGCTACGTTAAGTTCCACTAGCAAATACTTATTAAGCTTTATTACCACCACCCGCCTTGGGATGTTTGCCATTCACTTGCTACCATTAATTGTTTCTCTGGATCATCTGATTTGAGCCAGGTGCCACGGATTTCTTCGGTGGTTGAATCCTGATTAATGCTATTGATACACTTGATACACTCTTCGTATTGCGGGGTATCGTTTTGAAGTAATTTTTTAAAGACCTCTAATGTATTACTCTTAATTTTGGTATCAAAGAGACCCTTGTTAATAGCCCGTAGCAGTTGATTATTAATTCCGTTAGCGTCATTTTTTTCTTGTGTCGCTGCCTTGATTAAGACATTGATTTTCTTGCTATGTGACAATGCTGGGGATAGTTTTTTATAAGCTTTTCCTTGGCGAATCAGACAATCACGATATAACATTTGTAAAATCTGTCTGTATACAAAACCAGCAGACATAGGTATACCATTTTTTATGAGTTCATCAAGATTCCGTATGGCATTAACTGATTTAATTGCTTGCTCATAGCTATCGGTATCTTGGTGGTAGTTACGGAAATCGTATGGTGGGTGCTGTTTTTTGGGACCGATGCTTTCTGCATATAGTCCAGGTGAGCATACCACTATACTCAGTAGTAGATAGCGAGTGTATTGCATAATAAATCTCCTTCAGTTAAAAAAATTGTGGTTAACAGCGTCAAGTGTACCATAGCATTGCTAATTGTATAGCAGATGGGTAACTCAGTAATAATTGAATGAGAAGCAAGATGCCAGAGGATACTGCCTTACTGGCACACCTGTTGCGGTAGTAAGGCAGTAGTATGTGTATGCGTTATACAGGAAGATCATCTATAGGAAATGGTAGATTATTATTGGAAGCTTTTGATAAATCACGACAACTCTGGGAACTTCCTTTTTTTTTATCTCCCATGCGATATTGTTCTTTCGGAGCATTTTTTTCTATTGTATTTTTCGTTGCATGTTTCTCCTTTTTATATTGCTCATAGGCTCTATTAATCTGTGTGATATATTCCATATCAGTTTGATGAAAATTATTACCAATGTTTTCAAATTCCGTATGCTTCAATCCTGTTATTGCCCATTTTTCGTCTTGTCGGGTTGGTTTTCTGGTGAGTAAAAAATGGAGGATATTGGCACTTATCCGTGAATCACGTGGATCAATAGCGGACAATATGAGTGGCGTTATTCTTTTTTTACATAATGAACGTAACGTTCGAATTTGTTTCAGTCTATCGATTAATTCAGGGTGTTTTTCCGCATTAATAGATGCAGAACATTTTTTTGCCTTTTTAAGTGTTCTGTTCATAAGTATTAAGGCTGCCACATACTTTTCTATAAATGCAGGCGGCATTGGTATCTTTTGATTAATCAGTGTTGAAATATCTTTTTCAGGTTCATGCGGTTTTGTTGTGCTAAAAAATGCTTCAGTATATGGATCATGCCTCTGTTCAATTTCCCATATGTTCATGGCTGCATGGGATGATAGTGTGAAGAGTGTGCTGACACATAGTGCCATTGCCGCTACAACGTGCTGATATTTCATGGAGTATAACCTTTAAAAAAAATAGGAAATAATATACGTTATTGAGACGTCAGGGAGCGTTAGTATACCATGCTATCTATTTTTTTAGAAGAAATTATTGTGTCTGAGTTTTGTGGATTCCAGCACGACCACCTAATTGTTGAATTATTTTATCATGAATGGTAATTACCGCTGAGGCACTGATAAAGATTATACATCTCTCATTCATTAGGTTTTAGCCAATTTTTTTTGAAATTGGGCTTCATTCAGTACGGTGTGCAGTACGCGTTGATGATGTTCAACGGTGAACGGAATAGATTCTAGAGATGCTGATAGCTGTTGAATAAATCCATCAATCTGTTTTGCAGTTAATCCATGTAACCGTTGAGCAGTTGCCGGTGATAGAGTATGATTTTTGTGGTGTTCCAACAACTGATCTGCAGCTGAGGCATCAGATGGTGCATGCTGTGCACACAGGGCAGTCAGATGGGGTGTTAAGCGTGCATTGAGTAGTGTGACAATATTATCTACCGTTGGTACCTCAAATTTGATTTTCCAGAATCCATCAGCAGCCTGTGCAATCGTTTCATTGTTGGTAGCACAGATAACTAATGTTGTTGACGCATGCTTTTTTTGCAATTCTTTAAATGCTTTGTATGCGGTTGGGTGGTTGTACAAAAGATCGATACTTTCAAAAAAGAGAATTCTCTTTTGTTTCAATACCGTTGCCCACGAAAATAGTTTAGTCAGGTCTTGAATGATGCTATTTTTTTCAATGCTGCTGGCGAGAGCGGTTGCATCAATAATTGCCCAATGAATTCCTGAGCGTTCCATAATCACACGTGCCGCTGCCGTTTTTCCGGTATCCGATGGCCCGTAAAAAAGGTAGGGAGCAATATCAGTGTTATTTCTCTTGTGTCCACCGAGTTTGGTTATCTGCGGTGCTGGTAATGCTGGTATTTTAGTGCCTTTTTTTGTCAGCTGGGTGCGTGACAGGGAACTAATCCGTTCTAGTTGTGCAACCGTTTCTTCTGCAATCGCCAACTGATCAGTAATCTGTTGTTTTAATGGGTACGATGCCAGTAGCAATGATTCAATGGTAGTGAGACCCCGCCACGTCGTGACACATGATGTTTCACCAATCAACGGGGATGTGTAGTTACCCAGCTGTTTGTAAAGCACATAGGTAGCGGCCAATGCAGCAGTTCCTACGCCCACACCGATCGCACCTTTTTTGGCGGTAGCTTTTGTGTTAGTTGCGAATGTAGTTAGTGCGGCTTTGTGTTTTTCAAAATAAGTTTTGAAATTTTGGAATTTGTTATCTATTGATGTTTCTAAGGCAATACGTTGTGTAGCGAATAGTTGCTCGATTGTTTCTTGGTTTATGTCTTTGCTTTTTTCTGAAAGTGTAGTCGTAGTGTCATTGAGTTTATTTAACATTCCTAATGCTGGTTGGGTAAGTTGATGAAAACTTTCTAGCAATTGCATGAAACCTTCCATGGTACTATTGCTTTTTTCTATTAATGGTTTTAAGACAGCGATCATTTTATCAGTATTTTGATCAATAGCATCTTTTGCTGCGTCACTTACTGTTTGAGCAGCATCATTTATTGCTGCTTTTGCCTCGGGTAAGGCATGATTGGCTATATGGATTGCAGTTTTGTCGAGACCTTTAGTAAGGACGTTTGCTCCTACTTCTGCTGCTTTAGTCATACCAGTTGTGAATGTATCACCCCAGCTCTGTGCATCAGGTACTAAGAATGTCGCGCCAGGTACATAACCTAATAGACCGTCATGCACCCAACTTTGTAGTCTTGTTCGTTTTTTTTCTGTGACTTTTGTAACTGCCCATCCTAAAGCGTTCATTCCACAACTTTCCTGTATCCACAGTACAGCTAACAGCAGTACGCATAGCTTTACTATCTGTTTTTTCATGATATAACCTCATCGTCACTTGTTTTATTGTGTATCATTTCTGATGCATGATTATGCCACCAACTTTTCCGTGACCAGTGACAATAGCAACGCCGGATGCTCTTCCAGCTGTTTTTGTCGAGCCATGCTGAATAGCCGTTGATGTTCAATAACCATCTCTTGAGCATTACAGACCTGATGTCCTTGTGCTTCGTGCTCAAGTGGAATGAGTATACATGGTTTTTCAAAAAAAAGGAGCTCGAATAATGTACCGGCTCCAGCGCGTGCAATGACGATATCCGCTTGCCGATATATGGGCGCTAAATCAGCGGCAAAACTAAATACCTGTGCCTGGATGCCATGCGTTTTGTAATACTCGGTAAAATACGCGGTCTGTTGATCCGATCCGGTCTGGTGAATGATTGCATACTGTTCAGATGACCATGTTGGTTGCTCGGTCATCTGTTGTATTAACCGATTGATACTGAGTGAACCTTGCGATCCTCCTAAAATAAGGATCCTTTTTTTTGTGTTGTCTGCTGATTGAGTAGTCAGTGTATCCGATTGTGTAAAACGATGTGGGTAGGTGCTCAGGGTACACGGGTAGGGAGCTAGGAGCGTAGCCGTTTTTTTAAAACAGATAGTAATCTGTGTTGCGTACCGTGCTAAATGTTTGATTGCTGCACCGGGCACGACATTGAGTTCGCACAGTTCAATCGGAATGCCGAGCATCCATGCTGCATAACATACCGGAAGGGCGATAAAGCCACCGGTGGTAATAACCTTACGTGGCCGATGGCGGGCAAGAAGGCGGATACTGGTGAACCATGAACGCATGAAATCTATGCCATTGGTAATGATTGCGTACCACGGTGTTGCAGACACGCTGGTCAAAGGAAGATAGACTGGAATATCAATGGCGTCATTTTGTTGCACTAGGGTACGATCAAGGGCAAGCGTGGTGGTAAAAAACAGAACCGTTGCGGTAGGATGCTGCTCTTTGTACTGACGAGCACGCGTAATACAGGGGATAGTGTGGCCGCCGGATTTACCGGCAACAAAACAGATAGAGTTAGACATAGGGGTATCGTTAGATAGGTGAGTAAAAAAGTGAACGTTAGCGCCTGGGGGATGCCTGATGGTTAGCAGACAGGGTGGTGCGAACTATTTCTGCATCTGCATGATTTCCTAATGCCTCATATGCATGTGCCAGATGTGACAGGATAGTAGGGTCATGTGGTTCCTTTTGAGCAATAGGTTTTAGTATTTCAATTGCTTTAGTATACTCTTTTTGTGCACATAAAATAACTGCTTTTGTATCTAAAAAGTGTATATTGTCCGGTTCAGCGCTTAATGCCAATGAGCAATGTTTTTCAGCTTCCCCTATGTCATGTGCATGTTCGGTATAATAGTAGGCAAGTAAATTATGGGCTCCGGCATGACATACGCCATCGTTGATGCATTCGGTTGCGTACTGTACCAATGGCGCGTGATCACCGATAATATAGTGCAATCGTGCCAACTGGAATGCTACATCTTTTTTCAAGGGTGAATTGGTAGTTTTTTGGAATACCGTCTCGAAGTACGTACGTGCTTTGAGATGGTTGCTTGCGCGCAGATGTATGTCTGCCAAATAGAGAGCAACGAGTTCATGGTACGGATGATTGGTGTAATGATGTTCGAGTAGGGCGATAATTTTATCTTTGGGTGTATCAGTTTTTGAAAGCAGATGAAGTACGGCGAGTAATGCTTTGTCTCCCGGCCGTTGTTCAAGCCACTGTTGGATACAGCTGAGTAAGGTGTCATATTCTTTCGTGGCCGATAGTATATCGATTTTGAGTAGTTGTGTTTTGATGTCAAACGGATCCTTTTTTAGGCAGGCATCAACGGCGATCCGTGCTTCTGTATACTGTTTATTGCCGAATGCATTGTGCGCTTGTTGGTATAATGTTGCTTTGGTAGTGTACAAAAAACGTGTCGTTAAAAAGCGTTCTTTGAGTTGCAGAGAGATCAGGTGCCCTTGCACGATCGGATCAATCACCGGTGTGTATTGTACATAATGAGTGTATCCTTCAATGGCACCTTCAAGATTACCAGTTTGCTCTTTGATGGCAGCCTGCAACAGCCATCCTTTATCAAAATAGGGGTTGAGTGCAAGGCATTCCTGAACATAGGTTAATGCTTTGCTGAATTCTTGCCGTTGTATTTCAATTTGTGCAAGTACAAAATAAAGAATGCAATTGTGAATGCGCTTTGGGTTACTGTTTAAATGGCGTGTTACACATTCATGAGCGTTTGTTAACTCTTTTCGTTGTAAATATATTTTTGCAGCTTCATACACGATCTCTAAGCTATCCTGTATCCGTTGACTCAGTGTCAGGACGAGTTCATCTGCAGCCGATTCATTACCCGTTTTTCTCAGTGCATCAACGATGATCAGTTGTATTTCCGGATCTTGATTAAACGTATTTCCAAGGCGATCTTTGAGCGCAACAATCTCTTTGTATTTGTTATGTTGATACAAAAAAGGTATGTACCCTTTGTGGACATAGACAGATGTTGGGGTAGCCGTGAGCAGTTGTTTATAACACCCGGCAGCAGTCTGATTGTTGCCGTTAAACTGATTATAATTAGCCCACAGGTAGCGGTGAATTTCATGTGCGTATTCGTTATTGTAGCGCATATGACCTGAAACAGTAGAAAAAATATTTAGAAAAAATAGAAAATAGATCACAGTTATTCCCTAAAACAGTGAAGCCAGAACGATAGTAAAGCATCCCGTAGCGATTGATCTTTTATGTTCATGAGCGCGTTTTTGTGGAGCATCGGTAACATGGTAGCCTCTTGTGTTAATTTTTTTTGTGGCATGTGCACCATTGGTGTTGTCAGTACGCGGGGTGTGTTACGGCGCGGCATAGCCTTTAGTTGTAAGCGTATCTGTTTTAAAGAGTCGGCTGCTACGGTTTCCTGTATTTTCTTTAAAAGAACCGGAGACAACAGGTGTAATTCTTGGAGCAAGCATGAATTCGTTACTCCAATCACCAGTAGTGGGGGTACTATCTTTTCTATGACTGCATGTTCATGGAGCGGCCCCATGATGCTTGGCCATGCAGCAAGTAATGCTTTTTGCCAGGCGGATTCACGCAGCATGCAGGATGGAATGAGATTTTTTATGTGTTGTGACATGGGTTTTATTCCTTGATTGGCTCAAATCCATATAATTCATGGTGAGATTATTATCTCTGTGTACGGGAGAGTTTAGTAGAATCACACATGGGGGAAATTGACCATTATTATATTGAACATATAGTATTTTTCAGGCTAAAAGTCCAGTTAAAAATCAGTGAATGAACCTACTCTTGCATGCAGATGATACGCTTTGTTACACTGTATGCAAAAGGTATGATGGGGAAAAGGTAGGGGGTTTTTATGGAGCGTTCTCTGGTAGTGTATCTACTGTGTGTATTATTTTATTCTGGTGTCCATGCGATTAATTTTGTCGATATCCACAATGATACGGACGGTGAGGTTGTAGCGACGCTTGCGTTTCAACCGCCCCTTGAATCGCCCTGGAATGAAACGTCAAATGATCCTGATTTGCCTGATCAACAGGTAACGATCCCATCTGGTGAACATCGCATACTCGGTTCTCGTCCCCATACAACCTATGGCAAGCCCTGTGTCTCAAAGGTGGTCATCAAAAAAGTGAGCGGTATGTATAAAGATTCAATCCAAGAACGTCGATGGGAGTATGCTGCGGTGTGTGTTGGGACGGAGGTATTGTACATACGTGACAACCAAGAGCGCGGCGGCATTGTGCTTGATGAGCGCACTACACACGATATTTCAACTACTCAAGCAGATGGTAAAGCGGCGTGCGAATAATCGTTAAAAACTACTATTTATAAAACACTTTTTTGCTTTTATATTTTTACTTGGTTGAGCCTTACCCGCTTTTTTGTTTATTTATAATCATTTCATGATTGCTTTTATATTTTTTGGCAGTATTATGGTTTTTCATGTATCGTTATTTTATTTTTTATTAAGGTTTTTTCTACGATGTTTTATCATGAAAAGCTAAAATATAATTTAGTTCTTATGTTTTTTTTCGCTAATTTTAACGGTATATGCATGTATCTTGTTGCTTCTGATGCGCCACATAAAGCATCTCTGTTTGAATCCGCATCCGGACTGTCAGGTGTATTGCACCATTCACGTTCGCTTCATGATGCACTTCCTGCACCTACCAATACGGTGCATGTCAGTATGCAATCGGCTGATGGCGGTACTGCGAGCGAACCTTCCCGGTCGCTGGGCGCGTTAGCGCGTGTCAACACTGAAGATGAACACAGGAAACGTAGCAGTGCTCTATTGCCAGGTGAGCAGGATGGATTACTGAACCCTGATGATTTGCAAGAGGATGATAATGGTAAGGAGGAGCGATATGCAGGTTCCAGGAACGATGAATTAACCTCGATTGCTGATGCATTTGGGCAATCACCTATTGTGGGGGTTGATCGAGGAGGATCCAGTTTGTTTCATGGTGTGCGCAATGTAATGCAGGATATGTCTCCAGCTGACACCGTGAAATTTTTGTCTTCTTTTTCGAGAGAGCAAGGTCGTTCGGGATCGGGTGCATTTTCCCCTTTAGGATCAACTGTTTTAGATTGTTTGCCTCATGTGCACGATGCAGAAGTTATCGAAAAATTGTATGACATAGTAGAAACAGAATATGCACGTAATGAGCGCATAGTGTTAAATCATTTAAAACAAAAAAGCCCTTTTTCTTTTATTCCAGTCTCTATTCTCTCTTTTGATGAGTTACTGACGTCTATGTTTCGTCAGATTGGCTTGGAGGATGAAAAGCTACGTAATGTTAGGATAAAGCATATTGTGTTGTATGATAAGATTATAAACAATAGTGCATCAGATAGCATTAAACAAGCCTTCATTAAGCGCATTTTACCACTTATTTTTAATATAGGTTCCTTTACAAAAAAAGAACTCGATGAGCTTGAAAAACAGATTAATCACTCCTTGTTTTCTCAAATCGATGAAATGAATCAAACGTATCAAGTTGCTGATGGCAATGTACGCAAGGAAATGACAGACCGTTGGTTGATGGTATCCGATATTGTTTCACTTGTTATGGGGTACGCTGGAAGTGATCTATCGCTGGCTACACCTAAAACAAAGAAGCGCTGTGTCATAGCGTGATTTTTGTACTTATTGTTATTCGTTATTTTTGATAGCTTTTATATTTTTTTGCCATTATTATGATCTCTTAATCATAGCTATAATTTGATTATAAGGGATTTTCGTGATGTATACGTTGTTAAAAAAGTTAAAAAATACGTGGTTGTTTACTATTGGCTCTGTTTTGGTGCTTGTGGCATGTCAGTTGCTGCATGCTGGTGATTCAGGAAAGCGGCCCCCGTTTACTCACGTGTCGGGGGTTTCAGGTTCATTGCCAGCTTCAACTTTTTTACGTGATGTGCTTGCGGCGCGTGCACGTACGCTAGGTACGAATTTGCAACATCATGATGACGATATTGGCGGTGCATCTCCTCGTTCCCTCGGCGTATTAGTCCGTGCCCACAGCCCTGGGCAAACAATGCGACTAGGTCGTATACCTCTGGGAGATGAAGACAGCTTGAGTGATGATGCGATTGAAGGCGATGGTGATACGGCCTTGCTTTTAGGTTTACGGTACAGGGCAGGTGAGCAGCTATCTGAAGCGTTTAACCGCTCACCTGCGGTGGGGAGTACTCGAGAGAGATCCAGGTTTTTGCATGATGCTTTTCATGGTCACGCACCGCACCATCCGCTTGATGATACAGATACTCGTGTATTTGATCAAGTGTGGGGTGCCGGAGGTTCTGCGCCATCTGTCAGTACCGGTGCACCTGTTTCTGGTATACATACGAGGCATGATCTGAAGCCTGATGGTACGCCATGGGCAACGACTACAACATCAACGACAACAACTACTTCAGCTGTATCACGTGCTTTTTCCGTATCGAGTGCTGGCGGCAGTACCATAAACGTTAGTGCCCACGGTTCATCAGGTACACGTACGAGTACGACAACGGCAGGCGTTGCGATTGCTAAGTTTTTTTCTGTGTTACGGAATGAAATAACAATAGAACAATTAGTGCATAAAATTAATGAATTGATCAATGCAGGTCGTTATAGTGAGGCGACTAAATTATTAAAGCCAATGCGATCGCTTCCATCGGACTTTGATATTTTGAAAATACATGATGTTATTACCGCTCCTAGGCAGTTGGACGGAGGTCCTTCGGATCCAATTGAATATGAGGCGGCGCCTGAGTTACTACAGACGCTGATAGAAAAATGTTCACCAAAACAGATTAGCGAGCTGTTGTCGAAGTCTCTTTCTTCGGAAGCTGAAAATAATTGTGTCGTGACGCCGGTAATTGATCCGCTTTTTTTATCGTATATACCGTATATTGATAATGAAGATTGTAAGCAAGGCTTGCAAAAACTGATTAAGAATATATATAAAATAGAGTGCAAATTTCTAATAGGCACGGAGCCTGTACCTCTAGTTCCTAGCCGTAGCAATGAGTATAATCAACTGATGCTTGCTATTTGTTATCAATCATCCATGATCGGTAGGGAAGAAACCATGGAACACGTACGTACGCACACTCGATTGTACTTTAATATGCTAAGGGCACGTCCTGATGATAAGCGTATCGTAACTTATCTACGTAGTCAAATTGAGTTATTATTGCGCGCTGTTGTTCCGTTAACTGAAAATGAGCTGAATAGCTTGAAGGAAAAAATTGAAAATACTGCAGCTTGTCTTCAGTTTTCTCAGTTGATTGATGAAATTACTAAAACGTATCAAGAAACTCTAACCAATATTAAAACAGTGACAGACTTACCTAAGGATATTTCACGTATTATTATCCAGTATGTTCAGTGGAAGCTAGGAGTTCCTGATATATCTAACCACCCGCAACCTTGTTATTGTCCAATGCTTTAATTGTTCTTATTGTTCAATAGTCAAGGAATTTTTTTGATGGCAATTTTGAGTTTTATAACAGATCAAAAGAGCTTTTTTTGCTACGGCACGTTCCTGTTGCTTGTGGTATGTCAGTTGCTGCATGCTGGTGATTCAGAAAAGCGGCCCCCGTTTGCTCATGTATCGGGGGTGTCAGGTTTATTGCAATCTTCCCGGTCGCTGCATGATGTGCTTGCGGCGCGTGCACGTACGCTAGGTACGAATTTGCAACCTCTTGATGAGGATATTGGCGGTGCATCTCCTCGTTTCCTCGGCGTATTAGTCCGTGCCCAAAGCCCTGGGCAAACAATGCCACTGGGGCGTATACCTGTGGGAAATGCATGCAGCTTGAGTGAGGATTCCATTGAAGGCGATGGTGATACGGCCCCGTTTTTAGGTTCACGGCACAGTCCAGATGAGCAGCTATCTGAAGCGTTTAACCGCGTATATGCGGTGGGGATTACTCGAGAGAGATCCAGGTTTTTGCATGATGCTTTTCATGGTCGCGCGCCG
>CAYQJQ010000008.1:5029-41846 GCA_964417975.1 uncultured Pseudomonadota bacterium | reverse complement strand
GATTACTCGAGAGAGATCCAGGTTTTTGCATGATGCTTTTCATGGTCGCGCGCCGCACCCTTCGCTTGATGATCCAGATACTCGTGTATTTGAGCAAGTGTGGCGTGCCGGAAGTTCTGCGCCATCTGTCAGTGCCAGTGCACCTGTTTCTGGTATGCATACGAGGCATGATCTGAAGCCTGATGGTACGCCATGGGCAACGACTACAACATCCACGACAACAACTACTTCAGCTGCATTAAGTGCTTCGTCCGTATCGAGTGCTTGCGGCAGAACCATAAACGTTAGTGTCCACGGTTCATCAGGTACATGTACGAGTACAACAACGGCAGACGTTTTAGAGGGTACGGTCATGAATAGGTTTTGCAGGAAGAAGGTCTATGAATCAAAACCTCGAGAACGAGAAGCATTTCAGTGGTTATTGTACAAGCACTTTTTATGGTGGTATGCCGAAAAAAATCGTACGAATGTGGTTGAGCGCGAATTAAAATGCAAAGGTCTTTTTGATGTTTATAACGTATCAGACGACGATGTTCAATTAAGGATTCATTTTCGCACTGCTCGAGTAATATATATAAAAAACCGCTTAAACAAATGCGCATTAAAAAAGCCTCGTAAAAAACCTACCCATACTAGTAATCTCAAATACTGTCTTCATGATAGTGAAGCTAAACGTTTAGTTGCGTATATGCAGATGAACTTGGATGAAACGTCAGTCAATGCTCTGTTTACCGATATTGATTCGCATTGGGAACATACAACCCAATTAGTCAAAGAATGTTTGATTTATGAACTGATGTGCGCAGGCAGCTATAAGGAGGTATCGAAATTATTAGAACGTTCGAAAAATATTACATTTAAAAAACCCAATACATTTATAGAAAAGGTTATTGATTCACAGATTTTTTCACGTTTTTCCGAGCGTGGTCCTCAGATAAAAAAACCGACGCCTGAGGATGCGTCTTGTGTGTTACAGCATATACTTAAAATGCTTTCTGTTGCGCAAACAGCTGCAGTCTTAGATGGTTGTTTGGCTGAGCTTAAAGAGTACGTGGTACTGGGTGGAGACCGTACAGGCATAAACTTACAGTTAGGTCTTTTAAATAATATTATGCACGTAGATGATGCAAGAATTATGGAAAAAATTTCCAACATGCTTGATCTATATGCTAATCAGATTGAAAAAGACATCCAAGATCTTGTTCCCCAGAAATTGGCTACATTTATTGATATACCATTCAAGCTAAATGATTTTGATAAAGTATATATACCGTTTTTTGATAAAATTGAGCATGCAGAGCCGGACATTAGCAGGAAAAAGGGCACACAAGTAAGTGATGATAAAAAGCAACAGTTTGGCTATAAAAATCCTAAACTCAGAGCTCTGGTATTGAAGTATATTAATCTGTTTAGGTTAATTTGGGTGCATACAAAGAAGGATTGTAGTAAAAAGGATTATATTCAAAAAGAATGTATGAAGTATATTGTAGCAATGATTATCCGCATGGGTGGGTTTACCGATAAGGAGAATATGGTGAACTACTATGATGGAACGCCGAATACACTTGATCCGTCAATGAATATTATAAGTAACTATTGCCAAAATATGAGTAATCAGCTGTTGAGCCATTGTGATAATCTAAAGTGCATAGATCTGGTTATGGACTATGTTGGGCAAGATCTGCAGGATCTGCCGTTTACTATTAGTGGCTCAGGAATAACAGAAAAGCGTGCATTACCTCTACCGCTACCTCAGGAAATTCAGGCTCCTAAAAAGGTCGAGTCGCCGGCACGTTGTTGTCGGATAGCGTAATTTTCTAGTGTTATCCACAGGGTTTCTGGGTGTTGATTCAGTAAAGTACGCAGTGCTTTGCCAGTGGTGGTATCGCCTGATTCTCGCGTCAAGATAACCCTGATTCCTTGTGCAGTTAATAAGGAGGTGAGTTGGTGTGCGAGCGTGCTTTTTCCTGCGCCGTCTATGCCCTCGAGTACCACAAAAATAGCTTTTTTTTGTATCCATAGTTAGTATACGTATAATAGGTTTGCATGATAATATCTAACCACCTGCAACCTTGTTCTTGTGCAATGCTTTAATTGTTCTTATTGTTCAATAGTCAAGGAATTTTTTTGATGGCAATTTTGAGTTTTATAACAGATCAAAAGAGCTTTTTTTGCTACGGCACGTTCCTGTTGCTTGTGGTATGTCAGTTGCTGCATGCTGGTGATTCAGAAAAGCGGCCCCCGTTTGCTCATGTGTCGGGGGTGTCAGGTTCATTGCAATCTTCCCGGTCGCTGCATGATGTGCTTGCGGCGCGTATGAGTACTGTGCGTGTCGGTATGCAATCGGCTGATGGCATTACTGCGGTCGAAGGTTCCCGTTCCCTCGGCGTATTAGTCCGTGCCCAAAGCCCTGGGCAAACAATGCGACTGGGGCGTAGACCTGTGGGAGATGAACACAGCTTGAGTGAGGATTCCATTGAAGATGGTGATGATGAAACGGCCCCGTTTTTAGGTTCACGGCACAGTGCAGATGAGCCGCTATCTGAAGCGTTTAACCGCTCACATGCGGTGGGGATTACTCGAGAGAGATCCAGTTTTTTTCATGATGTTTGTGATGGTCGCGCGCCGCACCCTCCGCTTGATGATCCAGATACTCATGTATTTGATCATGTGTGGCGTACCGGTGGTTCTGCGCTATCTGTCAGTGCCAGTGCACCTGTTTCTGGTATGCATACGAGGCATGATCTGAAGCCTGATGGTACGCCATGGGCAACGACTACAACATCCACGACAACAACTACTTCAGCTGCATTAAGTGCTTCGTCCGTATCGAGTGCTTGCGGCAGAACCATAAACGTTAGTGTCCACGGTTCATCAGGTACATGTACGAGTACAACAACGGCAGACGTTTTAGAGGGTACGGTCATGAATAGGTTTTGCAGGAAGAAGGTCTGTGCATCAAAAGCTCGCGCACGAGAACGAGAACTATTTAAGAAGTCATTGTACAAGGAGTTTTTATCGTGGTATCACGAAAAATTTCCTACGGATCAGGTTGTGGGTGAATTAAAATCCAAAGATTTTTTTGATGTTTATAACGTGTCAAATAACGCTCTTCAATTAAGGGTGCATCGTCGCATTGCTCGAATAATATATATAAACAACTGCTTAAAAGAGCCTAGTGAAAAACCTACCGATACTAGTAATCTCAAATACTGTCTTCATGATAGTGAAGCTAAACGTTTAGTCGCGTATATGCAGATGAACTTGGATGAAACGTCAGTCAATGCTCTGTTTACCGACATTGATTCGCATTGGAAATATACAACCCAATTAGTGAAAAAACGTTTGATTTATGAACTGATGTGCGCAGGCAGCTATAAGGAGGTATCGAAATTATTAGAACGTTCGAAAAATATTACATTTAAAAAACCCAATACATTTATAGAAAAGGTTATTGATTCACAGATTTTTTCACGTTTTTCCGAGCGTGATCCTCAGATAAAAAAAACGACGCCTAAGGATACGTCTTGTGTGTTACAGCATATACTTAAAATGCTTTCGGTTGCGCAAACAGCTGCAGTCTTAGATTGTTGTTTGGCTGACCTTGAAAAGTACGTGGTATCGGGTGAATATCGTACAGGCATAAAATTACAGTTAGGTCTTTTAAATAATATTATGCATGTAGATCATGAAAACATTATGGGAAAAAGTTTCAACATGCTTGATCTATATGCTAATCAGATTCTAAAATCCATTAGACACTTTTTTTACGATCATTCGTGTACAGTTTTTGATATACCATTCAAGCTAAACGATTTTGATAAAGTATATATACCGTTTTTTGATAAAATTGAGCATGCAGAGCCGGACATTAGCAGGAAAAAGGGCACACAAGTAAGTGATGATAAAAAGCAACAGTTTGGCTATAAAAATCCTAAACTCAGAGCTCTGGTATTAAAGTATATTAATCTGTTTAGGTTAATCTTGTTGAATACAGAGAAGGATGATATTAAAAAAAAATGTATTGAGTACATTGCAGCGATGATTATCCGTATAGGTAGGTTTACCGATAAGGAGAATAAGGTGTACCACTATGATGGAACGCAGGATACACTTGATAAGTCAATGAATATTATAAGTAACTATTGCCAAAATATGTTTCATCAGCTGTTGAGCCATTGTGATAATCGAAAGTGCATAGATCTGGTTATGGACTATGTTGGGAAAGATCTGCAGGATCTGCCGTTTACTATTAGTGGCTCAGGAATACAAGAAAAGCGTGCATTACCTCTACCGCAGGAAATTCAGGCTCCTAAAAAGGTCGAGTCGCCGGCACGTTGTTGTCGGATAGCGTAATTTACTCGTTTTTGAACATGTGTGGGGCTGAGCTTGTGAGATATGGGTTAGAAAAAAAATTGCATTGCAAGGGTTTGTAGAATAAGTTTGCTACTGCCGGGCATGATAGGTTTTTCTAACTGTTTTTCTAGTATTTCCATGCGGCGAAATAGTTCATCAGTACTGTGTTCATTTGTAAGCGCATTTTTTATAGCCTCATGATAGGTAATGATGAGGTTCTCTAAAAAATTACGCAGTTCATGTTCGGTAAGTGATGCCATTTCCTGTTTGACGATACTCGTAGATCGGTAGGTTGCTGGTAGTGCTGTTTGCATGAAAAAGGTGTGGAGCTGTCCGTCGGAGGCGGGTGTACTGACAATGGTATCAGTTGAATAGACTATAGAGCGTGAACGTATTGTGGGCAGTAGAGCATCCAGGCGTTCAGTCGTTAATATGAAATAGTAGTGTGCTGGTGGTTCTTCCAATGCTTTGAGTAAACTGTTTGCGCATAGCGGCGTGAGATAATCCGCATCTTGCATAATGCAAAAAAAAGGGCGATTACCTTCTTGCATGAAGGCAAGCGAACTAAAAACGGGCGCCAACTGTTCTTTGGTATATATTTTTTCCGGTGCTATCCACAGGGTTTCTGGGTGTTGTTGTGCGTGTATCTGTATACAGACTGTGCAGGTAGTACACCCCTGTTGCGAGCATAATCGTTGTTGCAAAAATTGCACGACATGCGCACGAGTAGCAGTCCGTGAGCCGACAACCAAATAAGTAGGTGTATTTACGTGTGCCATGTTTTCTCTATCAGGTGCATAAGTGATTTGTAGGCAGTACGTGCAACTGTTTTTATGTCTTCATCAGCATTAATGGTTACAACATCAGCACGCTGATAATACAGCGTATCAAATCCGGTAATAATACGTTCGGTAAATGCGATTGATTCCTGTTCGAAGCTGCTCAATTGGGTTCGTGAACCGGTGATGCGCGCACGTGCTACGGAGTATGGAATTTTTAGATAAAAAGTAATATCAGGTTTGATCGTATCTAAAATCCAGTTATTGATGCAGTTAATCATATTCATATCAAGTCCTCTCCCGTGCCCTTGATACACAAGAGACGAATCGGTAAATCTATCTGAAATAATAATGCAGTGCTCCTGCCAATGACGTGCAATAATTTCGTTAATGTGTTGTGCTCGATCAGCCGCAAACAGAAGAAACTCCGCTTTGGTATCGAGCGGGGTGGTTTGTTGATTCAGTAAAGTACGCAGTGCTTTGCCAGTGGTGGTCCCGCCTGGTTCTCGCGTTAAGATAACCCTGATTCCTTGTGCTGTTAATAAGGAGGTGAGTTGGTGTGCGAGCGTACTTTTTCCTGCGCCGTCTATGCCCTCGAGTACCACAAAAATAGCTTTTTTTGTATCCATAGTTAGTATACGTATAATAGGTTTGCATGATAATATATTCTTAGTATAGAGAAATCTTGTGTGTTGGTATATGGTAGAACGAATGGTATATCTATGAAAAAAGTAATTATTAAACCAGGATGCATTACGTGCGGCACCTGTGAGTTTATTGCGCCTGAAGTATTTGAAGTAACTGATATATCCCATGTAAAATCGGGCGTTGAAGTTGATGTACATCTCAAAAAAATAGAGAATGCCATTAAAGCGTGCCCGATGAAAATCATCGACGTAGTAAACGAATAACTGGTGCAAAAAAAAAGGAGTGGTATGGCATATCAGGATAAAGAGTATTGCGCATATCTACAAAAAAAAGCTGAGTATGATGCCATAGGGTATATCGGTAATGCCCTTGCGTGGGCAGCAAATCGGTATGATCACCGAACGGTTATCTGGTATGATGCTGAAACGATTAGTTTCCGTACGTTGTACCACCAAGCTGTTACGTGCAGTTATGTATTACGTGCCCATGGTGTGGTGCGCGATTCCCGTGTTATTCTGCTCCTTGATAATACGCCCGATTTTTACCGTTTTTATTATGGTGTGTGGCAGTTAGGTGCGTTAGTAGTTCCCGTAAATACTCTGTTGTCACCGCATGAATATACGCATATTATCAATGATGCTGCGCCCGTTTTAATCGTGACCACTCCCGAACGAAAAGCGACATGCATAGCACAGGCGCCGCATATCCCTGTTGTCACGTCCGATGATATTGATTATCATTCCCCTGAAGGGGATGTAGCAAGTTTTGTTGTGTGCCAGCGTGATCCGCATGCAGTTTGTGCTTTGCTGTACACATCAGGAACAACGGGGATGCCAAAAGGGGTTATGTTAACGTCAGATGCGTTACTCACTAATAATGCGCAAATGGCAGCACGCCTAGGAATTACTGACGGAGTGGGGCATCGTATTTTTGCTGCGCTTCCATTATTCCATATTTTTGCACAAAGCACCTGTGTCTGGGCACCATTTTTATTGGGGGCTGGGGTTATTTTGGTGGAAAAAATAGAACGCAGGCGTATTACAGATGCGTTGATACACAAACCGACCGTGGTGCTTGGTGTGCCGTCATTGTATGCTCTTTTTTGTCTCATGGGCAACCTCTGTTTCAGCTCCGTTGATTATTTTATTTCGGGAGCTGATGCACTTCCTGACAAAATTCGCCGTTATTTTGCATTGGTGTATGGTCGCAAAATTGCAGTTGGGTATGGGTTGACTGAAGCCTCGCCGGTAGTTGCGTTTGATATTATTGATGCATTACGCCCGAGTGGCAGTATTGGGCGACCGTTGCCAGGATTGACCGTTGTGCTGCTGGATACCGCGGGTAACCATGTGACCGGAACAGAGATCGGTGAGATAGTCGTACACGGACCAACAAATATGACGGGCTATTATAATGCGCCCGATGCTACCGCGCAGGTCCTTAAAAATGGTTATCTGTATACCGGTGATTTGGGACAACGCTTGGCTGATGGTACGGTGGTTATTGTTGGACGTATAAAAGATACGATCAAACATAAAGGGGTTAATATCTATCCTCAGGAAATTGAAGCGGTGCTGATGATGCATGATGCGGTACTGCGGGCAGCAGTTGTCGGTAAGTCTATTGAAACTGATGGTGAAATCCCTGTTGCATATGTACAACTGAAAGAGGCGCTGGTAGGTGTCGATGATCTATTACGTGCGCTGTGCAGTCAGTACCTGGCTCCCTACAAAATACCGAAAGAGTTTATCTGCACTACCGATCCATTGCCACTGACAGCAACCGGTAAAGTCGATAAAAAAATATTGCGTGTGCGAGTGCATGATAAATCACTCTAGGTACTTTCATAGTATCGCATACAAAAATATTTTCTATGCTTTAAAGTCTGGTATAATGTTCTTTGAATGTAATAAATAGTATTACTTTTTTATGAAAATGGCTTTTTATCATGATACGTACGGCAATAATTTCGCTGTCAGTTTTCTGTTGTGTTTTGGGTCTACATGGTGCAAATGATGAGCCAATATCTTTTGCTTTGCTTCCTAATATGTTGAATCAACAGCACAAGTTTTTTTCTCTTTTTGAAATAAGCAGCACAAAGCAAGAGATTCAAAAGATTTGTTGGCGTGCAATAAAACTCGAAGAGCACATATGGTTTTTTAAGGCTGGTTTGTACAATGAATTCCGTTATAAGGAACGTGACTTTGACAGCAGCGGTCACAAGCAAACTGATAGAATAATCCTTCAGAAATATCAAAACGTAGCGTCGAATGATGCTGGTAACGAACAATTTGAGCTATGTAAAAACGCCGCCCCTCGTACAATATTTCAGTTATCTTCACAGCAGGAGAAAGTTTTTAGTGAAGCGTGTTCGCTTTTAGGAAGCAATGTGAACATTGCCGACAATCCGAAAATGGCCGAAATTGTGAAGCAATTTTTGCCAGAGTCATCTGCTGGAAATCCACCCTCTGTGAAGTCAGTAAATGAGAAGCCGACTAGTTGCCCTTCCTTGTTATCAGTACAAACTGTACCAAGCTCGCCATCAGAAAATTCCCCTGTGGACGGTAATAAGTTCAATGAATTGATTACCGCAGTACGAGCACGACCTAAGTTAGTTGCGGCAGGTATAGCACTGTTGCTTGCAGCCGTCGGCATTACGACCAAAACGTGGCATGACACGCGTGAGGCATATGATAAAAAAATGGGCACTGCAGGTGCATTTGCGTTATTACCGTTTGGCACCAAAGTAACTCTGTGTGTTGAGCATATGAAACACCGCTGCTTCGGGCAGCCTGAGGTGCCAAAAAAGGGTGATGAAAAAACAGCACCTCCCTCAAGTTCATTGGGTATGCTTGCAGCACAACAGAAAAGATAGAGATTCATCTAAAATAGACTATACTGTTCAGTAAAATAGATAAAATACATTAATATTTAAATAAAATGGCTTTTTATGATAAAACGTATACTGCTGAGTGCACTTATTTTTTTTACCACTACTGATATGCACAGTGCTGCTTCAGCACAAATAGACAAGCTAACGGTAGTTGATATTACTATTAGTTCTTCTGCACAAAGCCAAGATTGTCCTATATCGTTGACTTGTCAATTGGATTCACAAAAAAGCGGCAATGAAATACGATTCGAGTTGTCGCCTTCACAGACAAGCAGATTGGAAAAGCCTATTTTTATACTAAAGCGTAAAAGAGGAGGTGATAGTCAGTATTATTATATGCCGCAAGGTGATGTATTAGTACCCATAGAACAGATTAGTGGTGCGATAATACAAGAATGGGTACGGTCAAAATTAACAATCAATGATTCCGTAGCGGCCAAAATAAATGAGGTCCTGGACAACCAGGTTGAAAGTGGAATGATATTCTCTCAAAAATTATTCGATGAACTGTATGGAAAGTTAACGAAGAAATCGAATTTACCGAACTCCTCGGACATAACTAAATCCGCACCTCAGGTTCAAGTATTACCCGCATCTACTGCAGCACCTTCAGTCACCGTGCCGCCTTCAGTCGCTCCTGCTGTATCCCCACTCCCTGAGCTTGAACCAATACAACTAACGTTAAAATCGTGTGATAAAAATATGGAGATGGAAACTGAGTATATTGATCAACAAACTAACAAGACTGTTACATTGGAGTTTTCTTTTGTTGAAACTAATAATGATAGATTTCCTTGTATGCGTGCATTGAACACTCAAAAACTCTATCGATATTATGATAATACATTAGTGGAAGTTTCTGGATATGATTTGCAGCCTATTGCTAATGCTCAATCTTTTCAAATAATGGTTCCTGATGATAGTAAGATAAGTATAAAAGATAATGGTACTGTATTAGAAAAGGTGGATCTTAATGATTACTTCCGTATAGCCTCTGCGTCAACTTTATTTTCGGCCGTTTGGTTGGGGTATTTGAGATCGATTTTAAAACGAAAACTTCAAGAAATTGAGGGCATACAGAGAGGCGTCTCCTTGCCTCCCGCGCCTCCCACTGTACCTGGTAACTCTTCGTCAAACAATCTGAATTCGTTTTCTTCTGGTACCAGTTCTCACTTGTACGGGTCCTCAGGCTCAGATAAAACTTCAAAAACTGCTTCATCAGAAAAACCCCCTGTGGACAGTAATAAGTTCGATGAATTGATTACCGCAGCACGAGCACGACCTAAGTTAGTTGCGGCAGGTATAGCACTGTTGCTTGCAGCCGTCGGCATTACGACCAAAACGTGGCATGACACGCGTGAGGCATATGATAAAAAAATGGGCACTGCAGGTGCATTTGCGTTATTACCGTTTGGCACCAAAGTAACTCTGTGTGTTGAGCATATGAAACACCGCTGCTTCGGGCAGCCTGAGGTGCCAAAAAAGGGTGATGAAAAAACAGCACCTCCCTCAAGTTCATTGGGTATGCTTGCAGCACAACAGAAAAAAGCAATTGCATAATAAATGCACACGCGTAGGCTGGTTACTAGAGTACACGCCCTGATAATTAACGTATGCATACTTTAAAAATACTATTTCTTATTAGGATAATTTTTTGTATCTTATTTACGAGCAATGCTTTTTGCTGTTCAATGTGAGTAATGGTATGGATACAATTAAATTACCGGTTTTGTTCTGTGTACTGAGTAGTGTATTTTTTTTCTCTGCCTATTCATCGTCGTATGAGTATGGTATGCGCTATGAAACGGTACCTGAAAGAAAAATTGGCAATACATTATTATCTACTCTGTTAGATGATTGGTATTTAAATTACTTTGCTACAGATAACACAAAGAAAAAGATTTCTCGTGGCACCGGTACGTTATTAAAAAACCATCTGCACACAGTAGATAATGATACTCGGGAGCGTATTTGGGTTGAGATGGTCTGCACTTTAAAAAGAAATATGAACATAGTTATTGGACGTTGAGTCAATATAAAACGGCATGCCGTGTGTTGGTTCAGGAAGGTTTAGTGCCACTGAATTACTTCCCAGATATGATTCCTACTCAGTCAGCGAGTTTTGCGGGGATGACAGGCGGCGGTATTCTCGCATTGGGTGCTGGTTTATCGGCAATCAACCTTTTTATGACCGCATTTGCCGGTGGTGTAGCGTATGCGCTTAAAGCGGGTGCGCTCGTAGTGTTGCAAAAACAGATATTGCCTATCGGAGGACCGGTGATTGAAGCAGCACAAGGGGTTGTGTTGGGGAGTATGGTGCATGAGAGTAATCCGGCGAAACTATTAATGCATGCGGGTGCGCAGCCGTTGTTATCTCTGTTGTATCAAAAAGCTGTCGGCAATAAAATAGTACCTACCATACATCTGCTTCAAGCAGGCAAACATGATGGTGCTATAAAAAAGGCGGCTGTGTGGGTACAGGATCAGCTAAACGATAGTTCATATGTGGTGTGCTCTTTGGGTGTACATGCGTTGTTGCACCTTGGTCTAGCATCTTTGTCATCTAGCTAACGCATTATGTTACGATATGGCAATAACTCCTTCTACGTAATAATCCGTTTGAGGATTTAGACACCAAATTTCCGTTGTTGTGTTCTGAAATCGGTGATCATGTTTGCAAGTTCATTGTAGGTAATTGCTGGCCACAGCGTATCGGTAAAATAGAGCTCGGCATAGGTAGTGTGTAGTACACTAAAATTACTTAACCGTTGATGACCACCCGTACGAATAACGATATCCATATCAGGTTGTGCACCAATCCATGACCGTTCTTTTAGTAGGGTACTGATTTGGTTATATCCATAATCAGCAATACGTTCATTTTCGTTCATGCACAATAACTGATGCGTTGCCGCACCAACCTCTTGCAGGCCGCCATATGCAAACAAAAAGTTGACGGTCAGCCGTGAGTACTGTGCGGTGTTGTTTTCTATGGTCGCGATACATGCTGATAATGATGGGGGAAATAGACCCCGGTCACCAACAAAGCGGATGCGGACCTGTTGTTCGTGTACTTTTGTATTAAATGTGTGATCAGTTTCCAGATACTGTTGTATCAGCGAAAAAAGGTACTCTTTTTCTTCAGTGCTTCTTTTGAAATTTTCCAGAGAGAACGTATACAGAGAAAGGTAGGGAATTTCGTTGTCAATGCATAGCTGGATTACCGTTTCAACTTTGTGTGCACCTTCTTTATGCCCAAACGAGACTGGAAGCCCGTTAAGTTTTGCCCATCGGCGATTGCCATCCATAATACAACCAAGGTGTGCGATCATCAGAGACCTTTTTTATTGGGAAATATGCGGAATGGTATCTGTATGGGTACGATATTGTGATGCGTACTGGGTAATTCGTACCAAAAGGTGATGCAATAGGTATATGCCAAGCGCCGTGATGAGCCGTTCATACCATACAACTGGTACTAAGGCATACCAACTTGCAGTTGTAGTGGGTGTGGTATAGATCCACAAACATGAGCCTACCGCATGCGCCACAAAGGTAGCAGCGAGTGCTTCAAGAAAGAGTGTTCTATAAGTAATGCCAGACAGTATGAGCGGAATCATCCAATAACTAGCATAGGCTAGTGACTGAGACCCTACTGGGTGCATGACAAACAGAAACGCGGGAATACTAATGAGCAATAGGCGGCGTGTGCGTGATTCAGTTGATAAATAATATCCGGCTATGATGCCCGGAATAAATAATACACTGCATGATAATGATCCAGATAACAAAGTGGTACCATATTTTATGCAATGAAGAATAGTGTAGATCATGAGCAGGATTGGACCTCCGCAATGGCCGATTAATGGAGTAGCAATCATGGATGCGGAAAAATACATAGAATGTGCACCATACAGTGGCCAAAGGCTAAAACTAAGGTACTGTGCGCATAATGATAGGAGCATTGCCAATAATGCGGCAGGGGTATTTTGTTCTCTCATGGTATTCATATATACTGGTGCCTAATAGGGTTTTGATACAATACAATAACCGTTCACAATAATCTATGACTCATTTACTGTATCATGCAGTCATTTTTTTGTCATCACTTTGTATAGGGATTTACCTCAATGCACGAGCGATAAAAAGAGCTCATTTTTTTGCTGGTTTGAGCAAAACTCTAGCATATGCCCTCAGTGATGTGGCTAATTGTAAGAGTTAAGTATACAGGCGGGTGAACACATAGTGTTTAGGAACTATAATGAAAAAAAATCTAAAATATGAAGCCGTAATATTTGATATGGATGGCACCATCGTTGATACCGATACCATTTGGGAAAAGGTTACCTTAGAGATACTTGCGCGGCGTAATATACAACTTTCTGATCAGGTGAAACAGTATTTATTTCAACGTATGGCAGGTGCAGGATTAACCAGTTGTTGTGCCTTGTTGAAAAAAGAATTACAGTTGGACGATCATGTGGATGACTTGATGCATGAAAAATTGCAGCTTTCATCACAGCTGTATGCAGAGCAAGTGAAGTATATTAATGGGTTTACCGATTTTATGACTAAAATAAAGCAGCATGAAATTAAGGTAGCGTTGGCAACCAATGCCAATAGTCGTACGGTGAGGATTACTGACCAAAAATTGAATTTAGCAGCTTATTTTGGTGAACATATGTATACTATTGACCATGTAACAAAAGGAAAACCGGATCCATCAATTTATCTCCATAGTGCGGCGCAAATTGGTACACTACCGACGCGTTGTGTTGCAATAGAGGATTCGGCACATGGTATTGCGGCAGCAGTTGATGCGGGAATGTTTTGCATTGGGTTTAACGCAGCACAAAGGCATGAGCAGGTAATGAAGTCACATGTAATAGTTGATTCGTATGAAGCAATTGACATAGAAAAGCTTTTATTTTTTGATTAATAACGGTGTGATTCATGAATATTTTGATCTTTTTTCCGGTAGTCATTTTTTTGGCAGTTATTTATTTACTTGTTGGGGTACATGCAGCACGTAACGTACGATCGACGACCGATTATTTTCTGGCCGGTCGTAACCTCGGATTATGGTCGGTTATGTTCACCTTACTTGCAACGCAAATTGGTGGTGGCATGCTGCTGGGTACTGCTCAAGAGGCGTACCAAGTAGGATTGTATGGCATTTTATACAATCTGAGTATGGTCATAGGATTTTTCTTACTTGGTTCAACGGTTGCCGGTAAATTGCAAACGATGTCAGTCAGTACAACCGCAGAGCTTTTTGAAGCGCGGTACCACTCCGTATCGTTGAAAAAAATCGCATCATTACTATCTATTATCACCTTATGTGGTATTTTGATCAGCCAAATTGTGGCATCAAAAAGCCTTTTATTGTCTCTGCAGGTGCATAATGAGTATATTTTTACCTGTTTTTGGTCATTCGTCATACTGTACACCGTGCTTGGGGGTCTCCATGCGGTAGTTGTCGCCGATACATACCAAGTTATATATATTTTGTGCATATTTATTCTCACTATACTCATGAGTCTGTTGGGAACCAAAGGTATAGCACTGAATAGGATGGCCAGTACTCTTTTTTCTGCTGTGGAGTATTCGCCGAGCCATTTTATTGCTACTCTGCTTATGCCTGCCCTCTTTTCTCTGATTGAACAGGATTTGGCGCAACGTTTTTTTGCTGCCCGTAGTAAAAAAATAGCGATGTTTGCGGCGTTGGGTGCAAGTGGATTATTATTAGCGTTCTCACTTATTCCTATTTACTTTGGAATGCAGGCACGGCTTTTGGGGATTCTATGCCCTCAGGGTACCAATCCATTAATCCCGGCGATTGCAGCACTTACCAATGAATATATAGTAATTGGTGCCGTGTGTGGGATTATTGCGGCCATTACCTCAACAGCCGATTCATTATTGTGTGCTATCAGCTCAAATATTACACAGGATTTTCTGGCGGCGACCTCCTTTTTTTCAGCGCGCTTATTGATGGTCTCTAAAGTGGTCACCTGTATGGTGGGGGTTGGTGCTTTTATCATCGCACATCATGTCCCGTCCCAAATTATTACGCTTCTGGTCAATAGTTATGCGTTGTCGGTGAATTTCCTTTTTGTTCCGCTGATTTTCGCGTATTATAGCAAAACAGTGTATAGGCAGGCGGCAGGACTTTCCATGGGTGGTGCCCTTGTTGGGTATATTGGGTATTATATGCTCAATACATCGGTAATTACTGAACTTTTGCCGCTGATGGGGTCTTTGATCGGTTATGTGGTTGGGGTTGTCTATATGGTGCGCTCACGGTAGTGATGTAGTGGTCACGAGGTATATCCTGTGGTAACATGTCCATGTTTGTCGGTAAAACTCTGTCTTTCGATCTCTATATCTGGCAAATGATAGTGATAGTGCGCTATAGTGAGAGGTAAGTATATCTGATAATCGTATTGCAATAGGTGGTATGTGTGCGTTTTATGGATGCAAGAAATTAGAAAAAAACACTGTTTATTGGTAAGTAAGCTGGTAGTTGGTGTGAGTATGCTACTTGCGGTGTGTGGGTCGGCATGGGGTATCACTTCGACCGTGAGCCCATCAGATGCCTATTTGAGCACGCTCAAGGGCAAGCATGTGCGCATGACTGTTTTTGTCCATGGAATGATGAATATAAAGTTCCATCTTACCTGTAAAAATGTCATCGGTTTTATGACCGATTCGGTACATAATACTATTTACGAAAAAACCATAGATATTATGCGGCAAAATCCATTTTTTTTTACCAACCAGGTGATGAGTTACTATGGCCTCCGGTTTATTGATCAGACAGGAACCGCGACCGACGAAAAATCGTTACGTGCTATTGCCTACCTTTTTGACCAGTTTGATGTACCTACCGATACTCATGAATCATCCCCAATTAATCTTTATTATACCTTTGGGTGGAGTGGTCTGTTGAGTAAAAAAGAACGTATGTGGTCAGCGTATGATCTTTTTGTAGCGCTTGAAGATGAGATAGTATATCTTCAAAAACAGGGTATTACCCCTGAAATTCGGATCATTGGTTACAGTCACGGAGGCAGCCTTTCTCTCTGTTTGGCGCATGTTCGAGCAACCTATTTTCCACAGTCTCTGTTAAAAATCCATGAATTGGTGTTACTTGGTACGCCGATTAAAAAGGATATCGATTATCTGGTGCATGATGATCTGTTCGTGCGCGTTTATAATATCTATTCTCTACGAGATAGGGTACAGGGCCTTGACCTTATTTCGCGTAATCAACTTTTTTCGCAGCATGAATTTATTCCACGCGTTGGTTTTGAGTTACCGCATAAATTGACCCAAATACGTATTAAGGTAATGCGGTTACGTAAACATACTTGCAATGAACATGAGCGGTTAGTTGCTCTTGCTCAACAGGTAGAAAACCATCGCGTGCAGTTAGGTACCGCACGTTTTTTACGTGATGTATCACCGGGACATATGGAGCTCTGGTTTTTCGGGTGGACTCCGCTACATTACCGTTCCCATTTTCCCTTGTATCCATTTCCAGTCGTGACGGTGATCCCGTATTTGATTAATAAAACAGAGCAGTACCAAATGCAGGGATGTTCATATACCATGGATATACGTCCTGAAATGGAATATGCTTTACTGCGCCATAAAAAATGTTCAACTAAGATAGACTTTTTTACGCGGGCTGCGATTCAAAATATACGTGAGCAGCTCGATCGCTTTGCGCCGGATACCGTTATGGATGGTACCGAGTATGTTGCGCATATTAAAAATGCATTCGCTGAAGCACGATGTCTCATGGAACAAGAAAATGAATATGAAAAATTAAGTAAGCAATACTATTTACAAACAAGACCCAGCTGTTGTTTGCATAATAACGGTACGCCATAAATCAAGCAGCTGCTCCATATTGAGCTGTTGTGCGCGTAATGTATGATATTCACTGGGAATCATATCAAGGGTAAAATGTGACTGTTTCAGATTGTTTGCTATTGTTCTGCGTGGTTGTTTAAAACATATTTTTATAAAACGCCAAAATGCATCTTCTTGCGGAATGGGAGTCATAATAGTACGTGGCTTGAAATACATGAGGCGCGAAAAGACCTTTGGCGACGGAATAAAGGCGCTTGGTGGTATTTTATCCAGCAGACGTATCTCAAAGTACCATTGCAAAAATAAAGAAGGATATCCGTAATCTTTGCCTCCTTTTTTCACAATTTTTTGTGCGACCTCTTCTTGTACCATCACGACACCCTCTTTTATGAGGTGGCGATGTGCGTGAAACTTGTACAAAATAGGAAAGGTAATATGGTACGGCAAATTAGCGAGTACTGTCCATGGGGCATGCGGTATAAAGGTTGATTCTGGCACATCTAAAAAATTAGTGCATGATACTTCTAACCGAGGATCCTGTATTATTTTTTGTATATACTCAGCCCATTCTGAATCGATCTCAAATATATGGAGACGTGCAACGGAGGTAGCGATGATGGCCTTTGATAAAAAGCCATCACCACAGCCAATTTCAAAAACAGAACTACTGGAATCAAGTGTGACGGCATCAATCATATGATTGATAACCCGCTGGTCTTTCAGGAAGTTCTGCCCATACTTTTTTTTCAGTTGAATACCATGTTGTTTTACCACTGCATTATTCCATTAACGCTTCTCTGAAGAACTCTAATTCTTCGAGTACTTTTCCTGCGCCATTCACTACACAAAATAGTGGATCTTCCGATACACGTACCGGTAACCCCGTTTCTTTGGATAATAATTTATCCAATCCACGTAATAATGATCCACCGCCAGCCATAACAATACCGCGATCTACCAGGTCAGAGGATAGTTCAGGTGGAGTATTTTCTAACGCAACCCGTACAACATCAACAATATTAGCAACCGTTTCAAGGAGTGCTTCGTTGACTTCAGGTGCTGTGAGATTAACGGTCTTAGGTACGCCCGTTACTAAATCACGGCCTTTTACCCACACTGAATCGTTATGCATAGCGGGTGTAAGTAGCGCAGATCCGATATCTATTTTAATTTTTTCAGCGGTACTTTCCCCGATGAGTAAATTGTATTTACGTTTTACATATTGTACAATTGCTTGATCCATTTCATCACCGCCAATGCGTATTGATCGGCAAAATACAATTGATTTAAGTGATATGACTGCAACCTCAGTGGTGCCACCACCAATATCGACAATCATGTTTCCGGATGGTTCTTGGACCGGTAGTCCAGCGCCAATTGCAGCAGCCATCGGTTCAATAATGGTAAACACTTCGCGTGCTCCCGCCTGAATTGCTGAATCTTTGACGGCACGTTTTTCAACCGGAGTAATGCAGGAAGGTACCCCAATAATCATGCGCGGACGTATGAGTGTGCGTCGATCATTATGTACGGTACGAATAAAGTATCGAATCATACTTTCCGTTAATTCAAAATCGGCAATAACTCCGTCGCGTAATGGACGACATGCAATAATCGATTCTGGTGTTTTACCAAGCATCTCTTTTGCACTTCTGCCAGCGGCAAGTACTTGGGTTGAATGTGCTTTAATTGCAACGACTGAAGGTTCATTGAGCACAATACCTTGGTTACGTACGTAGACAACAGTATTAGCGGTTCCTAAGTCCATAGCAATATCGTTTGAAAATA
Source organism: uncultured Pseudomonadota bacterium (assembly GCA_964417975.1). Lineage (GTDB taxonomy): Bacteria > Babelota > Babeliae > Babelales > Vermiphilaceae > CAYQJQ01. The sequence goes on along the minus strand of CAYQJQ010000008.1, from coordinate 23,501 downwards.
TTCTAAATAATTTTGTTGCAGGTAAAAATCTCACGGGTAATCCTTTTGTGATAAGTAAACTTTTCTCTAAGCGTATCAGAAATTGTACTCAAGTCCTAAGGAAATTCGATACGTTTGCGGAACATATTCACTAACATAAAAATAGGCCGGTATATCAATTCTTAATGAAAGTACGGGTGCGAATGAGCGTTGTCGTAATTCTTTCCCAAAATCATAAAAAACATCGACCGTTACATAATCCTCGCCCCATTTACTGAATTTTTGCATTTCAGAGAGGTTTACCGGTACCGTTTTATTTGGTCGTTTATCAGTGATAGTATCCTGCTGATGATAGATGAGATGGTATTGTACGCCAATGCCAAGCCCTTTTCTCAGGTTTTCTAGAATCACGGTAGGTGACCAAATAAAGGTGCAGCCCGGATCAACTTTAATAGGACCGCAGGTAGCACCAAAAATATATGGCTCTCCTTTGATCGGCAATCGTTCAGTAATAATACGGGAAAAACGTTGATTTAATCTAAATAGCATACTCACTTTTATGTCTTCTTTCACTTCAAAAAGACCATCAAGTGCTGCGTATACACCCCACATACCATCATCACCAAGTGAAATGGATGATGGAAAAGCTATATTTCGTTTCATACCTGCAGGAATGAGGAAACCAAGGCGAGCACCAAGGTCAACAAAACGACACTTAGCGATATATTCCCAGTAGGACCCTAAACGTACATAACATTCTGCATCACCAAATCCAACTGCATTATAATTTGGTCCAACAAAGCCAAGTTCAGATAGAATAGTGCGTCGATACTCATCAAGTTGTGTTGGTGTGTACAGCGTACATTTTGAATTATCGACAATAAATGTTTGTGTATTGTTAATGCGCATAAGTAACCAGCTGCCGCCGCACGATAGATATTTGTTGAACGCGATATGCATTAATCCATTAATACCTTGCGCTTGTAATTTTCCAGTTACGCGGTACGGAAATGTTTCTATTTGAGCATCGGGTGGTAATGGATTAGGAAGCCCTAATGTGTTCAGTGCTTCAGAGAGTTCGTGTAAGTTAAAACTACCAGATATTTCAGGAATGCCGATTGGTGTATCAGTAAAACCGGTCGCTTTATTACCGGTTGCAACAAACCCGTCAAACGTTATTCGTTGTTGTAGTTCATTAATTAATATGCGAGGGCTTGGAAATAATGGTATATACCGATAGTCGTATACCATACCAAAAATATTGGTCCAGGCACAAACAATGAGTAAAGAAATAAGTCGGCAGAACAATGTGTAGGACATAGGGTACCTGTATATACTTATCAAATGGGTGGTACTATTCTTATATATGCTCAAGAAGCGTTCCATGGATAGTGAACGATGCAGATGATTTATGTATGTCGGTCTACCACATCATACTATATGAGCTAAAAGATGTTCATAAACATGAAATAATAATAACGTATTCTTCTTTTTTAAGAAAGGTATTTTTCATTCTCCTAGCGGTCCATGATGATGATTAATACGTAAAAATGATGGATACTAATGTGTAGTTATGGGGAATTTTTATGTATTTTCTGCTTACGATTAATATAATCTCATGCTATTATTTTTGATCGTACATCTTACCGGCAGTTGAATGCCGTTTTTATTATAGCAAGGAGCAATTATGGTATCGACTGTACAGGCAATTGTACTTGCGGCTGGTAAATCTAGTCGTATGAATACCGGTAGATCAAAGTTAATTGAACCTATTTGTGGCAAACCAATGGTAACCTACGTTACCCAATTACTTGCATCTCTATCGCTCCACACTCACATTGTTGTGGGTGCCTACAAAGATAATGTTATTTCTGTTATTGAAAAATACTATGGTGCTCCGGGTCTTTTTATTGAACAAAAAGAAGCATTAGGTACGGGTCATGCGCTCTGTACTACGCGTGATTTTTGGTGGGCAGATAATGTATTGGTTATGAATGCAGATGTACCATTAGTAAATCACAATACGCTTCATGAACTTATTAAAATGCATACACAAACAGGTGCTGCTGTTTCATTGGTATCTGCCCACTATGCACAATCTGATAGTGCCTATGGACGTATTGTTGAACGCAATGGCATTATTACTATCGTTGAAGCTGCCGATTTTACTGGTGATGTTACTGAATGGTGTTGCATTAATGCCGGTATTTACCTGTTTAAAAAATCTTTTTTAGAAGAATACATTAATCATCTTATGCCGCATCCAGGAATGGCAGAATTACGCATTACCGATCTTATTGCTTTAGCAAGTCAGCAAGGCCGTGGGGTTCACATAGTCAATGCACCGTATGATACGGTGCGTGGTGTTAACACGTTGCAAGAATTATGGGCTATTGAGCAGATAAAACGATCTGAACTTATGAAACATTGGATGGGGCAAGGAGTTCGTTTTTCTGTTGCGCAAACAACGGTTATTGATGCTGATGTTACCATTGGTGCTGGATCGGTCATCGGTGCTGGAGTGCATTTATGTGGTGCTACGCATGTAGGTACTGACGTGGTGATTAAAGAATTTTCTTCATTGCATAATGTGGTTGTTGGTGATCGTGTCGTCATTGAATCACACTCTGTCTTGCGTGATGTGGTGATTGATGATGATGTAAAAATTGGGCCATTTGCGCATGTGCATACCAATTCCCATGTGCAGCAACATGCGGTAATTGGTAATTTTGTAGAAATTAAAAATAGTAATATTGGTGAATATAGCAAAGCAAAACATCTCAGTTACCTAGGTGATGCGTCTATTGGGAATCGCGTCAATATTGGTGCAGGCACGATTACGTGTAATCATGATGGGGTAAAAAAGCATCGAACGACGATTCATCCAGATGCGTACATTGGAAGTAATAATACGTTGGTAGCTCCCGTTACGATTGGTGAAAATGCCTTTACGGCAGCAGGTTCTACGATTACTGAAGATGTTCCTGCCAATAGTTTAGCACTCGGACGAGCTCGTCAAGTTAACAAAGAGGGGTACGCGGTGTTACTCAAAGCAGGTAAAAAAAATAAATCTGTCACACTGAATGATAATTCAGTTAATAAGGTATCGGAAATATGATCCGTTTTGTGCATACCGCCGATGTGCATTTTGGTATGGAAAATTATGGACGTGTTGAAAGTAATACAGGGATTCATTCTCGGTTAACCGATTTTTCACGTGCATTTGAATATTGCATATCCCATGCAATTGACAATTCCGTAGATTTTTTTCTTTTTTGTGGTGATGCCTACAAGACCACTAATCCAAGTCCTACCCAGCAACGTTTGCTACTCAAATCATTGTTGCGTTTGTATGCAGCAAAAATTCCCGTAGTTATTATTGTCGGTAATCATGATCACCCGTTGAGTGCAGGAAAGGCAACAACGCTCGACCTTTTTGGCGAGCTACCCATTGATGGATTTCATGTCATTTCAAAGCCCAGCATCATTGAACTACAAACACGGGGCGGTACGGTTTCCATCGTTGGTATTCCGTGGCCAACGCGCAATATTTTAAGTATTCATGATACGTTTACTGCTCAGTCTGCGCACGATATTACGAGCTTTATTTCTCGTACGGTAACTGGATTAATTAAAGAGTATGCAGCGCGCCTTGATCCATCTAGGCCTGCAATTTTAGCATCCCATTTAACCGTGAGTACGGGAATTTTTTCCGGATCAGAAAAGCGTGCGGTGTATGGTACTGATCCGTTATTTTTAGTCTCTGATTTAGCAATTCCCCCGTTTGATTATGTAGCTCTTGGCCATTTGCATAGGCATCAAAATCTTAATCCGGAAGGTTTTCCTCCAGTGGTGTATTCAGGGTCGATCGAGCGTATTGATTTTGGTGAGCGCGCTGACACCAAAGGATTTTGTGATGTTATTATTCGGACAAAAGGAGATTGTACATTCACGTTTGTGCCGGTACCGACGCGTCCTTTTGTGCAAATAGAATATACATTAGAGGCGCAGGGCGACCACACAGCTCAATTACTGGCCCACGTGCGAAACTATTCCTGTGCGGGGGCTATTGTCAAAATTGTGTATCAGGTGCCGGCCGGTATTACCGACATGGTTGATCTAAAGAAGATACAGTATGAGTTACGTGATGCATGGCAGGTCATCGGCATTATTCCGATTCGTCAGGTGGTATCACGTGAAAAACGGTTTTTAGGTGCACAACATGCAGCTGATATGGAAACGTTGTTACGTGACTATTGTTCATCGCGAGCCGATTTATGTGAGAAAACAGATCAGCTTGTAGATAAAATGAATGAGCTACGGCAAGGGCTATTAGATGATCAGGCCGGACAAGAGTGATGTTAATGTACATTAATACATCTGTTACCATAAGGGCTAATGTACGTCGGTATCTACATTATGCATGTATTCATTTAGTTCCTCTGTGAGAGTGGTTGGTTTTTGCCGAAAGATAGCCATGCCATACTGTGCTTTTATGGTATTAATGATTGGTGAGTTTTTTTGTAAAATTTTGGTATCAAGTAAATCGAAAGGTTCCTGTCCTGCGTTATTTGTGAATATTTTTGCATTACCGTATTCAGTTAATAGCTCAATTATTTCTAGTTTGCAATATGTCATAGACCGATTAAATGTTTTTACTGCATAGTGTAATGGCGTATTGCCAGCACTATCCTGCGTGTTAATTGATATATCAATTCCTTGAATCATTAATTTCATGATCTCAGGATTCACCGTTTCCTCTTCATATTTTTCACACAGGAGATGCAAGGGCGTTATTTTATCGTTGTTTGCAGTATCGGTTTTTGCGCCGTGTTGTATTAAAAGTGCTACAGTTTTGTCATGTTCATTAAAAGAAGTTTCATCGATAGGTAATAACATATGTTCTGTAATATGTTTATATGGTCTATCTGTGTGGTTTGTATGCTTTGGATTATAGTATTGAGCGGTTATTAGATGTAGTACGGTATCCCCATCTTTATTTTTGATATTGGGATTAGCACCGGCGTACAATGCTTTCCTTATCATGCGATAATTTCCTATGCGAGCGGCTATATGTAAAATCGTATCTTTAAAATCCTCATCTTGGGTATTAATCTTGTCTACAATACCGGCAAAGTCACTATCTTCCAATGCAGATACATTCGGACTATTAGTGTTTCGAAGCATTATTTTGAATGTACCTATCGGATCTTGGGCGGCTAGTTTTTCAACCCAATGCAACGAGCCATATCGAATTGCTTTTCTCATTCGTTGATTATTGTTTAATGATATCTCTTCAATATTACGTAATAAAAAGTTTAGATTTTGTTTCGCAAAATTTTTTTGATTTGATTTAGGTAATTCCTCTAATCTTGACTGCAGTTTTTTTAGTGCATTAGAGGACTTATCAAATTGATGATTAGATGAATACAATATAAAGGGCAGTAATATACAAAAAGCTAAAAAAAACTTCATTCGGCAGCCTATTATTTAAGGTTTACTATTAACTTAAATATTAGCATGTAAATGATTAAGGTGCAAATGGCCCTTTTTCAGCGATACCGTCTATTGATCATTATTGTTTTTAGGAAGGACATATTTTTTAATGGCGGCGGAAATGGCAGAGGAGCTTTTTCTAGCAAACTCTTGTGAGTTGTTGGGCTGGCGAGCTTTTCTTTCGTGGTATTCCCAATCAGGATTAGATTGATTGCTCCATAATGCTGAGTTAGGTTCTGAAGTATTTGATTTATTTTTTGAGTGACTATTATCGTGTGCCGATTGTGCAGATTTTGGACTCAGTGGTGGCGTTTGCAGTGCGGTACTAATAACTAGTTTTTTGGAATTGAGCAACGGGCTGGGTGGAGGTGACTTTGGTGGTACTGGTAAATAAGGCATCTCAGACGTATTGTCCGATTTTTTTTCCGATGCTACCAATGCAATACTACCGCTTGCCATGATGGCGACCACTATGATGGTACGATTATACATTTTTTCCTTTCCCCGCTAACCCTTTCCTATTGTGTATCATATTGACTGGTATTGTTTGCAAGCATATTCTGTGAAAAATGAAAAAAGTGTGGTAGATAAATCTTTTTTGTGCGTGGCTACTGTTGTTAGCTTTCAAAAAATGGTATACTGACGTGTTGTGTAGACAGGTTACTGATTTTGTGAATACAGGTGTACTATGGGAAAAATTCTCCTTTACTATAAATATGTACGTATTGAAGATCCAGAATCGATTATGCATTGGCAAAAAGAGCTATGCGCCCGTTTGGGTATGCGTGGCCGTATTTTAATTGCCAAAGAAGGGATCAATGGTACGGTAGGAGGCACTGATGAAGCGGCAGCAGAATATATTAAAAAGATGAAAGCGCATCATCTGTTTGCCGATGTGGTGTTTAAATGGAGTGAAGGGTGTGCGGAGGATTTTCCGCGTGCAAAAATCGTGGTACGTGAAACGATCGTTAATTTAGGCATTGATCCTGAAGAACTCACAGTTGCTGATGGTGGGGTACATCTGACGCCCGAGCAGGTACATGAGTTATTACAAAATAAACCTGATGACCTCATAATCCTTGATACCCGTAATCGCTGTGAAACTGCTATCGGTAAATTTACCGATGCAATCATTCCTGATATTGATACGTTCAGAGATTTTCCTAAATATGTTGATGAGCATGCGCATGAGTACAAGGACAAACAGGTACTCATGTACTGTACCGGTGGTGTGCGGTGCGAACGGGCAACGGCATATTTGAAGAAAAAGGGAATCGCCAAAGAAGTATACCAAATTGAAGGTGGCATTCACTGCTATGCACAAAAGTTTCCAAACGGGTTTTTCCGTGGGAAAAATTATGTCTTTGATGATCGTATTGCACTAAAAATCAACGACGATATCTTGGCAACCTGTGCCTCCTGTACTACTCCATGTGACCGGTATTTAAACTGCCGTAATGCATTGTGTAATGCCCATTTTATCTGTTGTGATACCTGTAATGAATCATTGCAAGAATGCTGTTCAACGACCTGCCGTGATTTAATCTTATCAAACGGTGCCCCAGAACGGCCACGCCGTTGTGCGCATGAGCATGGTAAAGCTCAGCCAGTGAAGGGCTAGGGGAGTGGACATTACGTTAAAAAATATGAATAGCGGCGATATAATGAACCATGATGTGCCAGCCGTGATCAAATCTCATCAGCCGTTTGGGGTTAGAACCTGGTTTGCAACAGGTGGTAACGCAGCTTTTTGTGCTGAGCCGACGACGACCGATGAGTTTCGTGCGGTGTTGCAGTGGGCATTACGTAGCAATCTACCCTCTCTGGTAGTTGGTGATGGAGCGAATATGCTTGTGAGTGACGGTGGATATAAGGGTATTGTTATTCGACCTGCACTCAAAGATATACAGTACGTAATGAGTGATACACTGGGCTATGCATGGGTGACTGCCGGTTCGGGGGTGCTGCTGCCTGAGCTTATTGATTACTGCTTGGATCATGGTATGGGTGGTCTTGAGGAGTTTAGTGGTATTCCTGGTACTATTGGTGGATCGGTATACATTAATGTTCATTATTTTGAATTCTTACTTTCCTCATTTTTAGTGCATGCTCAGGTGATTGATCGTCTATCAGGTGAGGTGCTCATGGTTGACAATTCCTGGTTTGCGTTTGGGTATAACCAATCTACCTTACAAGCGGGTACCCATTATCTCATATCGGCAACCTTTAAGATGCGTATATATTCACCAACTGAAGCCGCATATGCCCGTGGTAGGCGGGATGAAATGATTCGTCATCGCAAACGGCGTTATCCATATGTTGGTACCTGTGGTAGTTTTTTCAGAAATTTTAGTCAGCAGGAAGTTGCTGCGGTGGGGCGTTCGCTGATCTATGTTGGGTATTATCTTGATACCGTTGGGGTCAAAGGGACGCTACAGTCAGGTAAAGCAGCGGTTTCATACCAGCATGCTAATATGATTGTGGCTAGTCCAGGAGCCACGACGGCCGATGTGATTGCCGTTGCCCGTGGTATGCAAGAACGTGTGTATGCGCAGTATGGTCTTGTGCCGCAACCAGAATGTGTGTTAGTTGGTTTTGATACCTATCCATTGATGAGGTAATGTAGCGTGTATAATGAGATCCTTTTTGTAGTACAATCGGTTGTTGTTAGTGTAGGCGCATTGGGCGCAGCACGCATGGGGGTTTCATCGCTGGTCGCCTATTCAAGTTTGTTGTGTGTATTGGCCAATGTATTTGTTACCAAGCAGATTACGTTGTTTGCGATCCATGCAACGGGTGCCGATGGATTTAGTGTTGGGGCAACTTTTGCACTCAACCTTTTGCAAGAATTTTACGGAGCGTCTGCAGCGCGTAAAGCTATTTATACCAATATTGGTATTTTAATCGTGTACGTATTATTTACCCAAATTCATTTATGGTACATACCGAGTAGTGAAGATGTTACGCAAAATCATTTCGTGGTACTCTTTGCGCCGATGGTGCGTATTGTAATTGCGTCATTTGTTTCATTTTTTATTTCACAAAGCATCGATTATCAACTCTATGGTTTTTTAAAACATCAGTTAGCGAGTCGATGGTTATTGATCCGTAATTATGGGTCAATGATCGTTAGCCAAGGCGTTGATACGGTACTCTTTACGATGTTAGGTTTGTATGGAACGGTTCCGCATATTGCTGAACTAATTTTTGTCAGTTATGCCATAAAACTATGTGCTATTGTTATTTCAGGGATTGGGGTGATTGCCCTGCAGCGGTACAAAATAGCTATTGGAACTCCTGAATAATGTATCCGATTGAGCTTGCCGTAGTTGTGCATGTGATTATGACTCAAGTGGAATAAGGCCAACAAGTCTCAGGGGTGACTCGGTGCATCCTTCTATTTTGAGTGGTAATGCCATGATGTAACCCCCTGTTGGCGGCATATGCCGTATATTAGCTACATTTTCTAAAATGTATTTATTAGCATTTAAAAGGAGATTATGGGCAAAAAAACCGGATTCAGGTCGATCAGGCGATAGGGTGTCAATACCTATGCCCGCAATGTTTTGTTCAAGAAGGTACATAAGCGCATCTTGCCCGATAGCGGGGAAAAAATGGTTATTACGATAGCTTTTTGGTTTGCTCCAATAGGTGTCCCATCCGGTGTAAAAAAGGACGCAACTGTCTGAAGGTATAGTGCCGTAGTGAGCTTCGAATGACAGCAGGTCATTTTTACTGATAGTATAGTTATGATTCTCTTTGTGCGATGAAATGTCGATGACCACGCAGGTAGTTGCAAGCAGAGAGAGCGGTAATTCTGCGACCGTATGCCCCTCAGGGTTACAATGGGCTGGTGCATCCATATGGGTACCAATGCCGGCATTCATTTTGATCCGTTGTACCCGGAACTTAGTTTCTGTAACTTCATGGTTATAATCCAATGTGGTGGTTAAACTAAAGCCCTTTCGGCCGTTCCAGCCACGAGTTTCATTGGTGAGGGTGTGGCTCAAATCTATAATTTTAAAGGGAAATGACATACGGTTCCTTTTGAGTATCTACCAGATCTTTCCATCGATAGTGTACCGCATTGTCAGTGAGATAAAAAATAGTTTCTACTAAATAAAAAAAGAGAACCCCTGGTTAAGAGGTTCTCTTGAGATATATATCGATACTACTTATTAATTCTTCATTTTTGCGCGTGCTTCTTGGACTATTGTATCAAATTCTTTGTATCGTTCTTCGTTGCTCATATCATTGTACTCTTTTCTAAATAGTTTAAATTCATCACGTGGCGTACATTGATAGAAATTTTTCATCTCTACATCGGCGCCATGCATTACTAAAATCTTGATGATCTCACCATGTCCCATACGTGATGCCCAGTGAAGCGGTGTGTCCCCATTATATTGTTCTTGTGCCATAGTAGCTGCTCCCAACTCTATTAGCCGTTCTACTAAAGCGGTATATCCCATGCCAGTGGCGTAATGTAGTGCAGTTACTTCATTGCAAGCGAATGCTTGAGTGCAAGCGCATTTTTTTGGGTCGGCTCCTTTGGCAAGTAGATAGAGTGCGGTGTCAGGATGCTGGGTGCAGATAGCAGTGGTAAGGGGGGTGTGTTGCGAATAATGTCCAGTTTCATCGATATTGGCACCATTGGCAATGAGTGTTTCTATCATTGCATTGTTCCCTTGAGCTGCCGCATAGTTGAGGGCGATCTCGCCATTATTATCTCGTTCATTAACGTCTGCGCCTGATGCTATTAGATCACATACTGCAATAAGATTATCCTCGTGTACAGCTTTGTGTAGTGGTTTAGTTGGTTGATGCCGTTGTTCTCGGTTCTCTGCCTGTATGGTAAATAAACCGGCGCTTAAGGTTAAAAGGCAACCTAATAGTGTATTTTTTATCATTATAGATAATCCTTTTTGAAAATAAGTTAATAAGTCTCTTGTTTTAAGGGTTACGTATTTTTTTATTGTTGTCAAATGCCTTTTGTGGTTATAATAATGAAATTAAATTAAATATATCAGTTTAAACTGTTTACTTTAAGTTTATAGGTTTGATACCTTTATAATAGTACGTTTATTTTTAAAAAATGGAGGATGGGCAGATGAAGAAATTATCACTAAAAATCATGATGGGTATGGTATCTCTTGTGGCTGGTATGCCATTGGTAGTAGTTGGACAAGCTGAACCATTGTTATTAGGCCGTTATGAAGCCTATGAGCGTGCGCAGCGTCCGTTACCCACTACCTATGATATTTTGAATGCTGATCAGCGAATGTTACGTGAGGAAGCTCGCCAATTAGCTAAAGGCGAATATGATAAAATACGTCTTTATCTAGAAAAATTAATTCGGCAAGCTGATACGCCAGAAGAGCGGCGCCAACTAGAAAATCTAGTACGTACATTCTACCAAGGGCGATATGATCAAGTAGTGGCAGAATTAAAGGCTCTCGGCCATAATGTACAAAATATCTTACGTAGTACCGGGTTACGTGACCGTGCTATGCGCGGTGAACTCATGAGCCAACCATTCTGGGTGAAAGATATTCTTGCGTTTAATGCTCAGGTTGCCCGTATGTCCGATGAGGCTAAATTAATGGCTTTGACTCGGTTGACGGAACAGTTAAAACGTGGATATCAGGAATTGGTACGTATTGAAGGGCGTGCTATGGTTGATCAGTTAAAAGCTATTTTGATCGATAATCTACAACGCTTACGCTTGGTTGCTGTACGTGAATTTTCACGTAAGCAGTTACTGCGCATGTTGAACGAAATATAATACAGTAATAGTAATTTAAAAGGTTGCTAGGTATAGGGCGGTCGATTTTATACATTCGGCCGCTTTTTTGTTGTTTCTTATTATGTATACTTAGTATGTGTAATTATTTCACGCATGATCCTGTTAAAAAACGTCTTTACGTAGCTGATGCATTTGCTCATCAGGCTGCTTATGGAAGTGGCGTAGCTGCTGCTGTTGGTCTCACTGGCTATACATTGTGGAAGCGGTATCAAAAAGCGCAGGAATTGAAGGCTAGCGAACGTTGGCTCAAAAAAATGGAACAGGAAAATAAGCTTTCTTATAGAACTATGTAAACGTGTTGATGATCCAAAATTCGATGGTTGCATATAGCAATTATCTGACTGAGCAATTTGTAGAGATAGGCCCTCAATGATTACGTACCGCTGTTACGGTTTCACGGGGTGGTATCACCTGTTTTGTTAGGTATGCAATACAGTGAGTTGCTTGCTGGCTCCAGGGTAACATCATGAAGCTGTCGCTTTTGCCCGGTTGTGCATCATAATCAGTTCGTGTTTTATACCAGGTATACCCAATACACAGGGATGCTATGGTGATTGGTATGGCTATGAGCATTCCTGACGGAATAATAATGGTTTTACTAAGTGTATTATGGATAACTGGTGCTTGATTTGTTTTTGTATTAATTTTTTCTGCTGATAGAAGCGATGATACCCGTGCTGTTAGGGTCATTGGTGTACGTATTACTGAGATAGGTGTGGCATTATTTTTCTGTATTATTTTTTTTTGATAAGGCAAGTTAGATTTTACTATGAGTGTTAATCTTTTTTGCGATTCTTTCATCAACTGTACATTAAATACGGAACCATGTGCCTTTGGTGGTGAAAAAAATATTAACCCATTTTTTTGGTCTTTTTTCCTAACTAATTCTATAAGTTTATTTGATGCGGGATTGTATCCATAGTCACCAAAATTCCTCAAATTTGTATATATCGGATTTCCATTGAATTCCCACTGTTCGTTATTTTCAATATCGCGTAACCTTAGGAACCATGTATTTTCAGTCTTTCCAGTGGTCTTAGTAACGGTGGCCTTAAATATCGGTAATTTGGTCCAGTTAGCCGGCAGCTCTACTGTTCCAAGCACTGATGGGGCTGATTCATTATAGCCGCTGTGTAGTATAGGTACGGCACTAGTCAGGATGAGTATATAACAGATATGCGTATTCTTCATAGATTCCCCCTGGTTTTTTACACCGGGTCTTTTGCCTATTTTATAGTTTTTTATTATCCGTTATCTGAGTAATACGTTACGCTGCTTTCTCTTGTGCACCTATTTGCTCTTTGGTGTTTTCCTTAGGTTATTGAGTATATCAGTAGAGCGCTGTATACCATTTTTTAACTCTTTTAGCGTTATCTTATTTTTTCCCATGTGCTGTGCAGTATTTGGTAGGGTTTCTTCTAAAGTCTCAATTTTATTACAACTGCGTCGCCATAGTACCTGAAGTACTAGGATGAGTGGCAAGATGGTCCAACAATTTATAGTCATTTTTTTTGCGCACATACTTGCACAATAAAAGTGCTTTGCTGAGTCAACTAGAGCAAACGCAGGGGTGCCACACACCTTAGTAACCCGAAAAAAGATAGCTGAATTGTTACGTGATGCAAAATAACCACAGATGCCACCCAGTAAACTATGAGCAAATATAAACTTGAGCTGCGATGAAAGAAAGGTACGTATCTCATTAAAGGTTAGTTGTGGCAGATACCTCTTCCCATATACGGGAAAAGGCATGCGGGCGGCAACTGCTAAACTTAGTCCAGCCAGTAACCCACTGCGAACACTCGAATTTATAACGCCGTATAGCAAGGCGATTACATTTATATTTTTGATTATTGAAACTGCTTTTTTAAAATCCGATGGTAAAAAATTAGGCCAGTTTGCTAATTTCGATGTCGAGTAAGATTCTGGCGATACTCGTATGAAAATCATGTCATGAATGATGCCAGCAATGATAAAATAACCCAGAGTCTTGGTGACTATCTCAGTGATTTTAGCAGCTTGCGTTTTGAGTCCATCAGGTGCCGGTGACGTATTGATATTACTGGTCCTTACAAGCATACCTATAAAAATTGACATACAACCAAGGCGTATTACCGCTTTTGATATCATATAAAGTAACCTCGATTATAAATAACATTTTTTAAGTATACCTATTACTTTAATAGTAAATAAAAAAACATAATAAGCAAGAAGCTTTTTATCTAATGAGCCATGCCGTTTTTCTGTCCATGAATGGTACTTACCTCATTATCCCAACTGAGATTGGCAATTCAGTTACCTTGTTATCAAACTGTGCCCACCAGCGGTTGCAGGCCGCTTCAGTTTTAACAGCATTTTTTGTGGCATCAGATAGTGTGTCAAAGGTGTTGGTGCCATGATGCGCATCGTACTGCGCTTTCAAAATAGGTGTTGACGGGGCGAACCGGGTTTGCAGATGCGCACAGCAGAGTTCTATTTGTTTTCTGATTGGTAACTGTGCAAAACTCCCAGCGCCATTTTGTGCATCATATTCGTTGCGCGTTTCTCGCCATATATCAGCGGTGATGAGTGAAGCTAACGCCGTGATAGATCCGATGGCAAGCAGTGTAGTGTGGTGGCCATATTTTTCAATCACAGAGGTGATCCAGGGTGCGGATTTAGACTCTGTTTTTTGATGTGTCGGTGTTGACAGCTGGATATCAGCAAATTCTGATGTATTTTCAAGGTTTGACACTTTTGCAGAAACAGGTGAAAGTGGGGGGCGTGGTGATGTAGTTAATTTTTGATTAAGGGTGCTTCTGTCGAATGATTCTAACCTTTTATCATTGCTGTTTATTGGCAATGATTCTCGAGATAACCTTTGTTGAGCAGTGAATGCAGCACATGTTGTTATTAATGTCAGACTTGTGGTTGTTGATATGGACATACCAGTGGCATCTCCGATCTGTAATTTTAGGGTAGAGGCAGATGGAGGGGCGTCAGTTGATATGTCATCCGTATCATATAATGCGTTTGCGTGCTTTCCACACGTCCCAGATGCCCTCATGAGGTACCTGAGCTGTCCATATGAAAATTGTTGTGAACCGCTCAGTGCTGATTCACCTGGTTTTAGTAGATGCTCCTTTAATGTTTTACCGTTCGGTACCATGATCTTGAATCTGTCTGGCTCAGTTTTGTCAGATTCAACGAAGAAGCTGTTATATTCTTCAAGAATATGATCGGTAGTGAACGTGTAGGTAAAACTCTTAGAACTAGCAGAAGATTTTTTGAGTGAGAATACTTCTGATTCATTTACTTGAGTAAAGATGAACTCCTCTGCTGATTGCCTATCTTTTGCTTTAAAGTTGTCTTTATAACAATAAATGAGGTCTAATTCCCTTGGTTCTTTTTTGGGGTTTACGGGCAAAACCGGGCTTTGTGGGGTGGGGGTATTTGGTCTAGGTGAATTAAGCGGATTGATTGTTGCTGGTAAATAATGTACCTCCGGCAAAGCGGGGGGCAGAGCAGTAGGCGGGGAATGGTGTATGTGTGTGGTAGGTAACTTGTCAGGGGATTGTGAATAGTGACTTGGTGTTAAAGGCGGAGAATATGGGGAATTAGGAATAGGTAGACTGACGGGTGCTGGTTCGGTATAGTCACTAGGAGTGCCTTTTTTTCTTATCAGCAAGTCGTCGTCATCCGTGTAGTTGGATGTTTTGAGTAGGTTCAATCCTTCCCAGGTAAGGGCTCTTTGATCGGTTAACATGACGACTTTCTCCCCGACTTTTTTTTTATCGATTTCCATATCTTCGGCTAATGTTAAAGAGCACGTAGGTTGACCTTCCTTGATTTGATATTTGCTGCTATGCGGATAAAATTTTCTTTGCCTATATTCTACCAAGCTATTTGTCTTGTCATCATACTGATAGTAACGAAGCTGCTGATTACGACAGCTACTAGAGTCGTTAGGGGCGAATGATAATGTTAAGATATCTTTTTCAGGGTTTACCCAGCCAAATATCCATGTATTATCTTTAGGACTCGTTAAGCTATATGAGTTTTGGTTGTTATCGGTTACAGTAAAGGTAATATCACGGCTACCCATTTCTATTGCCGTAATGGTAAGCTTCGTGGGTGCTTCTGTGTGCGGCGGCTTGTTTTCCTCTTCAGCTGCTTCTTTTTCGAAAACATCTCCCCATTGTTTTTCTAAATCAGTAATTAGCTGGCTTAATTGATCTTTACAGCTAGAGTTAATATAACCTTTGATACTGCCTCGTAGGTAATCAGGTTTTTCTGTTTCGTACTTATATGTTGCTGGTCGTAGTATAGTCGGATCATTTTTTATTATATGGTAAATTAATACTTCGGGTTGTGCTTCTGGGGTATTAGGTTTGTTTTTTGTAAAAAAGGCTAATTTCCGCTCTTTGTCTATATGGTCCAATGTATAATATATATGTGAAATCTTTGGGTCTTCTCTGTCCTTCGAGTTAGATGTAATTTCATCTTGATTCTTTGTAATTTCGGAGTGGAAAGCAAAAACGTTATCATGAGGTATTGCTTCTTGATTATTGTCCGCTTTAGTATTCGTAGTGCGTATCAAATCTTCTATCTCCAACATTGTTCCATCTGTGTGTGTCGTGTAGATGCGAATCTCATCTGGAATATTTTCTAAATCATTAAGTATGATGAAATTGTAATCATGCTTTACAAGAAGTGATTGTTTGAGCCGCGCCTTCAGCCGCCATAAAAAAGACTGCTTGTTTTGGTTGGTGTGTGATGAAGTGGAATGAATACTGAAGGTCGTTAACGCGAGCATTAAAAAACCTATTAATACAATCCTGTAGGTCATTATTATTATCCTAAAATATCAAATTATTAATTGTTTATGGTGAAAATAGGATACTATATTTTTATGTCCTGTTGTATGTATGCGCGTACCGTTTTGTACTTACCTTGTTGTTCCAAGGCCGATTGGCAATTCAGTTACCTGATTATCAAACTGTGTCCACCAGCGGTTGCAGGCCGCTTCAGTTATGAATGCCCTCTTTTGGTCCTCAGAGAATTTGTCAAAAATGCTGGTGTCACAATGTCCATCATAGCATGCTTTTGCAAGGTCTGATGCTTGCGCGAACCTTGTGTGAGCGTGAGCAAGACAAAGTGTTTTTTGTTGCAGCAGTGATTGTTTAGCAAAGCTACCGTCACCATTCTCTTTATCGTAGGCAATACGCGTGTCATGCCAGATTTTGGTTGCGATACAAGCGGAAAGCAGTAGTGCAGCAGCGCCGAGTGACGTCTTAGGATGGTTTAATGTGCGTGTTAGCAATTCGTTGAGTTTCTGATTAAAGGAGGTGCTGTCGGCAGCAGCCTGGAGTTCAGTCGAGTTTTTATCACCTAATGGGGGGTTATTGCTGTGGCTAAATGTCGAGCTTGATGTAGAGAGTGATGTTTGATGATTTAATGAATCGTCTTCTGTGTGTTGCATCAATCGGGGACTTGCGGGGGTTTCAGGGCCACGTGGATCTGAAAAAACAGGAGTGTGCTCTCGAGATGAAGATCTGTTCCTGGGAGTGGGCCGCGTTCGTCTGGAAGTTATGTTCGATTGGCTATTCAGATTCCGCGACCTGTGGAGCTTAGCAGGAGCCTCCGCAGTAAGAAGTTCCGGAGCAGCGGCACCAATAGCAGTAGCCGCAGTAGCTGTAGCCACAACAGTAGTAGCCGTGCCGGTAGTCAACACAGAAGAAGACAAAGAGGTACTACGAAAAGTAGCCGTGCTGGTAGCGATATTATAAGAATACGCGTTCGACCTGTTTTGTCGCGCCGTGGTAGGCTGCGATTGTAGTGCCGCATATACTTGTTTAAATAGATCTTCTGTCAAGATTGCGCCTTCGGGGAAATCTTGTAGGCCCAAAGATTGAAATTGTCTGACTAATGTGTCACTAATGGTTAACTGATAGCATTTGCCGTTCGGAATTTCGTCACCTGTTGTTCTATGTATTTGTTTCAATAAATTATTTTCATATTTATAATAAACAACATGGGTCCTAGGGACCCAAAAAATAGGGCGCCGAGCTGAGTTAGGAATGCTATTTGTATAGAGTGGGCTATAATAAATACATATTTTGCTGATGCTGTTTGGTATCTGACATATGAGATTTACATTTTCCCAAGAAGATGGATCTGTTTTGTGAGTAATATCAGTCACCATTAGCGGTTCTATAGCCCTGTCTGCCGACGTGATACTTTTTATGGCTGATGTAGCGTTGGATGTTGATGTGGTTGTGGTGGTCATGGTTGCAGAATGCGAATAGGGATGATCAGAGCGCGTAGAAGGATTCGAAGCAGAACGACTATTTCGGTCTACCTGCATTGGTGATTCCTGCGATTTTAATGCCTCATGTAATTTTGTAAATAGATCTTGTGTCAAGATTGCGCCTTCGGTGAACCCTTGAAGCTTAAGCTTCACGCACTGTGCAGCCATGTTATTGTTGATTATTAATTGGTAGCGGGTAGTGTCGGGTTCCATTCTGCCACCCTCACTCGCCTTAATAACACATAATGTCTTATCTGTGTCTATATATTTGTATAATGTTCCTTGAGAGTAAAAACAAGCGTGACCGAAGGTACTTGAATGCAAATTGCTATAGGTAAATCCATCATTTTGGTCAGAGGAATTGTTTTGTTCCAGCTGTAAGATAAACCTTTTTCCCTCTATTAATTTTGCCTCATTAACAAATCGTTTCTGTAGCTTTGTTGTATCAATTGCAGGCTCCGAAGCGCTGGATGTTGATGGCGCTGTGGCTGTGGTGGTCGTAGTTGCAGTAGCGTTGGATATGGTCCTTGTCGGGGTAGTAGTAGTTGTGGTAGCAAGGGGCATACTAGTCAAGCTCGCATTATAACTCGAATAAGAAGCATTATTTTCGATTGATTGCTGCGGGTGTAGTGCCGCATATACTTGTTTAAATAAATCTTCTGTCAAGATTGCGCCTTCGGTGAAACCTTGTTTCTGCAAATCTGTAAATTTTTTGGCTAATTCCTCACTAATGACTAACTGATAGTATTTTTCTGGATCTATTTGTTTCAATACACGATTTTTATATTCATAAAAAACATTCTTGGTACTATCAAAAAAATTGATCGCAAGGGGTTCTCGATGCCTACATGTATATCCCAGGTCCATGGATGTGCCTGTTGAGTTATTACATTGTAAGGATA
>CAYQJQ010000008.1:0-4929 GCA_964417975.1 uncultured Pseudomonadota bacterium | reverse complement strand
TAGCTTTTCTAAATCCATGTCTGCCGGATTCAGGTCTTCCGGCGTTACTGTAGGCATTTCAAGTGTACTGATTGATGTAGCGCTGGATGTTGATGGCGCTGTGGCTGTGGTGCTTGCCTGGGTAGTAGTAGTTGTGGTGGTGGTCGTTGCGCTTGAGTTGATATTATTGTTAGATTGGTTGATAGACGGCCCAATGCTAGTTGCCGATTTTGTAGTAGTAGGTGCAGTAGTTGTGTGGGTAGCACGGAGCACAGTGCTAGGGTTACTAGATGTAATAGGCGTTTTAGGTGATGGCACTAACGTTTCCATTAATTTTTCTATTTTTTCGCGGTGATTTTGATTGATGAGTTGTAGGTCATTTTGACTTTTGAGATTGTATTCGTTCAAAAAACTCAACTGGTTACTATTTTGTAACCTGAAAAATTCTATTGTTTCTGGATTATTATTTGGGGAACCATCTTTCTCTTGCTTTAATATATAGGTTTCTCTTGGGTCGTCTGATTTTTTTTGCACGGTATATAATTTATTTGGACACAGGGATGTCCAATTTTTTTGTTCATGTTTAAATACGGGTTTGCCAGAAGCATCATTTGTTTTCGTAAAAATCTCCATGTTAATTATTGTATTATCGCGTATCTCATAAAGGTTCATGTGATCACTAGAGTCCTCTCCTATGAAATAGGGTCTGGTGGTAGTTAGATTTTTCCCTGTTGTTACCCAGTGCCTGAATATAGTAGTCATAGTATCAATATTTCCAGTGCATGCATTTTTTTGTTGCGCCATGAGAGGCATGTACGTTGTCTCTAGGTAATTTTCTTGTTCTTTAGTGATTAGTGAGGCTCGTTGTGTGTCACCCCGCTTATCCTGCTTATTCTTATAAAAGGTTATCTGTGCACGCTTCCCGTCATTATCTTCCCAAGAAAGTTGTTGTACCCGGTAGTAAGAATTTTTTGGATCCGGTGTGGATTTTGTTGCTCTATAATGTCCATCATCTGGTGATCGATAGAGTGTTTTTTTAATGATTGTGTGTTTTTTTGTATCTAGTGTGTATATATTTAAAACCTCTACAGCCTTTAATGAATTTGCATCTTCAAAACAGTGAGCAAAATGTTGATCATAACTTGTATATAGTAATGTCGGCAAAGTAAGAAGCAGTATGATGAGAGAATTAAATTTCACGTTTAATATCCTTATGTGTATATTAGTATTGATGCTCATTAAGATTATAATGATTTATGTTTTTGAGCAATAATATCATGGATTCACTCATTTTTTCTTCTGGGTATTTTTAGCATTTTACCTATTTACTGGTATACTGAATACAATATTTTCATATCATGCCGAGGTGGCGAAATTGGTAGACGCGCAAGTCTCAGAAGCTTGTGGTGTAATAACTGTGCCGGTTCGACTCCGGTCCTCGGCACCACGTATCTTCTTACTCTTTCTGTACCTATTTTAGTAGGAGACGTATGTTTTTAAGATCATGTATTGTTCTGGTTGTCGCAACGCTGTTTGCTCTATTTTCTACTATGGTGCTTGGCTATATTTCTATGGCAGTTCCTATTGGTCCATGGATTACGCCAACGTTAGCACTGTTTGCGTTGATGATCGGTTCATTATTTCCGTACCTGTTACGAAAAACCGACCTTATTAATGCGGTTGTCGCTGGTTCACTGGGTGGTATTATTGCAACGGCTATCGGTTTTTCTTTCCCGGCCATTTATTTTTTAGATCCATCGGTATTTACGTCGTGGATTGCAACGCCATTGTCTATGATCGGTATGGTTAGTAGCACGGCGCTGTGTGCATCGCTTTTTGGGGTGCTTATTGTTGAGTTTTTTGGGGCTCGGTTATTAGATGATGCTCACTGCACGTTTCCGATTGGTCAATTATTGTACAATACGGTTATGGTTGGTTCACATGCGGTGCAAACGGTGCAGTTGCGTGCGGGCATTGTGTGTGCTTCACTGATATCGTTGTTGCAAAAAGGTGTTATTCCGCTCATTACCGTGCCGTCAAAATTAATGCTTTATGGTGGTGGTCCTTCATTATATATGCAGATACCTGCTCTGGTCATTGATGTATGGCCCATGTTGTGGGCAATCGGTTTTATTGCTGGGCATGTTATTACCGTACCATTAGCGATAGGTGCATTGAGTAAAATAGTGGTAGTTGATCCGTTATATGTAGCGCTCTTTACTCATTTATCGGTCTATGAATTTCTGCTTTCGTTTTGTGGTGGCATGATGTTGGTGGCTACCGCCAGCAGTTTTTTGGGGTTACCGCGCATGGTGGCAACGCTCATTCGGCAGGTTTCGCGTGGTTCACGAACTGTTTCTTTCTCAGCGCTGTATGCGTATGGTAAGCAGTATGTAATGAATGTTCTTTTGGGTGTCGGCGTGCTTGTGGTAACGAGTGGTATATTATGGTATCAGAATTTTTCATTCACTGAGCAGGTGTATCTGTATATGGGTACGGCGTTGTTTTCGTACCAATTAATGGTGATTGGTGGTAAATGGGGTATTGCACCGCTTGGGCGTTTTGCAACCTTTGTTATGTTGCCCGCATATGCAGTATTTGGCACGAATCCAATCAAGCTTGCGTTAATTGCCACCTTTGTTGAGGTTGCTGGTGGCGTTGCGGTTGATCTATTATTTGGGCGTAAGGCAGGGCAGCTTGCGGGAATACCGTCGCGTCAGATTCGGTGGTATCAATGGTATGGTATTTTTATTGCAACCGCGAGCGTTGGTATTATTTTTTATGTTTTGGTGCATGCATTTGGATTAGGTACTGCGCAATTATTTGCCTATAAAGCACAGAGTCGCTACTTACTCATTAATACCTTTGATAGTCATGGTTCCTTAAGTGTTTCTGCCGCGTTGTGTGGTGGAATCTTTGGTGCACTTATGATGCTCTTTGGGAGTAATGTTGCCATGGTCATGGGTGGATTATTGATGCCGCTCAATATTTCCATAGGACTTATGATTGGTGGACTTATGACCTATGTGCTCCGTCCTAAAAGTTTTTATGAGCCATTCTGGTCAGGGGTGTGCGCAGCAGATTCTTTATTAATGTTATTGTATGGTCTCCTGGGATGGTCTCTATAATGATAGGGTAGTGTCACGTATCATTATAGAGAATGATCTGTTTTTGTCGGCAAGTGGTCATCTATATAGTATAGTTATAGTACGTATATTATTGACGCGCGAGCCACACCAGGTATTGTTCTACAAAGTCTATGAGGTCGCCATCTAAAATCAGTTCAGGTACTGGTGATTCGTAATCGGTTCGGTGATCTTTTACCATTTTATATGGATGCAATACATAAGAACGAATTTGGGATCCCCATTCTATTTTTTTCTTTTCAATACTAGCAGACTGTTTTGCTTCATGTTCATCCCGTATCTTTTTTGCAACGCGCGCGCGTAACATTTTCATTGCTGTCTCTTTGTTTTGTGTTTGCGAGCGTTCACTTTGGCATTGGGTTACGATGCCAGTAGGGATATGGGTAATGCGTACTGCTGACT
Organism: uncultured Pseudomonadota bacterium; assembly: GCA_964417975.1. Classification (GTDB taxonomy): domain Bacteria; phylum Babelota; class Babeliae; order Babelales; family Vermiphilaceae; genus CAYQJQ01. The sequence goes on along the minus strand of CAYQJQ010000008.1, from coordinate 1,402 downwards.
CTGTTTTGTTTACGTGTTGTCCGCCGGCTCCGCTTGCGCGATAGGTGTCGATACGGAGATCTTGCGGATTAATGGTTACCTCAACATCCTCTACTTCTGGAATGACGGTAATACTGACAAATGATGTGTGGCGTCGTTTGTTGGCATCAAATGGGGAGATGCGGACCAATCTATGGATGCCATGTTCACTTTTAGTCAGTCCATACGTATTTTTACCTTTCACAAACAGGGTGGCAGATTTGATGCCAGCTCCTTCGCCTGATTGGTAATCGACAAGGTGCACAGAAAATAATGAACGTTCAGCATACCGGAGTATCATTCTTAGAAGCATGTTCGCCCAATCTTGTGCTTCCGTTCCGCCTGCTCCGGCATTAATAGAGATGAAGCAGTTGCTATTGTCTTCTGGTTTGTTGAGAAGGAGCTCGAGTTTGAATTTTTTAATAGTGATTAATAAGGTATTAATCTCAGCGTGTAATTTTTCAAGTTCGTGTGGTTCGTTTGCAAATAGGGCTAGTAATTCAGAAATTTCTTCCGGGGCATGGATAATACTATAATAGGTTTCTCGCTGTACCCGTAATTTTTGTAATTCTTTCCCGAGTTCCGGTTTTTGCCAGAAGTCTACTTCCTTGCTTATTCTTTCCAATTCGGTATGCCGTTCTTCTGTTTTTGATTCCTGCCAGTACCTTTTTATGGTATCTAGGGAGGGTGAACAACTGCCGAGTAACTGTTTTAAGTCTTCTAAAACCATGTTTTTCCTTTGGGTGTATATGTTTCCTTATTATAGTAATGTATCTTGCCATAAATGGGTACTAAATCTCAATTGTTTTTTTGTAAATCAGCAATAGATCGACATATTCGATATTCTTTTTGGACGAATAAAATCGATGCGGGATCGGTAAAATATGTTCATTTTGGGTATTGTTTCATAATGGCTAAAACTTTTTTTAAAAAAAAATAAAAAAAAGTTGACAGGAGTTTTGGTACATGTATAATTTTACCTGAATCAGTTGATGAAAACACATCAACGAAAACAAAAAAATCTTTGAAATTACATGCTAGAAACTAAACAAGCCTAATCGCATATGCGATGTAATCCAGTAGTTTTAAAAAATGAGCGATGGAGAGTTTGATCCTGGCTCAGAATGAACGCTGGCGGCGTGCTTAACACATGCAAGTCGAGCGAAAAGCCCCTTCGGGGGTGAGTAAGCGGCGGACGGGTGTGTAATGCGTGAGAATCTGCCCTCTAGTGAAGAATACCCTCAAGAAATTGAGGCTAATACTGCATAAGCCCCTACGGGGGGAAAGGTGACTTTATGTTGCCGCTTGAGGATGAGCTCGCGTGCTATCAGCTAGTTGGTAGGGTAAAGGCCTACCAAGGCGATGATGGCTAGCCGGCCTGAGA
>CAYQJQ010000007.1:0-77378 GCA_964417975.1 uncultured Pseudomonadota bacterium | reverse complement strand
GCGAAGTACCTTGTCGGGTAAATTCCGACCCGCATGAATGGCGTAACGAGTTGGGCACTGTCTTAATGATACACTCAGTGAATTTGTAGTGCCGGTGAAAATGCCGGCTACCCGCAGCAGGACGGAAAGACCCCGTGCACCTTTACTATAACTTGACATTGATTTTTGGATTGATCTGTGTAGGATAGGCGGGAGACTTTGATGCTATGGCGCTAGCTGTAGCGGAGTCAACCTTGAAATACCGCCCCTATTAGTTTGAGAATCTAACTTTATTCCGTAATCCGGATAAAAAACAGTGTCTGGTGGGTAGTTTGACTGGGGTGGTCGCCTCCCAAAGTGTAACGGAGGCGTTCAAAGGTTCCCTCACGACGAATAGAAATCGTCTTTAGAGCGCAAAAGCATAAGGGAACTTGACTGCAAGACGTACATGTCGAGCAGGTGTGAAAGCAGGATTTAGTGATCCAGTGGTTCTGAATGGAAGGGCCATTGCTAAACGGATAAAAGGTACGCCGGGGATAACAGGCTGATCTCCTCTAAGAGTCCATATCGACGAGGAGGTTTGGCACCTCGATGTCGGCTCATCGCATCCTGGGGCTGAAGTAGGTCCCAAGGGTTTGGCTGTTCGCCAATTAAAGCGGTACGTGAGCTGGGTTCAGAACGTCGTAAGACAGTTCGGTCCTTATCCGCTGTGGGCGTAGGGTATTTGAGAAAATCTGTCTCTAGTACGAGAGGACCGAGATGGGTAAGCCTCTGGTGTTCCAGTTGTTCTCCAAGAGCAACGCTGGGTAGCTAAGCTTATAAGAGATAACCGCTGAAAGCATCTAAGTGGGAAGCTCGATTCAAGATAAGATACCCCGTATCTAGTCTTTGACTAGGTACATTAAGACTCCTTGAAGACTACAAGGTTGATAGGCTGGGTGTGTAAGCACAGTAATGTGTTTAGCTGACCAGTACTAATAAGTCGAATGTTTTAATTGCATAAGATATATGACGCAACGTCACTTACAAATATTTCTTTGATTAGATTCTTAGAATTTTCTGGTGCGTATAGCTGTAGGGCCATACCCGTTCCCATTTCGAATACGGAAGTTAAGTCTACAGCGCCCAAGATACTTGGCTGGTAACGGCCTGGGAAAATAGGTAGTGCCAGATCTTTATTAAAGCCCTCTGATATCCAGAGGGCTTTTTTTTGTCTATTTCATAGCCTTTTGTACATCATTTTTTGAGGTTATTAAGCTCTTTTTAGTATCTAAGCGTTGGGTATTTGGGTAGTTTCCCTGTGTGCGTGGGCTTTATTCTCGGTCGAAAGCAGTTTAGTAAAAGTATTGCAAACGGTAAAAAGCTTTTGTTACTATGTGAGTAGGTGTAGAGAATAAAAGTATTAACTGTTCATTTAAATACGGAGGGTGTTATGAAGTTTTCATTCGAAGCAAAGTCGTTCATGGGAATAGGATTCCTAGCGGCTCTTTTAACGGTGGGTGCTCTGGAAGCAAAGCACTACAAATCAGCGGCTCCTAAGCAAGAAGATAGCATCATTATCAATAATTCTGAAATACCAGTATTCGTGGTAGTGAGCGAAGCGGTTGAAAAAGGTTGTGCTGAAAAATGTGCACGTTCACAGGGTAAAGTACTTGGTGGTGGCGTTGTTGAAAAAGGTCAAGAACGTTCATTAGAATCTATTGTTGGTACTGATATAGATCAATGCCATTTATTATTGACTTTTTATGCGGTTCAAGCAGGTATGACGACTGCACAACAGTACGTTGATAAAAATACTGAATTTTTAGATCAACATAAAGCGCCATATCCATTCGGTCCTAAAAAACTGTATATCGTGAAGAGTGGAAACTGCTGTGCCAAAGTACACTTTATCTGTAACCCTGCATGTTGCACACAAAAATGTACACGTTGCTGTGAAAAGCCATGCAAGCCGAAGTGTGAAAAACCATGTAAGCCTAAATGCGAAAAACCGTGTAAACCTAAGTGCGAAAAGCCATGCAAACCAAAATGTGAAAAGCCATGCAAGCCTAAATGCGTAAAACCATGTAAGCCTAAGTGTGAAAAGCCATGTAAGCCTAAAAAGTGTTCTCCATGTGCTAAAAAGCCAGCATGCGCAGCAAGCAAAGCTGACGATATGATTGACACAGACGCAATGGCTCCAGTTGACCGAGTAGTTAAGTTTGATGAAGTAAGTACGCCAGCAGTAGGTAAGTTATAAACTACCGCTCGGATGTAACAAACATCATCGCAGAATCAAAAAAGGCGTTACCATTCCGGTAACGCCTTTTTCATGCTGTTTACGGTATTATGTCAGTCATGAGTATATTTACGAGACTCTCTTTTGATCGGCAAGCATGCTATAGTTGGTGATGGTTAGTAGTAGTAACAATAGTCCCGCCAATACGATAGTAACCTCATATCCAGCATACTGAATACGTGTCAGATTCGGGATAATTGACAAAAACAGATATCCACTGACCATTGCCGGTAGTAAAAAACGGAATTGAGCAGTACCAAGGACGATGACTAATAGGGCAGCGGCAACCGTAAGGCTTACGGTTGATAGTGCTAAATGCTGAATATAGAGCTGATTGACGCCGTATCCTAATAGCGTTATGCAATAAATAAACCAAAACATACCACATATATAAGTGCTTATTTGGTACACTGATTGCTGATTATTTTTTTGATTGGCTAAAATGGCAAGGGTTGTACAAATGAATATGTATAGCACTGATGCAATGAGTCCAGTAATGCTTATTGGCATAAACTGAAATAGAGTAGTAACGGTAATGTCTGGATAATTAATACCGATATGTATGCCAGTCATCATACCAAACAATAAACTTGGCCCAGCTGAGGTTAATCGTGTGTAGGTGGTGACCAGTTTTTCAAGCAGGTAGGCGCCAAAGCACATGAGGGCGGTGGTTGACGCATAGAGAGAGAAGGTTCCAAAAAGGACAGTCATAGATGGCCAATAAGTACCGAGCATCGAGTAATCGGGCCACAAAGGTGCAACCATGACCGGAAAGAAATAGACACTTGCGCTGTGAACACCAGCAATCCCCATACCCCCTACTACGCCAGCTGCAATCATTTGCCATAAATGAGTATCAGATGCAGTGGTGTGGTCAAGCGTTAGTTGGATACGGAGTAATAGGCGCCACCAAAAAAGAGCAATAATGAATATCAGCGCACTTACTAATAGGGTATTGATGCCGGCCATCAGTGCTTGATGTACCAATGGGGTACTCGTATTAAAATATATTCCTATCAGGGGTACTCTAGTAAGTACATATACAATCCAGCTTACAAAAGCGATCAGTTTAAACCACCAGGCAATGCCTGTGTGTGGTAGATTGGCCGTGCGTAGGCAATAGATAAAGATGCCAAGCGCACACAACAGTACTAGGATATAGCGAATGAGGTCCCGTGTGTACTGTTGTCCCTGTTCACGTAACCATTGGGCAGGCAGCTGCATAGATCGCCAGATAGTTGATGGTGTATCTCCAGAAATTACCGTGCCAACTACCGCTTTAGCTTCTTTAAGTTCACTACTGTAGCGTTTATCCTCAAACACAATGCGCCAATCGGTTCGTGCAGGCTGTTGTATTGCGGTACATTCGGTCTCTTGGTAGGTGGTAATTGGTACGTTATACTGTTTTTCTAGCGCAGCAATGGCGATAGATCGGGCATCTGGTTCGGATAGAGTGCTGCCGGGTGTACTTTGGGGAATCTGTGTAAATGTTTCAATTACGGTACCTTCACTATTTAAAAAGATGATATATTGTAATGCACGCTCAGTTTCAGTACCGGTAAAGCGTGCAAAGCGGACTAACCAAAATGCGGGTAACAAATACGTACCCATCAAGGTGCCATAGAGTTCGGGGTTGCCAAGGGTATGCACATAGAGCCGTTGCTGTTGCAACTGGCAAGCTGAAATATGGTAGGTCATTGGATAAACGAATGACTGATAGTAGGTCAGGTCAATGCCTTGTGCCGTAAGATAGTCCGTAGCCTTTGTAATTGCTTCGTTACGCGATAGGGTCAGTGTTGCATGGGGAATAGTAAATTGAGTGGTTTTATACCAAAGTCCAATTCCTGCAACGCCAAATAGAAGCAGAAAGATAATTTTTTTCAGATGCACGGTGTTTTTCATGATCATTCCTTAAATAAACAGTAAGGGATTAGTGGCAATAGTGTCCTGTAATATCAAGTATAGAATATCCACCGATAAAAACAATTAACGGTCCATGTATAAAGGGTTTTTCGGGCTTGACAGGACTGATTTTTGCGTTTTCGGGCTGTAGATCGCTGCCTTGAAAGAAGTCTCCATTATTTATTTAAGTTTTATGGTGAAGCGTTTGACTAAAATAGGGGTTTTGGTACCCTAAGTATGAAAGATATTTTAACTAGAGAAAGGTCAATGTATTATGAATAAACTACTTTTAATCGGTACGTTTGTAACATTCTGTTTTATGGGGTGTGCTTTTGGGCAAGAAGGTACCCAAGGTAAGGTTACTAAAGCATTGGATGGTTGTAATACTGAGCGCATTGTCGAAGTTTCTGCTGTCTCCAGCGAACTGCAACCTTTGGGCAATTCTGTTATTGGGAAAACTGAGGTTGATAAGGAAGGGGTAGCCACTACCAGTCCCTCTAATGAACAGAAGAAAAAATCCAATTTTTTGAAGATGACTACTAAATTTGGCCTTGCCTGGTCACTGGCTTATTACTGTTCTTACGCTGGTCTTCAAATAGTAGATTATTCTCAAGTCTATTATCTCCCTTCTGTTCCTGGTTCTGAGTTTGTTTGCAATGCAGGGTTATTGCTAGGATTTGCTGGACAGATAGGATGTTATGCTATGCCTGCGCTTTATTTGTTCTGGGCTATGAAACAGCTTTAATGTTGCTTCGTTACCTCATTTGGTTTCAGTAATTTTAGCATGGATTTTCGCTGCTAGTAAATAGTATTCCTTGATTTTGTGGCCAAGTAAGTATGTTATTGTTGCGAGTATACTCTATTGTGAGAAAAAACAACAATTAACGGTCCATGTATAGAGGGTTTTTCGGGCTTGACAGGACTGATTTTTGCGTTTTCGGGCTGTAGATCGCTGCCTTGAAAGAAGTCTCCATTATTTATTTAAGTTTTATGGTGAGGCGTTTGACTAAAATAGGGGTTTTGGTACACTGAAAATAGTAGGGAATCTACGGGTAATTAATGGAGGTTTGTATGAATAGAAGTCATATTTTGTTAGTTTTATTGCTGTTAGGTGGTAGCTCTGTATCAGGTGCTGCGCAAATGGGTAGTGAAGTACCTGCAACAACTGTTCAATCAGAGCCAAATAGCACACAGGAAAATGTCGCCCCTCAAGGGCAGGTGCAAGCAGGGTTGCAAGCGGTGAAACAATGGGGTAATGACCACCCCCGTACGATGACGGCATTAAAGGTCCTTGCGGGCTGGGTTGCATTTGAGGTGATTGGAAACCTTTATCTAAATTTCCTTTGGTCGTCTTCTGACAGAGCTGCTTATAAACAGCTTATAAAGTTTTTTTCGGATGCTCAATTTGAAAATCCTGAACAGAATGCTCAGATGGGTAAAGCATTGATCGCAGGTATGAATTATGTGAATAATTTTGAAAAGATACCATTATGTATTGCGAAATGCTTTTATTATATTAAAAGTATCTTCTGGTTTGCTCAATACACAAACAATGGGAACTTTGCGGTAATAAGCCGTTCCCCTGGAAAGTTTCAATGTATTGGCCATATAAGAATCCGGTAATGGTATAACCTCAAGTCAGTTGAGCCTTGTTTTTCCATAAAAATGTACAGCGGCAGTACAGGTGAACATTCTTGTACTGCCGCTATTGTATTGTAGTGAATTTTTTCATTATTGTTCTCTATATTTAGGCCGCTATAAAAGTTATGATATATATTTAAGTTTTATGGTGAGGCGTTTGACTAAAATAGGGGTTTTGGTACACTGAAAATAGTAGGGAATCTACGGGTAATTAATGGAGGTTTGTATGAATAGAAGTCATATTTTGTTAGTTTTATTGCTGTTAGGTGGTAGCTCTGTATCAGGTGCTGCGCAAATGGGTAGTGAAGTACCTGCAACAACTGTTCAATCAGAGCCAAATAGCACACAGGAAAATGTCGCCCCTCAAGGGCAGGTGCAAGCAGGGTTGCAAGCGGTGAAACAATGGGGTAATGACCACCCCCGTACGATGACGGCATTAAAGGTCCTTGCGGGCTGGGTTGCATTTGAGGTGGTTGGGAGTCTCTATGTACATTTTGTCTGGCCATCTGCAATACGGGAAGCTCAAAAAGTACGGATACAAGGCTTCAAGGATATTGCTAGTAATATAGCTGAGTTCAGCGTGCCCGAACATAAAAATGAATGTATAAGTTTCTTAGGGCAAGGGCTTAATAATATAATTGGGTTTGAAAAAACAAGGTTTTTTATTCCTAAGTTTTTTTATGCAATTAAAAATCTTATATGGAACTTTCAGTTTAACAAAAATTGGGGTTATTGTATTCGCACTGCTTCTGATGAAAATCTTACGAAATTTTTCTTAACGTTGTTTAATTGTTCTACTGAGGATAAAAAGCGTATTCTTACAAGCCCTCCAGTTGAAACTTCAGCCGTTATTTTTAAGCTGTTACCTAAATAAAAAATGATTTTTTATAAATACTGGAGCCATTATGAATACTACATACAAAACATTATGGAGTATGCTGTTATTCCCTGTATTGTTCGTAGTTGTTGGTGTTAGCAGATCAAATAACAATACTCATTCAACGGATCAATCTTTATTGTTTGAAAATGCATGTGCAGGTTTCAAAAAAAAGGTAGAGGTACTTAATTCTCTAGAGTTTCCATTCCATGCGTTGAGCAAAGCATCGCATAATGTTGTCATGTGTTATACACCAGACAAATTAATTCCTCTTGTTTCCCGAGATATTAATGAATTAGATGCTGATGGATATTCGCCATTGCATTATGCGGTACGATATGGCAATTTGATGATGGTGTATTATTTGTTAAAATGTGGTGCAGATCCTAATATTCATGATAAAGCTCGTCAAGAAGATGGGACAGTACTCGGTTATACGCCGCTGCATTATGCATTTTCAACTGGACTGTTCGATTTCCGTCCTACGCATGGGATTATTCAAGATCTTTTCGAGTATGGTGCGGATGACAAGATAGCTGCTAATGGGGCAATTCCGGTGAAGCCTTGTGACCTTGTGCCACTAGAAACGCTATATATTTTATTTCATGTTCCGTATTCTTATGGTTCTTTTGCAATACTACGGCTTACTGAATCACTCATTATGCGTGGTGCAGATGTCAATGGATATGATACTTACGGATATACCTCGTTGCATAATATACTGAAAGGCGGATGGAACTCTGATTATAACGCTGATTATGTGGAAAAAGCTGTCAGTATGCTGTTACGCAATGGTGCAGACCCTAATTTACCCGATCAAGCACGACGTGAAGATGGTTCGGTGATTGGGTATACGCCGCTACAGTATGCACAGCAGTTTGCAAAAAACAATAATCAATCAAAAGCGGCTCGTGTAATAATACAAAAATTACTGGATGCTGGGGCGTGCGAGCGTGCAGTTTCAGTTGCAAGAGAATAAGCAACCCACCACATTCCGGTTTTTAGAGTTAGACAAGGCTAAATTGTGTTTTGCTGTAAATAGCTATTGTGATAAAAAGTTCCATAGGTAATTTAGTATTTATAGCGAATCTATTGAAAAAGTATATCTATTTTTGTTATATTTCAACTAAATAGTTACTTTTTACAAAAATGGAGGTTTTTGTGAGCATGGTATATAAAAAATTACTAAATATGCTGGCCTTGCCTTTACTGGTCGTGATTATCGGTGTTAGGGGGACCCAAAATAGTACTACTGAAATTAATCAACCTTCATTAGATACGATTTTACGTTCACCATTTCCGTTGCATGCATTGAGTAAATCAACGGTAGATATACCATTGGCGACATTCAATAAAATACTGATTGGAGATAAGCCTGATATTAATGCATTAGATGCAGATGGTTTTGCTCCGCTCCACTATGCAGTTATGACCGGTAATCTAAAAATGGTAATTATGCTTTTAAAATTTGGTGCAGATCCTAATATTCATGATACCGTACGTGATGAAAATGGTCAGCTACGTGGTTATACCCCGTTACATTATGCCTTTTTATTGCCAGTAAAGTTTTATGATACGATTGAAACACTGTACGAAAGTTCATATAATACTTTGGAAATAATTTCTCAGTTATTTAATCGTGGCGCATGCGGAGATATTACAGCTACTGGGTCTTGTGTAACCCCTGGTGATTTGTTAACACAAGATGTGGTTGATTTTCTCTTTTACCATGCCTTACCCGATAATAACAAACGCCTTGTTGAATTTTTAATTAGCCGTGGCGCTGATGTCGATGGATATGATTCGCGCGGATATGCTCCATTACATCGTCTGTTAAAAAATCCTAATGTGATTCATTTTTATACTGCGATGGTTCAGGTACTGTTAAACCATGGTGCAGACCCTAATTTACCCGATAAAGCACGACGTGAAGATGGCTCGGTGATTGGGTATACGCCCCTACAGTATGCGCAGTTGGCAAAAAAAATTAATTCATCAAAAGCGGTTCGTGTAATAATACAAAAATTACTGGATGCTGGGGCGTGCGAGCGTGAAGTTTCCGCGCAATAATCGCGTTCTAAATTGTTTAATCCAGTAAACTGGCTAACGCGTGGTATCATGCACCGATGCTTGATGAAAATTTCTCTGCTATATTGGTAGTTTAGTTATCTAGATAGCCCATTTGAATAAATATAATTATCCGTTATACTTAAAGTAAATATTATGTTTTAATATGATTGGGTTATTATGATAAATAGTTTACGCATTTTTGCGGTTCGGGCTATGGTTTTTACTTTTATGTTTGGTGTAGCACCTTCAGGATGGTGTGTTCCGCAGGAGACTGGTATAAAATCGGCCACGGTCTGCACCTCTGAACAAAGCATACCGGAAGCTGATAGTCAAAAAAAAACAGTAAAAAAAGATACCCACAATACTCCCACTATTGCTGACTGTATAGTATGCTTTTTTGGGATAGCGATTATGGCAGTTCTTTTCCTTTTACCGAGTCACGAGCATACTGCTGCTCAGAAGCATGATGTGAAACCTAAAACGGTGGATTCATCAAATTCTTTGCCGGACAATCAAGATAATAACCGTGATAGAGTTGATAAAAAAGATATAAGTCACATTCACAACAATATATAGTGATAACATAATCAGTAAAATAGAAATTTCTAGGTCTATTAATATCAACAATGTCACAAAAGTGAGGATTAAAGTGATACAACAAACAACCGTTAATCAGTGTTTATTCAAAGGTATTATTGTTTTTTGCCTGTTGCCATGCATATTGAGATCTCAAGAGACACCAAATTCGGTGAATACCGAGACTGACATGGGTAACGTAACTACGCAAGTAGTTTCTACGCAATCGGTAGATGAATCGATAGTACCAGAAGTCGTTGAAGATAATAATGAAGAGATTACCGCTGCGGGAAAAGATATACAGGTGTCAGAGAATCAACAAACAGTAGAGAAAAATAATAGTCAATTTAAGCGTAATGTACTATTTATTAGTAAATGTGTTGCTGGGATTCTGCTAACTGACGTTGTTTTTAAGTCAGGTAAAGCGGTCTCCGTTGATGTCTTATCTCAATTACATACCATTCTGCAGTTAAAAAATCCGATAAGTTGGTACGAGCCATATTTGTTTATTTTTGGTGTGGCTGGCTTTGGTGTATCAGTCAGTGCATTTGCAGCGCAGATTATTTTTGCAGCAGAGTTTAATAAATGGCTAAGTGATGGTTTATGTACTCTTAAGCCATTTGCAGCAGTACGTGAATTGGTAAAAAGGTAATCAAGGAATTATCATGATTGCTAAAAATTATCTATTTTTCGGTTTGGTTTTGTTATCCTCTACCTTAATAGCAATCCAACCTGATCAGGTTGTATCAGGTGCTTCATATGTCATTTATACTGAGCAAGATATGTTAGGTGGGCATTCGTTTTAACCTCATCTGAAGCAAAAAGCACTCTTTTATACCTTTGATGGGCAATTACTTAAAACAGTTGATGTGACTGCACATAATTGGCAGCAATTGCCATTCTTCATTGATCCATCTGCTCCAAAACCACAACCTAAGTATTATAAAATTAACTATTGGCCTGCTTATTCTATTCCTATTTTCTGGGGATTATCGAAAGTGGTAAAAGGGGTACCAGGGTACTGTATCTGTTTTTACGATAAACATGGTCATTGTATGCGGTCTTATCGTGTTCCTTTGTCTTCTGGTGAGCGTGCAATAGAAAAAGATGATAAAAATACCCGAGAAGTCTATGAAAAGTTATCATTAGGTCAACTGATGAAGCTGACGGCTCATTGCTGGAACTTTGTTGGCAATAATGCTGATTTGCTTGATTTAAGCATATGTACTAAATGGTGATAAAAGCCTTAAGTAGAGTAAACTTAAGACTGATTAGTTCAAAATAAAATACTATGTTGAATAGAGCATGTGCGTATTTGCAAAAAAATAACAGGTGTGATCAAAGCAACATGGTAAGTGGGATTATTCAGGTGTCGCTTGTTTTATCGATACATATAATGACACTAATAACAATGGCATACCGCTGATGACTATAATCATTACTTTGCTACCATAGTATCCATTCGTATGTATAATAGGCAGTGCAAAAAGATAAAAATCATACAGACTATGGATGATAATTGGCCATATCCATCCCCATCGCAGCATCAGGTAGCTAAGCATAACGGATGGTAAAAATAGTTCAAGGATCCGTGCATAAAATGGCTCCATCGGGTAATGTGCATGTGCGGCACCAAATGCCAAAGATTGGATAATGATGGTTAAGGGAATCAACCACTTTCGAGCGTACAGATTATTGCGTGTGCAATACAAAACGGTGGCAAGTGGGATAATTCTAAAAATACATTCTTCGGTGAATCCGGCATGTACGGAAATAAACAACGGGTTTAACCAGGTTACATAGTGTGCAAGAATATTAGGGTTTGCAATGAGATTTTCCGGTGACCACCAACCATACCAGGTTGTCATAATAACATAAAAAGCAGTCGTAATCCCGAGCCAGATGGGCACAATTCCATACATCCATTTCATTCTTGTTACGAATAATGGTGATGGTAATAGAGAATGATGATCATCATTCATGAAAGCGTTAACTCTGTTGTATCCCAATATATCTGTATTGATTGCTCCTACCATGCGAATCAGTAATGTATAGAATATAGTTGATACAACGAATAGTAGAAAAGAAAATAGTACTGCAATCATCATAAAGATATCAACGGTAAGTATGGTTGGGTATCGGGTCAGTAGTTCGTGAAACTGATTGAATACCGTTAACAAAGAGATACCACTGAATCCTGCACCTATGTAGGTAGTCGTATCAATTAGTTTAGCTGTAACAAGCGATGCTGCCATATCTTTCCGCAGATAGACACATATACATATTGTTAATAGCATCCAGATAAATGCCAGGAAACCGAGCAGGCCGTTTAATGATCTGTGCTCTTCATAGGTACGGGTAAAAGATTCTGGTATTTCAATAAACCGTACCAGTGAAACGACTGTATCACCGGCAATTTTTACCTCTACGCGTACCCCACCATTCTGTTCTAATGCTTGTAGCTCATACACAAAAGTATGATCTATGCGACCATTTTTTTGTTTTATGCTTTGGTGTGATTTATAGCTTGCAGTACGTAAATCAATATGCCAAGTATCCAATGCATAGATTTCTGCATGTTCTTTTGCTTCAGTTTCAGATAATGCGGCTCCAGGAAAAGTTTCGGGAATGAGTTCAACAAATCCCCATGGCGTTCCGTTGGGTAAAAAAATATAGGTTATCTCATGTTCCTTACCGGGGTTAAACAGGCGAACTTTCCAAGTGTAGAGGGAATAATAGTTACTGATGTCTGGTAGGTTGTCAATGCGTTCCAAAAAAGTTTTGGCTTTATAATCGGTATCAAAAATAACACCACTATAAGCTGTTATAAATGGCATGTCAGATAACTGTGCTGCCTGTGCCCGTGCTTGTGTAAGTACACTATTCTGATCAGCAGTAATAGTAACCATCGGTTCTTTACTGGTTGTTGTAACCAGTAAATAGGTTACAAAGATGCCTAAAACAGGCAGTCCGCAGCACAGCAACAGCGACGGTATTAAACGTCTATTTAACATGATGATACCTCTAAAATAATAAAAAATATTACGAGTAAAATGTGTATTTACCAGTAATATTGTATGTTTTCGTGTTAGTTTCACCTATTATATATATTTTATATACTGTACTAAGATGATGCAAAAGTATCATTAAATGAGGTATATAATCAATGTATCATGATCAAACAATATTAACAGTGGTGGCCTAACTTATTAATCGCGTACACTCAGTGGCAAGTCGTTGCTCAACAACTAATTTAAATTGTTGTAGTTCTAAAATTAGTTGTCTTTTGATAGTATCGCGTATATTTAATAATGGAACTCCTATTGCACAAAAAGTTGCTATAAACAAAGCTTCCTGGCAATGACGTACTCTAAAAACGCTCAAATCTTGTGGAGTAGCATGTCCAAGAAGATATTTTTTGTTAAATCTATTTTCATGCGCTTTTATATCATCTAAATCACACATTAAAGAGGTAATTAAACTGTTTGGTATATCAAATTCTCCTGCATAGATACGACTCAGCAGCTGACCAGTATTCCTTTGCCAAATATCAACAAGTAATTGTTTTTCTAACGGAGAAAAAAAACCATCATGCTGAATAAATTTATACGGTGATCCTACAACAAGTTGATTACTAACCAGTAAAAATAGTAGAGAAAATAATGATAGTAGTTTCATAAAAAAATCCTTTTAAATTAACATAAAAAATATTTTCAATAGATATTATAAAAAACCATTGATTTTTAATGCTGATAGTACGTCTGGCTTATCTGCTAATAATATATTAACCATTGTGCGTATGGTAATGTTTATTTCATCTCTTTCCAGAAGCGTTGCATTTGCAGCTAGTTTTCCCAACAATGTGGCTGTTGGGCATATTTGATAACTATTGGGGCTTAATTGCTGAAGTAAGCATGATCGATAGCGAAGTATTTCTTGATATTCTAATAAAGCTTTTTTGTTGTATTGAATATAATGATTGACTACTACTGTATGCACGGTTAGTACTATATCTTTTAATTGTATAAAACGATTAGCAAGCTGTTTAATCAGTAAAGTTTGACAAGTGATATGTGAAAGCGAAGGGTGATTTTTAATGTTTTTCAATAAGGTTGGGTAATCAGGAAGTTGGATTAACTGAGTTAATAATCCTTGATTGTGGTTGGGACATTGTCCGGTAATTACAATGCAACCTTGGTCATTTAAATTCCATGCAAGTAACTCAGGATTTTTAGGGAATATTGCTTTGAGTAGGTTCTTGGTAATAGGACGAATGTATTCTCGTGTTTTGAGGTGTATTTTTGCTTCTTCTTGCTTAGTTAGGCGCCTACCTGATAATAGAAATTCTTTTGTTATGAATTTATGATAACAAGAAGGGTAGTAATATCCATAGTAATGCTTTGATACCATCGCATCAAACAAAACTATTATGTCTATTGGACGCATTATGCTATTAGCAATTGCAATTAAGGATCTTTCTGTATCAGGATCGGGTATAATGCGTACTGCAGAAAGTTTTTCAGACAAGATTTTTTTAGAAGGAAGTTGGATGCGTCCTTTATTGTGGTTGGAATATTGTCCGGTATGTGAGTGATGATGTATTATTAATAAACTAAATAGTAACAGAGCTGTTTTGTGGTACATGGTGTTTCGGTAGATAGGTGAATTATGATCTAAATTTTTTGTTTTCGGGTTAGTTAGCGATTTAATAGCGAGATTTATTTCTCTTGCCACGCCGGTGAAATGGTTTTTTTAATAAACTTTCAACTGGTTTTTCCGATAAAACTTGGATTATTTTCTTGTTAAGATCTTCCCTGTTTTCTATATGTCCATATTTCTCGGTTCTTTCGGAATAATATTCAGCAATCACTAGGTCAATTTCTGTCGTAAGAGTTTTTAAATCTCTTGTCCTGCCTGCAAAATCTATTACCATTTTTCTAAAAACACGTGATCGTGAAAATTGACCTAAGTCTGCACATTGAAGCTTTTTTTTTAATAAATTTGTACAAGGAATATTAATGATCTCGTTTCCTTCAATATCATCATTCGCGGTGTAGGCATTATGACTAATGGTCAATAATATTAACGATAGTAATAGTTGTTTGATATTCATGGGTACCTTTTTTGTATTAAAAGATGTTGTTAAGTAATGAGCACAGGCAGGATAGCAACTAATAGCTGCATGTGTCAATGAACATTTGAATATTAAGACGATTGCATCATTGTTTTGCCGATTTATTATTTTTCTCGTAGCACCCCTTTTTCGTTAAGGTACTTGATAGCATCCGGATGATCCTGTAATACAGCTCTGATAATACTTGGCTTTCTTTTCTGCATCATAAGATATAGGTCAATAGTTACTTTAACCATGTATAGGTACAGCTGAGATTGAACTGCTTTCGCTACCTCTTCTGGCGTCATTGTTCGATCAGCAAGGTGTTCAATAATCGTGGTTGTTTGGACTAAAGGATCGAATCCAGCTGCAGACAAGCGCGAACGAAGGGTGTTTGCATCAGGTAGGGTGCATTTTATTGTTGATTCGGTTTCTTTTTTGAATAATTCAGATGTATGTGTATGGTGCGTTACTAATAGTAACCATGAATACAGTAGAAATGTTTTGTGCATGGATATATCCTTTTTATGTTTGCACTATTGCTTACACTAGTGGGGTTTATCATATTGATAATACTCAAAAAATGGCTTGCAGTTAGCTGAGGAAAAATATTCAGGGTATAAAGTAGCGTTGTTCGTGTAGGAGTGCAAAAAAACTTTTAGGATGATCTGCAAAAATAACATATAAAATCTTCCGTATTCCTTTAAATTTAAGTTTTGAATAAAGACACGGGAGATCTTTTTGATAGCTCTCAGAGTACTTATCGAGCAGTGTGCATACTTTAATATATATGTTATTTGGGGTATCTGTTTTATTACCAAGGTCTTGGATGATTGTGCTCAGAAGCACGAAATCTATTATTTCCTTGTCATTCAAGCTACTGAATCGTTTTTCTAGTTCTCCTGCACTGGCTAATTGAACCTCTGTGTTTATTGTCTGCCAATGAGAATTCTCCCCGAAATCCCTTTGGAATAATTCAGATTGGAAGAATCCAGATGTATGTGTATGGTGCGTTACTAATAGTAACCATGAATACAGTAGAAATGTTTTGTGCATGGATATATCCTTTTTTATAGCATTGCTAGAACAGTTCCTAATGTCTTGCTATAGAGATCTCTAATGGCAATAAACCAATTTCTTGCAGGTATTGAATAGCACGTGGTTTGTCATACAAAATAGTGGCAATAATTTCTGGTTGTCTCATCTGTATAATGGTAGAAGACCAGCTGTTTTCTGGGAGAGCACAATATTCATTGATACCATGATCAACAATTTCTAAGATGTTTTCAGGGGAGATTACTTGATTAGCAAGCATTTGTATGATGTTGGTGTTTTGTAAAAAATTATTGAGCCCTATATTGGCTAATCTTACATGTAAGATTTCTTTACTCGGTAGGACTATGGGTGGAATCGGGTTTGATTCTTTTTTTTTAAGGGTACGTTGTGGTGTATAGGCAATCGTACCTATGAAGAGCAAAGAAAATAAAAGAATATAACTATTTTTTAGTGGCATAGCTTGTCCCCTTGTTTATGAATATATAAGTATGTATTTAGTTGATTGATCCAAATAGCGTAACGCTTCATAGCCTAATGTCAATCGTTTTTATGCAAAAAGGGATACAAGCTCATACACATGACCAAACGTACGTGTTACCGTAGAACCGCTTATTTTTTGATCTTTTGCTGCCAAAATAATGGTGATCCCAAATTTTTGACTTTCTTTTATAAAGGCATTTATGTGATTAATCGGTTTGATGTGGCCGGTTAAACTAATTTCACCCAATGCCAGTGAGTGTGCAGGAACTGGCTGTTGGAAATAACTTGATAATAAAGCAAGTGCGATGCCAAGGTCACACGTACTTCCTTTAATAGAAAAGCCGCCACTAATTTTTACAAAAATTTCATGGGTATTGAGTGGAATGGCTAAATATTTTTGCAAAATAGCCGCAATGAGCATTACCTGTTTATGATTGAGGCCTGTGACTACCCGTTGTGGAATACCAAATTTATTTTCTACCGTTAGTGCCTGTAATTCAAGGAGTAACGGGCGTGATCCTTCAAGGCTGCTGACTAAAATAGATCCAGGTGAATAGGTCGTTCCGCTAATCAGTTGTTGATTTATATTGGTTACTTCTTCCAGACCCTGTGGTCCCATTTGGAAAAAACCTATCTCATCAAGGGTGCCAAACCTATTTTTTACCGCACGCAAAATGCGTGTTTGCCATTGATCTTCTGCTTGCAGGTAAAAAACAGCATCTACCATATGCTCAAGTGTTTTTGGGCCAGCGATGTTTCCCTCTTTGGTGATATGTCCGGTAATGATAATGGCAATATTTTTGGATTTTGCGATACGCACTAATTGTAGCGTTATATCACGTAATTGACCTATGGTATTGAGCTGATCGTGTGCCGTGATACAGCAATTTTGTATAGAATCAATAATAATCAGAACTGGTTTGTATTCATCAGCAAGCGCTATAATGTTTTCCAAGTGCGGATTATCGGAAAATAATAAGGGGCTGTCAACGCAGTTCAGACGTTCTGCGCGTTGACGTATCTGACTTAATGATTCTTCCGTAGATACATACAGTGCGGTATGATTGAGTGCGATGGCATTGCCAATATGCATGAGCAACGTTGATTTGCCGATGCCAGGGTCACCGGTGATGATGGTGAGTGATCCGGGCATAATGCCACCACCCATGACTCGATCAAATTCACCTATTCCACTGACCAGTAAACTGTGCTCTTTTTTAGGAGTTGTTCCAAGTAATTGTGGTTTTGTGGTGACTGTTTTAATAGATTTCTCTGTTAACGGTACTATAGTGACTGATTCTACTAATGTTCCCCATGTGCTGCACCCGGGGCAAACACCGAGCCATTTAATGGTTTGATAGGCACATTCAGAACAGATAAAAATGGTTTTTTGTTTACTCATAGTATTCTTATGGTACTATACGTGTGGATGGCGATACTTATATTAAAATAACTTTAAGTATACCTTTTTTTTCAGTAGTATTAAGTATACGGGTTATTTTATCTCAGGGATAGTTTTTATCCGGTGTGATCACAAAGATATACTATAGATATAGTTCGATTGGTTAGTGCACTATGCATCTTAATAAATATATTGCCCATGCGGGTATTTGTTCTCGGAGAAAGGCAGTTGATTATATTAAAGCTGGCCTCGTACGGGTTAATGGTACTATCGTTGAAAATCCTGCTTATCAGGTATTACCAACTGACACGGTACGTGTGGATGGTCAAGATATCAAAACAGAAAGACGATGGTATATAGTACTCAATAAACCAAAAGATTATTTATGTACGGTGAGCGATGAGCGAGGAAGAAAAACAATTTTAGAGCTTTTGGGGAACGTGGTGACTGCACGGGTGTACCCAGTGGGAAGATTAGATCGTAATACTACGGGAGTTCTGTTAATCAGTAATGATGGTGATCTCGTGCAGCAGCTTATTCATCCCAAATTTGAGGTTGAAAAGGTGTATGCGGTTGATCTGAATAAAGCATTGACTTCAGTGGACAGAAATCATCTCCTCAACGGTATTCGATTAGATGGTTCATTAGTTACATGCGATGACATTACCATAGTGCAGGGGGGGCGTGGAAAACAGGTTATTGTGACCTTGCATAGCGGTAAATATAGAGTTGTACGTCGTATGTTTGAACTTCTTGGGTATGACGTGGTAGCGTTAGATCGGATCTCATTTGCGGGTATTACTAAGCGCGGACTGCGTCGTGGCGCTTGGCGAACGATGACCGACCAAGAGGTACAAGCACTCAAAGAAATGAGTAATAGAAAATAAGCAATGTATTATGTCAACTATCAGGTACGAGGGGTACCATGCTTTTTTTAGTGGGGAGGCGCGCGTGATTGAATCATATATAGAGGTTAAAAATACTGGTTCATTATCAGGGACCGTTGCCGTATCGGGTGCAAAAAATGCGGTGTTAGTTATTATGGCATCGACTATTTTAGTTGATGAAGGTGTGTGTGTTTTGACTAATGTTCCTGCATCGGCAGATGTGTGGTTTATGAAACAATTGCTCGAACAGGTTGGTGCGACGGTTGTTTTTGATGTTGCGACAAATACGCTTACGGTTGACACTACCCATATTGTCCGATGGCATGTGAGTCAAGATATTATGAAAAAGATGCGTGCTTCTATTCTTCTTATGGGATCATTAATTGCGCGGTTTGGGCAAGCTGATGTTGCGTTACCCGGGGGCTGTACGCTTGGATTACGTCCTATCGATTATCATCTAAAAAATCTTGCTAAAATGGGGGTATGTTTTCAACAGAATGGAGATTTTTTGCGTGCATATGTTCCGGGTGGAACCCGGGGAATGCATCCCGCACGTTTAGTGCTCGAGTTCCCAAGTGTTGGTGCTACGGAAAACTTATTGATGGCCGCAGTGAAATGTCCTGGTGAAACGGTGATTATTAATGCTGCGCTTGAGCCGGAGGTAATGGACCTTATTACCGTATTGCAAAAAATGGGTTCCGATATTACCATTACGGCACCGGCAACCATTAGCATCCGAGGAGTTAGCTCACTGAAGCCGTTCACGCATAGTATTATTCCAGATCGACTTGAGGCTGGTGGATTACTTCTTGCTGCTGCAGTAACTGGTGGAACTATTCATCTTCCTGCGGTACATGAAGGTTTACTGGATACATTTTTGTTGAAACTTGAGGAAATGGGACATACCATTTCAACAGGGTCCCAGGGAATGGGTATTACACTGCAGGCAACACATGAGCCACGTGCCGTATCATTTAAAACGGGAGCATTTCCTTGTTTTCCTACCGATCTCCAGGCACCGATGATGGTTGCGCAAACACTAGCATCAGGGACCTGTACTATTGAAGAAACTATTTTTGAAAACCGACTCGGACATGTTGATGCATTGGTACAGATGGGCGCATCAATAAAAAAAATCAGTAATACGGCAGTTGAAGTTACCGGTGTTACCTCGTTGAATGGAGGTACGGTAGCTGCTTCAGATATTCGTGCTGCGTGCGCATTGGTGCTTGCCGGTTTAGTGAGTAGGAATACAACTCGTATTACGAATATATATCACTGGAAACGTGGTTACGAGTCTTTAGATAAAAAATTATGTGCACTCGGTGCATATGTTCATCTGGTTGAGCAAGAGCAACCCCGTGACATCAACCACGTAATATCTTCGGCGATTTCTCACGCACAGGTATTACCAAAATGAGCCTGATAGCTCGTTAATTTCACTGGTAATTTTTGCTTGTCGTAACTTGTTGTAGGATAATTTAGTACTGTCGGCAAGTCGCTGTGCATTACGTGTGGCATTATCCATGGAAATAAAACGTGCTGCCTGTTCTGCCAGGAGTGAATCGATCAGAAGTATCTGTATTTGCGATTGTAAGTATTGCGTACTCAAGTGGCGGTACAGCTCTTGTGGCGTAAAATTCCATAGGTAATCTGCGTGCGTTTGGATATCTGTTATTGATGATGTTGTCTCCTGTGCAATCACGCGAGACGGGTCAAAGGGTAATAGTACCGTTTTTGTCGGTTGTTGTATGAAAAAAGTTTTCAAGGTATTGTGCCATGCTGTTACCTGTTGATACTTACCATGAAGAATAGCCGCCGTAATCATTTGTGCTATTTCTACAATGGTGCCCTTTTTCAGTGGTTCACATTCTTGAACCAAAACGTAATTGGAGATTGCGAGTCCTTTGATGAGTTCACTTGCTTTTTTGCCAACGGTGATTATCTGGTCGTTTAATTCATCAGCATGTACATTCATAGCTGTTAACAGTGACTGATTAAAAGTACCGCACAGACCTTTTTGCGATCCCACGACAATCATCAATTGTCCCTTATCCGTGTCTGCACTACCTACTCTATATTCCTGATTGTCATGTAGTTCATGATGGAGAATAGTGAGGTAACGGGCAATGGTCTGATCATACAGTACCAGTGACTGTCGTTGTATTTTTAAATGTGAATGGGATGATATGGCGATGAGTCGCATGGCATGCGTTACTTTTTTGATTGTTTCGATTGTTTTTAATCGTTGCCGTAAATGAATCAGTTTTGTCATAGGTATATAGCATCAATAAAGGGTACATCGTATCTGTTACTAATGTATAGTGGGGTTCATTTTTTGGCAATTATTATTTTACTTTCAGGTGAATAATCAGCTAAACTAACGTTAAGCAGTAGATGTATTATCAAGTAGTACTCATGATAAAGCCGTAATAAATTATCATGTTGAGCGCTTTTTGATTACATTAACGGTCAGGTCGACCGTTGATTTTTTTACTGATTGATTTACTTTTCTGGTAAACTTTTTATGCATGCGTATTAAGTAGAAAATTGAGTAGTAGCGACAGCATGTATCCTTATCTGTGTATTATATGAGTGAGGTATTATGAAAAAAAGTGTCAGATGGGATGATCCATCAGCAATTTCCCTTGCCGCGTGCGTACTGCGAATGGGCGGTGTACTGTTAAGCAGTACCGATACTGTTTTTGGGATAGCGAGTATGGCTAATGCTGATGGTGCGCGTGCGCTGGATGCAGTAAAAAAAAGGAACCATGACGACAAACCATACTTATTATTAGTAGGCTCCGTTCAAGAGGCCGTAGCGTTCATGGGGCAATCCTCGTTGGACGTTGCGCGTATATTAATGGAAGCTTGTTGGCCGGGTCCATTAACGATTGTGATAAAGGCGGCAGACAACATTCCTTATGAGCTTGTTTCATCGCAAGGTACCATAGCGATTCGGTTACCCGCACATGCAGGACTACAGCGATTGTTGGGTGTTACCGGGCCGTTATTTTCCACCAGTGCCAATGTTTCAGGTGAACCTGTACCGCAAACCCATGACTTAATTTCACCCGTAATATGGGATGCTGTTCAATTAGCAATTTTTGATGAAGAACATGACCAAGGCATGCATGAGGCAGTCTCATCAACCATTGTTGATTGCTCTGGCAAGCACGTTGTATTAGTTAGGCAAGGTGCATATCCATTAAAAGAGATTCAAGAGGCACTTGGTTCAGAAAAATTACTTTTTGAACATAAATAATAACAGATATGAACTATGCATTGGTCTCGTTAGTCTACCGTGGAGTGAAAAATCTTTTAAATATTATTTTAAAGATTAGTCTCTTGTTTACTTTCTGGCAGTGCGTTGTGTGGTAGTGTGTGTGGTAGTTGTGCTGAAAGAAGATCTTCTGTTGAATGAAGGGGTGGGTGGCGCTTTTAGTACGACAGTTGTTCCGAAGGATGGTCTTACGCATGATGTGACGTGGTAAGGACGATATACAACAGGAAATAAAGAATCTAAATAAACAAGCGAGGCAACTGCGGCACTTAATACGACTAACCCAGTAATTAACTCAGCTGTGCTCGTGATGAAAGGTTTAGGCGAATAATGGTACACTTCAGTAACTGGCGTATCAACTAAAAGTACGGCATTTGCCGGTTCCTGAATAATGAGGATATCGTTTGATGGGTGATGGGTAGCATATTCATCACTATATTCTGTGGTTGTCGTTGTTGTGGTGGTTGTTGTTATTACTTCTTCTGTTTCATTATAATGGTCTGGGGAGGTAGTAAACTCATCATTAGTTCTGGTAGTGTAGATAGCGATCAAAGCAGCAGTGATGAAAAAAAATACGTTTTTTTTATTCATGGTTAACCTTTTCCATTTCATTTTAATCAATTAATTCCATTATTAATTCTTTAATGGATCTTGTATACAGTTAACCAAAGTGCATGAAGTTTGTCTAGTTCGAATAATTTTTGTGATAAAAATAAGTGACCAAGCACGTGAATAACGCGAATATAACGTTGGTTGAGTATACTATTCAATAATAATGGCTGGATAGAGATTTTTTCTACCCAGCCATTATTATTTTAGGAGAAATGTTAAAGGCAAATTACTATAGTTTAAAAAAGTAGTTATCCTTAGTTGCGCGTTGTAACCATCCTGTGAGTTGTGCGGTAAGTTGTCACCCCTCTGGGCAAATTTGAAAAATAAACTGGTCTGCAATATACCTGTCTATAAGAGTATGGAAAAAGTGAATCTAAATACATTAGCGAGGCCGCTGTAACCGAAAGTGCCACTAAAGCGGCAAGTAACTCGGCGGTACTTTTGATGATCGGTTTGTCAGAATAATAATAATATAGGCCTCTTATTTTTTCAGGTACAACAACAATATTACTATAGGTTGGATAATAATAGTCATCATAATCATATTCAGTAGTTATTGTAGTGGTGGTTGTAGTTGTTGTAGTGGTCTCTTCATCGTTGCTCTTGATAGCAGAAACGGTCATGGTAGCGGCTATGATTAAAATAAAAAAACTCATTTTACTCATCTTTTAATCCTTCTGTTGTTTGTTTTTAATAAATTAATTCGTATATATTTTATTTAGTAAGTTTTAAATATTTTAACATATTTGAATACCTTATTCAAATATGAATTGAAATACATCTATAATTAAAATTTTTAATACTAATTTTTAGTATTTATGAAAAATTAGTGAGCGCTTGAATAATACTATTGAAATGTGATTTACTAGGTGAGGAGTGCTACTCATCACCTAAAATGACGAAAGTGGTTATCATGAAAATGCATGGGTTTAGTTTGATAGAGTTAATGATTGCTATTGCCATCATTGTTATTCTCACTATGATATCGGTGCCAACCTTTATGTCCTTTTTAACCAAAGCAAAGCGTACCGAAGCATACATTAATCTGCATGCATTATATGCAGCACAAAAAGCATATTGGATTCAACATGGTACCTACTCTACCACATTGACGGGTCCTGGAGGAATCGGATGGTTGCCGGAAGGATACCATGGGGGTGGGGCGTCAGAGTCGTTTAGTTATACGTATGGCTTTCCCGGTGCTGAGGGGGTTAACTATGTTACCGGTAAGCTGGGTGCCTCGAGCAGTTATTTGGAAAGTGCCCGTGCGGATAAAAATGGCTTTGTCGCTGTTGCGGTTGCCGATGTTGATAATGATGGCAAAATGGATATTCTGACCGTGAATGAAAAAAATGTTATTACGGTTATTCAGGATGATCTAGAGTAAGGTGCCGGTCAATACAGCTTCATAGGGTATGTGTGCGGTTATAATGGCCCCCAGTGCAAGAAAAAGACCAAAAGGAATTTGAGTATCGGTAGTTGTTTCGGTAGTAGATAGCAGTGTCAGGCTCACAAGGGATCCAATAACAGATCCTATAAGTAACGTTGACCAGCAGCCATATGGGCCTAAAAATGACCCAATCATGGCGAGCATATCAAGGTCTCCTTCGCCCATTCCCTCATATCCCCGTAGGTAATAAAAACTGGTTTTTATTATCCACAAAATACTGTAGCCAACTACGGTGCCTACAATACTTGCAGTAAAGCTTACAGGAAGCCAATTCAGGTAGGCAGTGCTAGTAAAAATAGGAATTAACAATAAAGTCGTGTAGCGCGAAATAAGGCACGATTCAGTATCAGAACGCATAATGACAATAAGTGCGGAGTAAAAAATAGTATATGGTATCCAATATTCTGGTTTAGTGAGCAAATAAATAGAAACGGCAAGGAACCCAGTTGTCATTTCTAATACGGGATACAGTAGAGAGATTTGATTTTTGCAGTAACGACAACGACCACTGGTTCTCAGATACGATACAACTGGTATAAGGTCATACCAGTTCAATTGGGTATGACACTGTAGGCAATGCGATCTTTTAAATAAAGATATATCCCGTACGATGCGATACCCAACAACGTTCAAAAACGATCCCCACAGCAAACCGAATATATAGATGGCTACTGTGGTCCACATGGTTATTAATCCTTTGCTTGGTCCCGTACTTCATCAATCAACGCTTCTATGCGGCGTTGTTTATCTTGGTCCACATCATAGGCGAAAAAAAGTTCGGGTACATATCGGGACGCCATGGCTTTTGCAAGGGAAGAACGCAAAGAAGCTTTGAATAGCAAGAGCGTTTTAAGTCCACTTTCATATACCTCTTTGCCCATCTCTGAGTAAAAGTAGATATGGCAGCCGCCTTTTTTAGGCGATAGGGTAACACGGGTTACGTACATGCTGCGCAATTCAGGATGGTCCTGAGCCAACATCATAAAATATTGTGCTAGTTCCCGTCTGATAAAGCTTTCTTTTTGCGCATGCTTTATCTCGTTTTTTCTCAAAAATGACATTGGTTATTTTTCTGGATTAGGAACAAGGCCTTGCGCGATCATGCGTGCCATATTTTGCTTAATAGCACGTACTAAACGTTTACGTCTTTTTTGAGTTGATGGCTCAAAATAAACAGTGCGCTTCATATCGCGGACAACACCTTCACGTTCAATTTTCTTTTTGAGTTGACGCAATGCGCGCTCAACATTGCCAGTTACTGAAACTTCTATATTTGGCTTTCTTTTTGGCATACGGATACCTGAAACCTTTCTTTATTAATACTAATAAGGGTGAAATTGATGATTGCTACCAAGTAAAATAGATATCAATACTCCACACCAAGTGTACGAGTTTTTACCTATTCTGTCTAGAGTTTTAGGAAATGAAAGGCTTGCTTTTACTCTTAAAAGGTGAAATACAAGGTTAATAATACCGTGCTCGTTTGGTAGCTGTTGCGTTGTGATGAAGGCGCTTGCCAAAGTATGCCAACCATGACATTGGGGGCAAGGTCATAGTTAAGTGCCACGTTTGCCATTCTACTTCGGAATCCGGTCTGTTTTTCAAGGACGCATGGTAAAAATGCCGGATCATTGTAGGGTTTACCATGGCAATCGATCTGTTTAATACGGTCGCAAGCATGGTTTACGATGATATATTCAAAATATAAAGAAAGATTATCGATAAAGTGGTACGAAGAGCATTTTACGCCAAAATTCCAGTTGTATCCCGGATATACCTTAGCATCGGCTGTAAATGGGAATAATGTTTTTTGGAAAATGCTGTTTGGGATTGGAAGATCTTCGACTGAGCGAGCAAAAAAGTAGGTTGCTCCTGCTTCAACGCCTACTTCAATTGTATCCAGAAAATCAACATTTAAACCTGCCGATATACCCATTGCCGTATGTCCATTGTTACCAAATGCTGCATCAAATACCTGGTGAGTACACATTTTACGGCCGGGTGATACGCTGACGCCTGCTTCAATCCAGGGCATAATAACGGTGTGTGGCCATAAATTACGATCCTCATTGCATTCAAATTGATTACGCCAGTAGGCGTTGATGCGCAGCTCTTCAATAGATGTTTCAGTGCAGGTTGGCAAGCTCCTTTTGAGTTGATCAAGGATAGTATTTACCGGGCTCATTAAAAGACTTTCTACATTAGCGGTAAACTCTGTTGCTGGTAGTACAAATGGACAGTTAGCGGTTGCACCACAGGTGAGGTCTTTCAGTACTGCGGTTTGAGTGATACTTGCAACACCAGTTTGAATATTCAACCCAAAATTACACCACGCTTTTTTATAAAGATCCAATCGAATACCCCGTTTGCGGTATTTCATAGGAGCGGTAAACGATGCATATTCTTGTTGAGGGTCAATATAGGTGGCATTATCTATTGGTGTTGTTTGATTAGGGAATAGGGTCTCCTTTGCCGTTACGAGTGCGGGAGGTAATGTTTGACCTGTTGGTGTTGGACCATAAATGAGTGCAAGCATATTAATACGTCCGGTAATATCACCTAACTCAATAGGAATACCGGGTGCTCCCGTGTTACCTGTTTCTATGAACGGCAAATAGTGAGCGCCATAGAGATTAGCGCCAGCATTCGCATTCTCTCCAAAGGGAGATATGGCGACGCCCCAATCTTCACGTTTGTACATTGCATATGGAGGATCCTTGATCTCTAAGCGTTCTTTAGTCGCTAAGAATGTTTGAGGATCAAGGGAGCTGTACATTGGATAAGGATCATTCTTTGCTAACGAAGTTAATGAATAACTAGGGTTATAATGCAATGCAGTAGTCAAAAAAAAGATCCATAATAACGTGTCTCGCAACACTGCATCCGTTCGCCAAGATGACATTTCTCTCTCCTTTTAAGCGATTGTCGGTACTTAAAGATGACGTCTGCTATTGGTATACCACTGTTTGTGCGGTGTCGTCAATGCTGAATAAAATTTATCATTTCTTGGGCGATACCTTCAATGGCAAAATAGACAATTGCAAGTGATGTTATAAGGCCTAATATAGCACGACCATTTTTCCCTGATTTCCATTCACTTTTGAGTGTTAGTAAGGTAATGAGTGAAAGCACAAATGCGGTCTCTATAAAAAAAGCAGTTACGTAGAAAAAGAGATTCAGGCTTTTTAATAAGAAGAAAGTAGTAAAGATACCCGCACCAACTAACAATACTCCGGTGTTTTGATTTGATAACCATGCAGTAGTATGCAGACGTTGTGCACATATTTTTTTACACAGAAAAAGCACCAGTGCTCCGGAACTCCATATCATCGAATGAATAGTGCCAATCAGCGCAGATAATATTGCACAGTGGACAAGCAACAGGAGCCAGCCATATTGAGGGAACAATATCTGTAATGTTTCAGACAAGGGGATTCGTGGATCGGCAAAGTGTTCCATGGGTACGGCAAGAATGATTGATGTAATAAATAAGGTGTAAATAATACCAACGATTGCAATCGAGTACATGAGGGCGCGCGGAACATTTTGTTTTGGGTTTTCTACCAGTGAAAAAAGTGAGGCAGCGCATTCAAAACCAAAGAAACTGAAAATGACAATTCGTGTCGCTTTCAATATGTGTACCGCGCCATGCGGAGCAAACGGAAACAGATTATGAATACTTGCTTTACTAAAACATAATAGAGTAATTGCGATCAGTGGAAATACGGTGGTACAAATTAAAATCTGTTGTCCGATAGTTGATAACGCTGCGCCATACAGATTTAATATAATTAATACCGTGAGCAGCATGAGGCCGAGTACGGAAGAGGAAATATTGGGCACAAGGGTATGTAGGTATGTGCCAGTTACTTGTGCAAGTAATCCCATAGCGCACACAAGGCCAATGTAATAGCAAAATCCAGCGATCAGCCCAACCATGTTGCCACCCCATTGCGATGCATACGTATAAAACGCACCTTCATGAGGATACAGTTCGGCAAGGCGTGCCAGAGAAATGGCGGTAAACCATACGGAAATTACTACCATGATATATGCAATAATACCAGCTGGTCCAACATAGGATGCCATGACTGCTGGAGCAGCAAATATGCCAGAACCTATCATAGCATTCATACCAATGATAGTGGCTGTCAATAAACTTATTTTTAATGATGACTGAGACATGTTGATTCTTTCGGTTGCTAGAGATACAAATAGTGGTAAACTAACACTGTACTTTATTATTTATCTCAAACCGTATCATAGAATGAAAAGTTTAACAATAGTGGAACCGGACAATTTTTGCCGTTACTACCAAGCGCATGTGCTAAAAGAACATGGCTGGTTTGTTGTGGCAATCTTAAAAAGTTATGATCATCTTGTATTAGTCAGAACGCTTGATGTTCCTTCGAGTATCTTCGAGTTCTTTGTTCCTGTTTTGATGGAAACTACGTTCATGGCTGTTATGAATGAATTTGTCAAAATGGGAATAGTCAACAATGTTATTGCTATTCCCAATAGACTTATAGATTTATTCCAAGAGATTTAACCCTTGTTGAATTCGTTTTTTTGCTTCAGTTGTACCTAGCATCTGTATTATGCTGCCAACGTTAACGCCATTGATTGATCCTGTCATACTTAATCGCAAGAAATGAAACATATCCTTAGTAGCAATATTCGCTTTTTTTGCTGCCGATAGAAGTGCTGAGAGGAGCTCAGTGTCCGTTTGCGTGTGTATAACAGTTGTAATGACCGTTTTAATGGGTAATCGATTATGTTCGTTAATACAGGATTCAAAGTGTGATGCAGTTAATTCCGGTGCGATGAAAACGAAGTGTAGTGCAGTGATACTATCTTTTAAGGTTACAATATCACTGTGTATTGGTGCTAACAATTGTGCAAGTTGCTCATTAGATAATTTTGTTACGTGTTCGTGATATACGGCCTCCAAAAATGGTCTGCAGCCTTTTGCGAGCTCTAAAGTTGAATAACGGGCAATCCATTTGTGGTTTACCCATCGTAGTTTTTCACTATCGTATTTAATGGCACCCGTTGCCGATGGTTTTGATAGATTAATAGTATTTACCATGTCATCCATTGATAATATCTCTTCTGCGCATGAGGTACCTATAATACCAAGGTAATTAGTGATAGCCTCGGGTAAAAAACCTTCATCTCGCAGTGTATGGAGTGAAAACCCAAAATCACGCTTGGAGAGCTTTTTGCCATCTATATTACAAATAATTGGTAAGTGCCAAAACAGGGGGATTGGGTGGTTGAAAATAAGATATAACATAATCTGGCATGCGGTATTAGTAATATGGTCCTCGCCGCGTAAAACATGTGTAATCCCCATGAGCATATCGTCAATAAAATTAACGAATAAGAAGGTAAAACTACCGTCTTGTCGCGTTATGGGGAAATCAGAAAAATTTTTAAACGCAAATTGAATTGGCCCATGTGCTAAATCATGTATTGTTTCGCTGAGGGCATGATCCATTTTTACACGCCAAATAAATGGATGGCCTTGTGCGATTTTATTCTCTATTTCGTGTGCTAAAAGGGATAAGCAAACGCGATCATAGCGTGGTGGTAAATGGAGTGCTTGTTGTCTTTGACGCTTTGTTTCTAGTTCTTGTTCAGAACAGAAGCATCGATAGATAGCATTTTTTTCCTTTAATAAGGTTAAATGTTTCTCATAGATGTTTCCACGTTGTGATTGTATATACGGTTGATGTGGCCCACCAAGGTGCGGGCCTTCTTGGTATGATATACCAAGCCATGCAAGATCTTTGCAGATTATCTCAGCATTGGGATCAAAGTTTCTTTGTGCATCAGTATCTTCTATGCGTAAAATAGAGGTGCCGTTATGCTTGCGTGCAAAAAGGTAATTCATAAGTGCTGTTCTTACGTTACCAAGATGCATTATACCAGTAGGTGCTGGTGCAAATCTCACCCTAACGTTTTTATGGATCACGAGTAATGCCTTTAATTATTCACTTTTATAATGCTGTTATTGTATTGTTTTATTCTTGTATATACTACAGTGTACTAAAGAACAGCCTTAAAGGTCTAGAGGAGAAAGGTATTTATATAAAAAAAATAAGATAATAGAATTTTTGGTTTAATTTTTGTAAAGAGGGGCGTTATACTTTTTGTTAGATTTTTTTGTGTGTTGTATAAAAAAAGGAGTAAGAGTAATGAATAAGTGTTTGCGAATTACGGTGCAGGTCAAAATTACCGATGCATACATAAAATACTTACAAGAACAGGCCCGTGCAATGGGGTTGGAGGGTACCCTTAAAGCGCATTCGTTAGCTTCGGCATTGGGTAAGAAAACAGGAACGGGCGGAGAATTACAGATCGCCATATGTGGTCCCAAGGATACGGTAGATCAGTTTTTAGATGCCGTACACAAAGGTACTCGTGGTACTATTCCGACCTTAGTTCAAATCGAACCATTTATAAAAGAAAAAGATTATCGGGGTGTTTTTAGAATTATAGAATAGAAACTGGCAGCCCTAAGGGGAGTCGAACCCTTATTTCTACCGTGAGAGGGTAGTGTCCTAACCATTAGACGATAGGGCCATACATGTATGTAATTTCACTAATAATACTGAAAAAGCGATGAATTGTCTACCGTACATTTCCCCTTTGGTGGCGTTTGTACAATTCATTTAGGAGATGTGAAGTTTTAATGTTGCTTTTCAGGAGATATGTAATGATAATGCGAGTAATGATGCGATGTAGGTTAAGGCTCACATATTAGCTGTAGAATAACAGCGTTGGGGAATAACCTCCTTGCTCAGTATCACCTTGTAGGATACACTAAAAAGAAACGAGTAGTGGCCTTGTTACTTTTTTCATAGTGCATAACAGTAGAAAACAATGTGTTGAAACAACTGAGTTCTGGTACGATTCTCTATGGTACTTGTGTCACAAAAATAGTCTTATTATTGATGATAATTATCAGTAATACAACTTATTCTGTCACGTATATTTATAAAGGGGAAACGCCTCACGAAGTGCCACGCGCCCCTTTATCGGAATATATTCCTGATACATATGTTCTTTCGACCCTGTCTTATACGGCAGATGTTCCGATTAGTGAGTATGAATTTTTTTATTTAATGGACCTGAAGACAGGTAATGCGGTTTGTGCAGCAGATATTGAGCGTGGCTTAGATCTTTTGTGGGCCAAAAAAACGATTGCTGAAATACAGGTCGATATTATAGTACATAACCGCAACCGAATATCGCTTCAGGTACGTATTATTGGGCGATGGTATGTTCGTGATGTTACGATAACCGGATGTGATGCATATATAGAACTGTTCCAGCAGTTGTATGGTGACGTCTATGGAACGCCATTTCATGAAGACTTATATGATCAGCTGGCTTCGCAACTGTTTTTACGTTTTAAACAGGAAGGCTTTTTTGATGCTGCAATTACTACCACTTATACGCCAGATGATGTATATAAAGCAGTTGATATATTGCTTGAGGTTGATTTAGGGAATGCCTACTATATCAGTTCAGCTGTGCTTGATCTTAAGGGTGAGACGATATTTGACCAGGCAGCATTTGATCAGTTTGCTGGCGAACTAAAACAACATGTTCAGATGTCTCTAGAGCGCAAAAGGTATTCTCAGTATCTCGTTGAAGAATGCCTCAAAAAGCTAAATTGTTTGGTTTTTACCCATGGGTATACCCAGTGGCCAACGGCGATTCAGATAACATTAGATAGAAAAAAACGGCAGGTTCACCTTGCGGTATCATTACAGGTTAAACAAAAGCGTATTATTAGTTTTATAGGTAATAAACGTGTATCCTCTGCTGATTTACGTACTTCTATAGAAAAATTTGGTAAATCATTATGGTTTGTACCTGCTCATATCATAGCTGATATCTGCACAGAGTGCTATGCTCAGCATGGGTTCATTATGGTTTCTATCGCTACCAATGAAACTTCGCAACGGTTAGAAATTATTGTTGATGAGTCAAAATTAGAGGAAAAAAGGGATAAGAAGAAGCGCGAAAAACCTGATTTTCGGTTTTTACAGTCATTGTGTAGTGGAACAGTAACTAAGTCTGATCAGGTCCAGCCTAAGACAGGTAAATGTGTATTGATAGGATATACAGACCTTCCTATCCAAAAGTTATTTAAGGCATTGCATGCGCGTGTTCCTACTGAATGGAAACCTGTATGCATTAAAGAAAGCATTGTTTTTTTAGAAGAACTTTCTATTTTTAAGCATATACAGGTTATGCCAGGTGCCTGTATGAAAGACAATTCAATTCCTTTAATATTACGGTTGCAAGCAGATAATCCATTAGAATGTAAAGCGCGTGCTGGACTTGAACTTAAGCATCTTGATAAGTATCATACCATGCAGGGTATTACCTATTCTGTTGGTGGTGCCCTTACTATTAAAAATCCCTTTGATTGTGGTGATATATTTTCTTTCGATGGCAATCTCACACAAGTACACCATGAGGTGGTGATGCGATACAAAATGCCTTGGTTATTCAATACCGGTGCTGGTATGCGCCTTGAAGGGTATAGTATTATGCATAAGCAACCAGGCTTTCAAGGATGCTTTGATAACATATATACCTTTTTTCAACAAGGTGCATTGGGCGGTCTATATACTAAAAAAGGAAGGTTTGAGGGTGGAATTTCTTGTGGTTTAGAGATTCAAGAAACAAAATTAGCACAGCATCAGTATACCGTTGCACGAGAAGTGCAGATTGCACAGGCAATGAATTTCAAGCCATTTTTACTGAACGAAAAAATTCCCTTGTTATATTTTGATATATCAGCTTTTTTTGATGGTTATCGCGATAGTCCATTATATCCTACCCGTGGTTGGTACTGTATGATGACGGCAAAAGGAATGGTGCCCTTATCATTAAATAGGCTTTTTGCGCGTGCAGCTTTCCTTCGTATTTTTGGTGAATGTGCTTTTTTTGTTACATGTATGCCGCGGGTTGTGTTAGCAGTACGTACACGGCTTGGGTACCTTGCGTGCGAAACGTTATCTTCTATTATGCCCGCAGATAGGTTTTTCCTTGGTGGTAGTCATTCTTTTAGAGGAAGTAATGCCGATATGGTTCCTCCTTTTGGTGAATATACAGTATCTAATGGGCACCGCTGTTTGGTTCCCCAAGGAGGTAAGACCCTTATGAATGGTAATATCGAAATACGATTTCCCATATATCATAATTTTGTCAGTGGGGTGATTTTTCAGGACCTTGGTTTGCTTGCACCGTCTGATGTATACTTTCCATTAAATAATCTAGTAATGGCAACCGGATGTGGTATACGTATTAATACCCCCGTTGGTCCCTTGCGGTTTGATTGGGGAATTTCGTGGTGGCGTTTGCATGAATTACAACCACGGTGTGCGTGGTTTTTGACTTTTGGGCAGGCTTTTTAGTGGTTATTTTATGTTGATGTTTCACTTTATCGTTGCGTATAAGTCCTAGATGTAGTAAAAATACTATTGCTATGTGAGGTATGCTAGTATATGGTGTTTGGTAGAGTTATCTATTATATTATTCAATAAAGGAGAATAGTTATGCTAATTACGACTATGAGTCGTTTTTCAACTTCGTGCGGGGTTGCTTTGTGCGTTGTAGCATGTTTACCGGTACGGGGGGACATATTGGAAGACACTTCCTATGAGATGCAAGAAGAATGTCAATATGCTTTTGTAGGGCGGGTTTTACAGGATGTTGGTTTTGTGTTAAGTGATATAGTTAATGGTAATGTAGAGTGTGCATGCTATGAAAGAATGTGCCATGATGTGTGTGTTGCAGTCAGATTACTCAAAGAAAAATTTGCTCATGACGAAACAATGCGTACACAATTGATTGAAGATTTGCATAGGGATCAGCAGACTATACAGATTAGCGGTGATGAGGCGCCGGTGGTTAGGGGGGCGGCATTTTTAGCATGTTTAAAATCATTAGAAAGTAAATGTGCTGAATATGTTGAACAGCAAAGAACGCAGATAACGGTTCACGAAAAAGCTATATATCGCTACAAAAATTTACTCAATAACTTTAGTTGGCTTTCTTCATGGCGGCTTGATGAGATTATTAGCACATTACAAGCACGTATTGAGATGTGTGAAGCCAAGGTAAATAATCTTGAAAAATTACAAATTGCGTTCAATGACTTTAATAATTACGTACAGTCTTTTGTCGTGAATAGTACGGATGCATATTACAATACATATAATGTTTTGGTTGTCTGTGGTAATGTTGTTAATAATGGAACGATAGGCGCAAACGGGTAAGATTTATTTAAGTTATTACCAAAATATGACTAAACAAAGAGGGACGATAAACATCGTCCCTCTTTGTGTTATATACAATATACATCTAGTAGTATTTTGTAATGTTTACAAATAATAGTGTACACCTATAATACGTACTTTTTGACTATAAAAGCAATAACGGCGACGATAGCAAGTAATCCAACGATATATAGTACGTTCATATAGATACTCCTTTGAGTAGAGAATGGTGATACAATTCAATCAAAACCTATCATATGATCTTTATGGTATGCAATGGTATCTGTATTTCGTTATTTTTTTCTGGCGTCTATTAACACCATTAATTGGATATTAGGCTTTTCTTTTTATGCTATGCGTTGTAAAATAAAATCTAATATTTAATTATATGTGCTAGTGTTATCTGAACTATAAGGCAAAAAGACATGAATAAACTTTTCAGATTACTGATGAATACTTTTTTTATTTTTTTTATATTTCAAGTAGTGGCACTTGATTCTACGTTTAACATGCAGTCTACATTTCCTCTTAATGAGATAGGAATAGATCAAGCTCGTTCTCATGGCTTTTTGACTGATGTAAGCGCACCAAGATTACGCGCAGAGATTGCTAAGTTTCGACAGTACGATTATCGCTTCAGTGATTTTTTTATTTCTGTAGTTGATCTAACAGAATTAAGGGTAGTGATTGCAGATTGTTTTCATTATATATATTATTGTAGTCCAATAAAGTGTCAGGCCACTGGACAAAGTATCGCGCCGCGATTACATGCAAATAAATTGTATGCCTATGTGTTTGATGCTATTAAAACGCTACAAAAATCATTATTAGACTCATCAGCGGGGGGTGCACCTCTTACAGTTCCCGGAATACCTCAGAACGGAGGTGATCATAGAGCATTTCAGACGGGGCACTTTGGATCTTCTGACGTTGATTTTCCTTTTATGAGACCATATAATCGAGTAATAAATACTATGGAGATCGAGCAGTACTTGTTGAGTAAACGAGGCTCTGTACTGAAAATCGAATTCATAAATGCAGTGCCGACCGGATTGTCTCCGTATATATTTATAAATGATTAGTGGGTGCATTTATCAAATACATTTTCTAGCTGTATATTTTTTTATTTTAGTCATGTTTAGGTATAATCAATTATGAAATTAACCGTAATGCGTGTATGGTTGTTTGTTGTCTTGCATTTTTATATAACCGATTTTTGTGCCTCTATTGTTGTACGTAAATTAGATTCTTCTTGCGGTCTAGTACATACTGAGGGGTGTTTGATAGCAGATGAAGAACTATGTATTGATGATAGTAAGGCTGTGCTGGTGGATCTTACCGATATTGTTCCTGCTCATGTACCGTTACCTAATGCTGATGATCTTTTAATTGCGGAATATATGACATTTATTTCTGGCTCTACGCCCGATATCCTTTCTGTTGAATATATAGATTATTTGTTAAAACGCATCGGGCAGCCAACTGAATTAAATGAGTGTTCTTCTTATGTTGCTATTGGGTTTATAAGGTACACCATCCGGGATGCAGTGCTGCCGCATAACAAAAAATTACCTTCTGAGTTCCGTAAATTAATGGGTAGTGTTGATTATTTCATGGTTCGGCCTGGTTTTCATGGCAATGGCTATGGAACGTTTCTTTTTTCCTATGCAAAACATATTTTTTTAGATTACGGTGTTGCGGGAGCGGTTTTACGTGCAATGCCTCTGTTGGGTGATGAAGTACGGTTATTACCTAAATTGGTACGGTTCTATAATCGTCAAGGTTGCATGTTGGTCCACCCATCACTGTATACGCCTGGTGAAAGTGCTTTTGCCGACATGTTATTTTTTTTGCCGTAAAATTTCTGTATTGGGGTAGATGATTTTTTACCGAGCATTATTTTTGATATATTCGGTATTAAAAGTAATGGTTACCTATGCACAACAGGCGACTGCAGCACCACCACCACTAACGCTGGAAAGTAGATATTTCACATCCTCATCACCAAATCGTATACCACCACCGAGGAATATACTTGCATTGCGTTTACTTGCAAAGTCATCTGCACCAAATACCATATAAATATTTTCAAGCACGTACATACGATTTATCCATTTTGCATGCGGACGTCTATCGTCAACTTTGTTCCAGCCGACAAAATCAAAGAGTTCCAGGGAGGTGACCCAGCGGAAGTTGTTCAGGCGGAATGGTATTTCACAGTCGAGCGCAAGCCCACCGCAGTTTTCAAATAGACCAAACCGGAATGCTATATTTTTGTATATTTTACCGAATTGTAAACTAAACAGAAGGGCATTACGCTTAAAGAAGGTCTTTTCAGCTGAGAATTTATTCAACTGTCCTGCTTCTAGATTACGGAGGTCATCCAATGATATAATTTGTTGGTCATCATTGCGATATACGTATGCCGTTTCATTTTGATATTTGAACCCACGTTGTGATGAAACAAGTTGTAAGAGGTAGAAGTGATCTTCGTTTGGATGAATTCGTATGTCAAAATATCCTTTTCCGTCTTCATAATAGTAATGATCACCTGGTCGTTGCATACCTTCAAAGTGTGAGTCGAATACAATTTGGAGGCGTTCCATTTTGTTGACATATTGTTTGAAGCCTTGGATAGCAGCTTGCAGATCGCTATAGGTATCCTCATCATTAATCAGTTTGCCGAGCATACCTTTACCTTCATCTATTTTTTGTGCCACTGAACTGAGATTACGTAAGCCATCGCGTGCCTCTATCGATGCATCTTCTAATGCTTCACTGGTTGATTCTACGCGTGCGGCAATTCGATTGAAATCGCGATCAACTGCTTCGGAAATTTTTATAACCGATTCATTAAAATTAGGTAATATCTTTTTGTCGATAGTGTCAGTAATACGTGCTATGTGGCTTCCTATGCCTAACAATGCATCGATATTTTCTTCATTGCGAGTAAATGAGCGATCAAGAACCTCAGTGAATGAGGCAATCTGTTTAACGGTTGCGTGTAAATTTTCCGTTGTATCCCGCAAGAGCTCTCTCCCTTCAGTAGTGCCTAACGTTTGCTTAAACGATTCGGTGACGTCATGCACATTTGATGCAATATGTTTGAATTCCTGCAATAACTTATCAATTGAGACGGTGTCTTGTGACGGCTTGGCAAGAGTTGATCCTGGCTTTAGTTCAGTAGTTAGCGGATCGCCAGGAATAATTTCAAGATACTTAGGTCCCAAAAGGCCATCCTGTCTGACTAGTGCAGCAGCATTACTGTACAAGCGATATTCAGAACGTACCATAATGATTGCTTCTACCGGAAACTCTTTTTCGGTAGTTAATTGAACCGATTGTACCCATCCAACTTTGACTCCAGCAATTTTTATATCTGCTTTACGGCTGAGCCCTGAAACATCAGAAAACTGCACCGTATAGCTGGTGTATTGATTGCGGTCAAATCGGAATGAACCAATTCTAAACCCCATAAAAATAAAAACACCAAAAGCTGCCAAAACAAAGAGTCCTACACGTGTTTCTATAT
Source organism: uncultured Pseudomonadota bacterium (assembly GCA_964417975.1). GTDB lineage: Bacteria > Babelota > Babeliae > Babelales > Vermiphilaceae > CAYQJQ01. The sequence goes on along the minus strand of CAYQJQ010000007.1, from coordinate 39,936 downwards.
TTCCTTGCAATGTAATTCCTTTAAAGCCAGTATATTCTTTTTATTGTTATATCATATACATCCTCTTTTTCTTGTACACGTTTTTGACGTTCGAGGACTGCATATATACGTTCTGTCACTGATTCTACCGTACCATGAACTAATACAGAAAACAAAATTGGTTCTCCTTCATAAGGAGAACATATCGTTAAAAAATTCTTTGGCAATGTATTATAAGGCTTATTGTACAATTTTTTTAAGCTAGAGTCCCATTCTTGTTCTGTTTTAATCTCTTTTCTATAATTACTTAACGCTTCCTTAAGCCTTTTTCTGCTGTTATCTTGATCAGAATTTTTTATTGGAACAATTTCCAGGAGTGATTTTAGTGACGGTGATAACATCCACGGATTAATTGCAGTGCGCGTGCCATCAGTACTAAAAATATCTGCCAGAAAAAGCTCCTGTTGTTCCGGAGCATTATTGCTTTGGAGGGGAATTGTGGCGTTCGGATCAAAGAAAATCTTATCAGCAAGCGAAGCAAATGCGGGTATTGCAAGAAGTTCGCTCGCATCCTGTACCGGAAAGGTCCGTTCTTTTAAAAAGTTAAGTAAATCGCGAGATAGATTTTGAGTGCCGACCCTTTTTTCTATTATGTCCAGCAGTGATGGTATAATAGTTTTATATGAGTCAATAAAATTATTTTTTAATGGATCATAGATTGCATTAATATTTATTTTGCCTTCTTCGCTCATTAAACACAAGGAAATCGAACCATCTATTCCATCAGATTCTTTGGTGAGTGAATACGTTTGAAAAACATTAAGAAGCGGAAGTATCTGGGATAGAAAAATCTTTTCTGGATCCTGCTTTGGTTTTTTTGTTTGTGTCGTATTGTTCGATCCGTTTGCCGATTTTGCTGGATCGTCAGTAGTATCTTTCTTAGGTTTTTTTGGTATATGTAGTGATGCTAATTGAGCCATTGCAATCTGCACGCCGCTGTAGGCGAGCTCCTGTGCTTTGACAGCAGCCATTGAAGTACGAATCGTAGTTTGATAGGTACTGTGTGCAATAAACAGTTGAGTGATCATTACAATCATTCCTGAAAGTATGACCAAAATGAGCGGTAATATATATCCCTTAACAGGGGTGTCGATAGTTTCAACTATTTTGCGCATCAAAAAAGCTCATTGTTATTGTTTTTTTTCTGTACTTTCTAATACAGCGTTATTTCCTTGATTAGTACTTTCAGGAGGCGTTACCGAAACTTTATCAGATATTTTTTTATTTGCAAAAGCTGGAACGGTAACTATAGTATAACGAAAATTAAAAGCTAGTGAACGTTTAAAAAGGGGATCGTAGATATTTCCCGTCACAATAATAGCTGCTGGCAGTTTAGCAGGCGTCTTTTTCCCGGTTTGCTCTATTTTCTTTTTATCTTCCATCGGCCAGAAAGTCGAACGTTTACCTTCTTTTTTTTGTGCTTGCGGTTCGTTATCACCAGCGTTTGCCTTATTTTCTCTTGTTTCCTCGGGTGGTGCTATATACTCTATTTTGATATCCTTTATGCCGTCAATTAAAGGGTATCGTTTGGAGCTATTTTTTGATGCTCCTTTGGGCGTCTGCAGTGAAGGTGTTTCTGACCGATACAGAGTGTATGTTTTTTTGGGTAGAGACTTTTTTTCTTCTTCTATTTCATACGTGACACGAGTAATACGCCCAGGCAGACTAGTTCCTTTTGCATCAGTATATTGAGGAAGAGGATTAGTAGTAATAAATGATATCGTGGTTGGTATATCACCGGAGGCAGATCCTACAAAAATATTTTCTAATGTTTTGTCGCTGTGCGATGAAGTACCCTCTTTTTTACGTTTTAGTGCTGTTGTGTGAGGAACATAAATTCCAGAAAAATCATAAAATAGTTGGCGTTGTAAAAGGGTAGCGCGGGAATACATATTCATTTTATTAGTCAATGTGATACTAATTTTATTCACCTGATTCCAGATCATCATGAGCGTGAGAGACATGAGTGCTGCGATCGTTGTACTGATAAGAAGATCAATGAGCATCATACCTTTGCGGTTCATTTAGTTCCCTTTGATTCTTTTTTTTTCTCTTCGTGGCGAAAGCGTATTCCGACTATAGTATCTTTTATTCGTGTACTACCATTTTTATGCGGAAAAATAGAAACACGTACATTTAATAGGTTTTTGATATCAGCCAAACTTGATTTTTTGTCAATTGGCGTGCGTTGATAGAGGTACTCTGGGCTAAAGGATGTTGCCGCTTCTTTTTTTACAATTTCGCCTTTTGCATCAGTATCTTCTATAGCGTCATATTCATACAATAATCCGGCGGCATGCCAAAGGTACTCTATTTTGTGCGATTGCTTAGTAATTGATTGTAATAATGCTCCTTGTGTTGTTAGTAATGGCGTGACGACAATGGCAAATACTGCTAATGCAATTAATAGTTCTGGTAATGACATCCCAGATGTGGTGACATATTTCATAGATAGCTCATATTTCCAAAAATTGTCCGGTAAAAGGATTTAATTCAATATGATGTGTTGTACTCCGTTTTTTTCGTTCCGGATTTGTTTGAGCAAGTACTATGGTCACTGGTTGCGTGATGCCACGAGGCATGATATAGAACCAGGTTTCTTTTGTGGTACGCTCTGGCCTGCTCATTTCATCCATACCATTAATGATAAATTGTGTAATATGAAGCGAACGCGGAATGGCAAGCCTTGGTGTTATATATGCTTTTTTGAATGGCACAAAAAGGCGTTGTTGTCCTGGTTTTCCTCGTACCTCTTCTTCCAAAGTGATCGTCTTAGTAGCAAAATTAAATAGTATTTTAACCATAGAATGATTCATAATACTCCTTTGCCACCCTAAGCGCATGAGTGCATTAAGCTTGGTGACAAAGGCAGTTCGCTCATAGCGAGCACTCTTAGTTTTCAGTAGCGGCAGGACGGCGCTTGATACTATGGCAATAATGGCAATTACTACCATGAGTTCAACAAGAGAAAATCCGCTTTTATTAATTTTCATCCCACACACTTAGCTTTTTACCTTTTTTGCTACCACCTCGTTTACCTTCTGAATAAGTAAATAAGTCGTAAGGATGGTCTGCATTATCAGGAGTAACTTGGTAGTTATACTTATTTCCCCATGGATCGAGTGGTACTTTCTTAGAGGAAAGGTATGGGCCATCATATCGTGCACTTAATTTTTCATCGGTAGGTTGTTTAATCAAGTCCTCAAGTCGCTCTGGATATACATTCATGTCTTCATGGTATGCATCGATTCCCATTTTAATCGTTTGGAGCATTTTTTGGGCATTCCTTTTTTTAGCGCGATTTAGGAGATTCATACCGACATTTATACCACCAACCACTAAGATTCCTATAATGGCAACAACAACCAAAAGTTCAGGCAAGCTATACCCTTTTGTAATAGTGCGCTGTGATAAGGTGTTACGAATTTGCAAAAGCATGGTGAGTTCCTTTCATAATTATTCAAGGCCTTGGCCCATTTGCATAATGGGAAGCATAATAGACATTACAATAAACCCTACAATACTGGACATAAAGACCATCATGATAGGGTCAAGTTTCTCAATCAGATTATCAACTAAATCACTTAATTCAACTTCATAGTTATGTGCGACCATAAGAAGCATTTGTCCGAGTTGACTACTTTCTTCTCCTGTTTTAATAAGATAGATGGCAACAGGAGGGAACATATTTGTTTGTTTGAGATATTCGGTTATTTTACCTTGCTTAACAATTTTTTCGCGTGCACTTTTCAATGAATCAGATAAAATACTGTTGTCGATGATATTACACACAATATCCAACGCCTCAGGAAGGTTGACGCCAGCATCTATAAGCATACCGAGTGCATATGAAAATTGTACGACTGCACGGGTTTTGGTAATATACTTTACTAATGGCAACTTTATTTTAATGGAATCAAGCGTATGTTTACCATGAGTTGTTCGTGCCCATAATTTAAATGATGCTATTACTCCGAGAATTAGTACTGCAAGTAGTACATACCAATGCACAACGAAATTTGACAGTGCAATTAGAATAGTTGTTGGAACGGGCAATGCTCTGCCTTGTTGCGCAAATGTTTCAGATAATTGGGGTACCACATAGATTAAAAGAACGCTTACTACGATTATGGCAAGTCCTAATGTATTTAACGGTTTTCTAGTAGCTCGTTGTATTTGTAATGCCGTCTGTTCATTTCGTTCTAAGTAACTATTTAAGTGCTCAAGGATGATCTCTAGCTTACCGCTTGATTCACCAGCACGTACTAACTGAACATATACCTTGTCAAAGACATCTGGGTATTTCAGTAACGCGTCAGCCAAAAGGCCACCTTCCTTTAAATGATCTCTAATTGAAACTAAGATGCTTTTCATTTGTCCTTCAAATTGCTCTATGAGTAACTCAAAAGCTTGCATAACCGGAATTCCTGATTTCAAGAGAACTGCCAGCTGTTTGGTAAAGATTACTAAATCTTTCTTGGATATCCGTGCACGAAAAAGATTAGAAATAAAACTTTCATCAGCGGAGGTTATTGCGAGCGATATAGCTATTGGCAACATACCTTGACGAGTTAATTGCTCTTTCACTGAAGAAGATGATGCTGCATCCATCTTACCATGTATACGTTTACCGTCCCGTGAAAAAGCTTCATACGAATAAAGCGCCACTCAATACTCCTCACCATCTATTAAACATTATATTGAATTTGCAATAAATATTACAATCATGCTAGGCTGTCCTTGTGAGCAATTAATGTTACTGTATCATAAGGAAAACATAAATGAAATATACATTTTTTTTTATGTCTAAAGTTCTGACAATTGGCCTATTGTTGACTATAAGTACTGAGATATATGTGTCAGTTCCTGATAGTAATCATGAGAGCAAAGAGTACTTAGCCACATTCATGCGTACACAGTTTAGATCGTACGACTACATAGAGCGTGTGTTACCTACCAATTTTTTTCACATAGCAAAATTTCTGGAGTATGGTCACCACAACATAGATGATCGAGTTTTTTATGGGCGATCCATACTCAGTACGTATAGAAAATTACTCATTGGTGTTCCATATATTAGTGCGCATGCTTTTGCTGAGTGGTTGGATGACAGTGTTGCTCTTTGTAAACCATATGTATCTAGATATAAGCATTTGCCATACCTCAAAACCATGATGGGCTATATCGATTCACAAGATTATTTACAAGATACTATTCATGGGTTGCTCTTCGTATCGCTTAGTGAGGAGTATGATTTTTTTCGTACGCAGCCCGTAGAATTTATTGCGGCATTATCGCGTAATATTTATGATATAACGCAGGAAGCATTAGAGATAGAAAAATTCAAACATACACTACATTTATTTTTGGAGACGGTCGTACAGCGGCTTGTATGGAGTGTTGATGATGAGTTATTGTGGCAAAAAGTAGTCTCAATAGGTCAACAATTAGATTCACTGAGTGAAGAATCAATTGTCGATGCTACTGAGGCACGTGATGATTTAAAATGGGCACTGGTATATCGGTTTGGATATTTTGTAGATACCATGGCTGAACGTCTTCCGCTTTCTTTTTACAAACAGGTGAAGGATGCTATTATGCATGATGAGGTTTCATTTTTACAGCCTAATGATCAGGACGACTTTTTGATGTCTAAAAAAGAACAATTATTATTTGTGTTATCTCGTGCCGAAGCAAAGCGCCTTGCCTATGAAAATGGTATAGTACTATCGGTTTAATCTAATTATTTTTTGTGCTTTCCAGTTGATTGGGTAAGATCGTTATTTGCAGTATTAATCGAATACGATTTGTGCTAGCATCATTTGTGAATTGCTCGGGGGTACAATTTTTTATGTACGGATGTGATCCTAGTTTTTGTGTTACCAGTAATAATTTTTTCATTGAGCTCCCCTCTATAGTTGCCATAATACTGTATTTTTGGCAAGTAATAGTGTGTACGGCACATTGACTGATTTTACTTTGGTTAATAATTTCTTGAATAATCTCTAAGAGATGGATATGGTTTTCCTGTTGTCCTATGCTGCTTAATCGTTCTTGATTATCTTGTTGCTCTTTGATAAGTGTTTCAAGGTTGTGTATATTTTTTTTATATGTCTCATGTTTGATCACAAGAGCAGCACATTTTTTTTTCAGCTCATGTAGCATGGTTATTTTTTGTGTGGATATAATGCTACCAACTATGATGAGAACTGCTGTTGTACTGAGCGTTATAATAAACCAGTAATGTATTGCTTTTTGTTTGTTCATGGGAATAGTTTTTATAAAATTTATAGGTTTCATAAGAGATATTTATGGGTTATAAAAAGGCCTATGAGTGATGCTTCTATAAGTGCTGGACGTAGTTGCCGTGTATAATTCAGTTGTTCTATAATGCGGTCGATCATGTACTGGTTAATGACCATCTGTTTTCCAAGTTCGATCCTACGAAACTGTTTTGCTTGATGCCATTCATAGTAGTGCAGTAGGGCTGCGGTATAGCTGGTCATAATACGTAACTGCCATCCATTTTTTATACACAATAATTTATATGGCAAAAGAATGTATTGTGGAATCGTAACGAGGTAAAAGCAATGTTCGCCAGTATCGATTGGAAATAAATAACGATAGTCCCAAATTATATTTTTTTGACCAGCGCGATTAAAAATACTGTGTGGTGGTGTTGCATCAGAGAGCAGTATATATTCTTCATGTATCTGTGGCGCACTAATGGCAATTGATACATCAATAAAGGTTGTACGCGTCTTGGCCATAATTTTTTTTATAGCGTCTTCAATAATTGGGTGAAAGGTGAGTGTTGACGTGTTGCCCTGTGCGTGACTTATGGGGATGGTAATGTGTGTATCTACTATTGGTACCGAATGTTCATACCGCATATACCCGCACCAAATATCCTTAGTGGTGATTACGAGGCATATTGAGTGGTTCGGTATCGAAAAAAAGTGCTTCATGGTCTCTTCTCCCCATAACAAATCGGGCTCTTCCGCTCATATCTTTAATCATTGTTGGGAAAAAACCTGCTTGCTGCATGACTGGAAGAAGCTTTTCTATTTGTGCTGCGCCACCCGTTTCAAGCAATAATTCAGGAACTGTTTTTGCTGCAGAGTGCTTTGATAACCACTGTGGTGCTTGGTAAATAATTTTTTCCAGTATAGCAATTCCTTGCTTTGGTGCAACGAGTGCATTTTTATCTTCATACTTTTTTACGGCGTCGCTACAAGCTAACCACTCTGCAGTAGAGATATAGGGAGGATTACTGATAATAATGTCAAAGGTAATGTCGGTAGGGATATTGGTAAAAAGATCCGACTGAAAGCACTGTATATTGTGCACCAGATTTTTTTTCATATTTTTGTTGACGGTTTCTAGTGCAATGGAAGAAATGTCGCTGGCGTAAATACTGCAGAAAGGAAATGCCTTTGCAAGAGCAATGGCAATACATCCAGTACCAGTGCACATATCAAGTATCGTGAGGCTTTTTCTGAATCCATTATGGCGTGTTTCTTCTATAGTCCGTATTAATCGCATTACCAATTCTTCTGTTTCGGGACGAGGGATAAGCAGCGGGGGAATTACATCAATCACGACGCCTGCAAATGGTACTGATCCTATAAGATATTGAATTGGCATATGGTGATCGGTGATGAGCGTAAGCCATTCGTTTATGCGCTTTAATTGTGTATCATTCAGTATGTGTAATGAATTCAAAAGAAGTTGAGTCCGTGAAAAGCCGGTTATTACTTCTAGGATCCATAGAGCATGTTCAGTTGGTTGAGCAGTTGTAGAGGCCAATTTTTTTGTACTATATAAAATAGCTTCTGCTACGGTCATTGTATCAACATATCTACATAATTATGCGGGTTAAATATGCTGAACTGATCACGTTTTTCGCCAAAAGAAGTGTATATAATAGGGATATGTAATTGATCTATGATACTGAATACGATACCACCTTTGCCGGTACTATCCATTTTGGTAAGAAAAATTCCGGTCAGATTGGTACACTCTTTAAATAGTTTTGCCTGTTCAAAGGTATTTTGTCCAAGCATGCTATCCAAGGTTAATAGAGTAGATATCGTATGATTAGGTACCTGTTTTTTTAAAATACGCGTCATTTTTGCCAATTCATGCATTAAATTTACTTTATTATGTAATCTGCCAGCGGTATCGATAATCATAATATCATAATTATCGCGTACAAACGTGGTGCATCCATTAAAAATGACTGAGGATGGATCTTGCCCTTCGTTACCAGAAATGACGGTAATATCATCATGCGCAGCCCACTCTGTAAGTTGTTTAACTGCGGCTGCTCTAAAGGTGTCTGCCGCGACTAGAAGTACCTTTTTACCTGTCTGAACAAAATGATGAGCAAGTTTTCCTGCGCAGGTTGTTTTACCGGTACCATTAATGCCTACCATTAAATAAATTGATGCGTTCGTTACTTCGGTTGGGGCCTTGCGTAATATTGTATGCAGAATTTCCTTTAACGCGAGCTTAAGTTCTTCGCCATTTTGTATCTTTTTTTCCTGTGCAGCAGATTTTAACTCACTGATAATAAAACGAGTAGTGTTAATACCCGTATCAGCCTGAATAAGAATAGTTTCTAAAGATTCAAAAAAATGATCATCAAGGGGAGATGATGATGAAAAAAGATCACTGAGTTTTGTTGAAAGGGTTTCATATATAGTAGTAAAAAAAGCTTTTATCTTATTAAACATTGTGGTTGCTAATGTAATATTGAAATACAGGTTACGGTACATCTATCACTTTAACATACCTCAATGCGGATAGCTAGGTTGATGTTAGTTGTTATATTTTATCGAAGTATTTCCATTTACATCTTCCTGGAATGTCCAGATGCCACCTGGTTTATATTGTGGTTTGATGGCTATGGTTTGAGGTGTGTCGAGTGCGGTTTTTTGTTCAGTAACCTTAATAAGTACCGCGAGCCAGGCCGACTCTGTATTATGGATAATGCTTTGATTTGGTTTTATTTCGAGTGTTTTTTCATTAATTATTTTTGTATTGATCAGGTGCCATTCAGCATCCCCGATGGTTACATGAATAATCTTGTTAGTATTATTAATAAATTTTAGCGTCTTTGTATAGGCTAACCCGTTGGTTAACATGAGTATCGTTAATAAACAATGCACCTTGAATACACCTACCATAGTTATACCCCCTTTTTATGCTTACATAGTGAGTAATCATGATCTTTTAGTATTAATCTATTGTTATGGTTTATAGTAATACAATAGTTTTCATGGGATCCAGTTTTTATGGCGTTTGAGTCGATGGTATGAGATTGCAAAATGATGCGTATAATCACGTAACGTTATAAGTAGTTTGCCAACCGCAGCATGAGGAGTAATCTTGATGCCATTAGGGTATTGGGGACTAAAAATTGTTTCCTCCCTTTTTGCCAGACTAATACAGATGCTTGGATGTACTAAGCGCGCGACTGCATTCAGTTGTCCTTTACCGCCATCGATAACTACCAGATCTGGTAGATCGTTCAGGGTTGCATAGCGCCGGGTGACAATCTCTTTTAATGCTGCATAATCATCCTGCGTAACAATACTTTTTATCTTAAATCGTCTAAATGATTTTGTATCAGGTATACCATGAACGAAACGAATGCAGGAGCCTACTAAGTGAGTACTTTGAAAGTGTGATATATCAAAGCAATCAATAACGTATAATGGCTGCTGTGTGCCGACTAATTTTTGTAGTTCTTGCATAGTATTTTCATAGGTATCAGAGGTAGTAGTCGATTTTTGCTCCTGAGTCAGTAAGGTGCTGAGGGAAAGTTTTTTAAGAGACAAAGCTGCACGGATCGTTGCAAAGATTTCATCGATATTGCGGAGATATTCAGCGAGCTTTTTTGATTTTTCAAATGCATATTGTTTGTTATAGAGGTTTAGCTGGTTTTTTATATGATCTTTAAATGCCTCAGGGTTGCTTTGCAGTACGTCTTTGACGAGTTCGATTCTAAATAAGTAATCATTCCGATCGAATTTGTTGGTGCAGGTGCCTGGGCAGGTACCTATGTGGTAGTCAAGACAGCCATTGGGAATTTTTTTATTACAAAGATTGAGTTGAAAGGTACTCATAAGGAAGTTATATAGCGATCGAATTGCCTGTTTTTTTAGAAATGGCCCAAAGTAGGTTCCTTCAGTGCTCTTGTTGCGTGTTAGGTGCATGCGTGGCAACTCCTCATGGGTGAACATGAGATATAAAAATGGCTGGCCGGCTTTAAGCAGGATGTTAAACTTTGGTTGATAAGCACCAATAAGTTGAGCTTCCAATAGTGCGGCTTCAGGTTCATTTTTAGTGATGTGGTAATCAATGTGATCGCATTCCTGGAGTAAACTTGTGGTTTTCCAGTCAACCTCTTTTTTTGTAGGGCTAAAGTATGAAGCGACCCGTTTTTTCAACGAGGTCGCTTTTCCTATATACAGAATAATTCCTATCGGATCTTTGAATAAATAAACACCCGGTTTATCTGGTAACGTATCAAGTGTGTGCCTTATTAAATCTGTTTTCATAACAATACGTTGCCCTTTAATGATTAAAGTTCTACGTGAGGCAGCCCATATTTTTTGAAAAATAGGTTGATCTCTTTCTGGATGATAGTATTGGTAGTCAGTTTACTATGAGGTTCTGTGTTATCGTCAACCACGACAAAATGAACATCGGTATTGCCAGATTTTTTGATACTATCGAGTATAGTTTGCATATGGCGAGTACTTATGAGGGTATCATTAAGGCGATGTCCGATGAAAATAGGTATCGTTGGTGGTAGCAAAGATAATTCTTGGTAAATATTATCTTGTTTAGTATCATAGTTGCGCAATCGAGCGAGAAACCATTTCAGGATTCTATGCGCTTTTGGAATGTATTTTACATACGATCGGGCAGTCTGTTCGCATATTTCATTTAAAGAAGAGATAGGTGATAGCAGTACCATAGCAGCAATATCGTCAGGTTGTTTTTTTGCTACAAATACTGAGGCTGAACGTGCTCCTCGGCAGTCTGCATAAATGATAATTTTTGAATTCGGATAGACCTCTTTTACCCTGGTATACACATATTCCATACAGGCGACGTCTGTGGTTTGGCCAAAATTGAGCATTGACCAAGTTTCAGGATAATCGAACGTGATGCAGGGTACATGAATGATGTTATCTCTGATTGGCCAGTATGCTGCTTTTAAACAACCACCGATACAAAGATAGTTGTCATTCCATCCAATCCAATTTGATTTTGCAAACCCACGCGACAAAATAACTACGTATGGAACATCTAATCCATTATCGGTGTGTTTTACAACTCCTTCATCTAACCTGATAACCTGTTTAGGTTTATTTTCGATAGCTACATAGGTTGGATGTGCAAGGGGCTGGCTTTTATTGACGTGGGCAATTGCCGTATCTATGGGGCAGGGTGCTGGCATGGTATGATGCCGTTCACACACGTACATCGTATGAATATGAAGGGAGTTGTCGGTGGGAATAAATGCGTCCGAGTAGATCATCTGTGGTAAAAATACCAGCAAAAAATAAAGGATATGTGCTGATATGCGTTTTTTATGGTATATCATTAACGATTACTCCATTTTTAGTAAAGGTGATCAGATAGATACTATTTTGAAGGTATAAGAATATTAGATTGATGTCAACCAGCCCCTTTTGCGGTGACTATTGTATTGGGATCTTCCCGTAAGGTATATCTAAGGTGTTTTTTAAAACCTTATTGCAAACCTAAGGAGAAATATGCCATTTTTACATGAAAAAAAATATGCATTATGCTTTATGATGCTTTCTTTTAGTTTGTTTACACATAACAGAAACCCGGCGGATGTTCCGCATGACACTATGCCCTGCCAGGTTGCTGAAAGAGCCTTTGTTGGCGTTGAAGAGCCGAGGGATGGGTATAGCTACCAGGAATTATATGAATCACTGAAGCTTGCAATAAAGAGAACTCAACATAAGGAGCTTTCTGAATTGTTGAAAAAATGTAAGCATGACGTTAACGGATTCAGGGATACGCGTACCGGTATACCACTTTTACATTATGCGGTGGTGCTTGGCGATAAGCAGACGGTTAAAATATTATTGGAACATGGTGCCAAAGTTGATTTAGCCGATGACAGTGGCAATACTCCACTTATGGAGGTTGCACGAATTGGTGATACAAAAATGATTAAATTCTTATTACTTCAGGGGGCTTCACCTTTTTTGCGAAATAAGTGCCAAAAAAGCGCCTTTTTAATAGCACCTAAAATTATGGAGCCTATTCTAAATAAGCTTATCGCAGCAAACCAACTTCCTCCAAGTAATCAATAATATTTTTAAGATGAATTTTATGGTGCGCCCGAAAGGAGTCGAACCTTTAGCCTTCAGATCCGTAGTCTGATGCTCTATCCAGTTGAGCTACGGGCGCATAAAAATGAAGAAAGAATTTTCTGGTGGAGAGAGAGGGATTCGAACCCTCGCGCCCGGTTACCCAGACTCTTGCTTAGCAGGCAAGCGCTTTAGACCGCTCAGCCATCTCTCCGTATATCACAAAAGCATAAATTATTTCTGGTTTTTAGCAAGCTAAATTTAACCCATACCGTTTTAATTGTACTGTTTTTTTATTTCATGGTATAGAGGAAGGGTAGGTCTTCTGTTATTACTTAGGTATTTTCATGTCAGTTGTATTAGTGATAAAAGTTATTCCATCGGCCGGAAAAGTGCTCTTGACCTTAGATAAAACAGGAAAGCTTGTCTGTTATCTTAAAAGTGCACCTGAGCGGAACAAAGCAAACGAGGAATTACTGTCGTTATTGAGCAAAAAAGTAGGGGTAACGCGATCAGATGTTTTTATCGTATCGGGTGTAACGAGCAAAAGAAAGCAGGTTATGGTAAAAACCCCTAAATTGATTGAAGAGGTATATGAAGCATTAGGGATTGCCTATCAATCAGACCTTGAAAGGAGATAGTAAGAGTATGCCATATTACAAATGGACGGGCGTTAATATGCGCGGGGCGGTTCTGAAGGGTAAAATGTGTGCTCCTTCGATAACTATCCTGGATCAAATGTTGTTTGGGAATAATATTGCGTTATTGAATGCGCAAAAAATATCGATCCCGTTCTGGTCCTACTATATTTCTTTAGATGACCTTATTTCGCTGTATGTGCAGTTGGAGAATTTTATTTCGGCAGGGATCCTTTTACCCAAAGCAATCCATTTATGTTCCCGTCAAGCAAATTCGGTATATATTCAAGAAGTGTTAATTCAGATCTGGTTGGGGCTTGAGCAGGGCGAATCATTAAGCACCGTAGCGTGCCGTTATCCGGTGGTTGTGCCGCCAATCATTCGTAATTTATTGATTGTTGGTGAAGAATCTGGATCACTGCGTGCCGTTTTACAAGTAATTATTAACTACATGACCAGTAAGCGTACGTTTTCAAAAAAGGTACAGGCAGCTTTTTTAATGCCAACTATAATGGGAATTTTTTTGTTGTTGGTCGTTATTTTAGTCGTCTTTTTCATTATCCCGCAATTTCAGTCATTATTCGCCTCTTTAGGTGCATCATTACCCCTGAGTACACGGCTATTGATTTTGATGAGTAGCTACGTAGGACGGTATAGTGGTTTTGTGGTCGCGTGCGTGATACTTTTGAGTATAAGTACCGTCTTGCTCTATACAGTCAATCATGCTTTTAGAACGTATTTTGATCGTTTTTTTCTATCAATACCTATTATTGGACGCCTTGTCAAATATCGGGCCCAGGCGCATTGGTTTTTATCACTATCATTAATGCTTGACGGGGGAATGACATTAGTTGATGCATTGACTATTGCTGGCCAGGGGGTGGAAAACCGTGTGCTGAAAAAAATCTATATGGAGATTGCCAATTTAGTTGCCCAAGGTGACTCGCTCACTGATGCGATGGGGTACTATGGAGAGGGTGGGTTATTTGAAGAGGATGTGATTGCTATTGTCCATACGGGGCAAGAAACAGGAAAACTGCCACCCTTATTATGGACAGCAGCTGAGTTATTAACCAAAAAGCTTGATGCGGCCTTATCTCTTGTAGGGTCATTATTGCAGCCTTGCCTTTTGGTGGTGCTTGGTAGTATAGTACTCGCAGTGATTATTGCTCTGTATGAACCGATTTTAAGTATGTCGCAGTCGATTGCCCATTAATAACATCTGTTCTATCGTAGTATTGGATTTTTGGGCGGCCATCAGGGGAATGAACCTCTGTCAATGAGCCTTTTTGCTTAGGCAGGGGGGTGTTGCTTTTTGATGGCATAAGAGTTAAACTAAATATGTAGATTTTTACCTTGAGATTACCAATTTGTAAGGAAAATAAAAAACTGGAGGGTATATGAAGTTTGTATTAAAAATCAGTATGTCATTATTGGTCCTTATGTCTGGCTGCCTTGGAGCTACCAGCGTCCCTGATGCAAAATCCGTTGTAATAGCCTGGGATCTTCATGGTGTTGTTATTAAGCGCGATAGAGCACAAATCGCTCGTCGAATATTAACGGATAAACGTTGTCTGTATGTACTAGCAAATATGAGTTGGGGATTATTTAAGGCATTATTGGAGCTCAGGAAACAGCATTGTTCTGCTGAAAAATATATAGCAACAGCACGCTTTTTTGGTAACGAGCCACTTGCCGAATTAATTAAAGAAGTTTCCTATGATCAACCGCTCATTGAAGGTACCTATGCTATTATTTTAGCATTGCGTCAATTAGGAATTACGCAGGTGATTGCAAGTAATATTCAAACAGACCAGTTTATAGCATTTCAAAAGCAAAATCCGGTGGTTTTTGCGCCGAGCAGCACCCCATTATTTGTGTTAGATCGCTCGCAGATGGCCTATCATACGCCTGATGCTAATGGGGCAGATTTTGTGGTTGAGAAGCCGCAGCAAAGATTTTTTGATGAGCTAAAAGCTAAAAATACTGATACGCGTATTATCTTTATTGATGATAGTATAACTAACGTTAAAGCGGCTCAGTTAGCCGGAATAGAGTCATTATTGTTTACGACGCCAGAAAAGCTTTTGCATGATTTAAAGGCAAAAAGTATTAATGTGGCTATTGCTCAATGATGTAATAGTATTATTTTGAATGCGAGAGGGCAGTACCGTAAGGTGCTGCCTCTTTTTATGTATTTGAAGTAAAAGACGATACCACGCATCAAACTTTATTACAGGTTGCACGATCAAAAGCAACACAATTTTTAACTAAAAATAGCACTATTGAGGTTAATGCCACTGATTTTGATGGTAAGACAGCACTATATTACGCTGTTGATTTTTCATATCATGAATTGCCGTGTAATAATTTACAGAGAATTAAAGCGCTTCTTGAGGTCGGTGCGAATCCTTTTATTGCAGGTGCACGAATGATGGTGGTTAGTGAGGAGCCTCAGTCGGCATTTGAAAAGGCGGCCGTTCAATTAAAATATTGGATAAAGAAATTTGTAAGTAAAGAAGATGAATGCAGTGAAACCCGATATCATCATATGTTTAATATTTACACAACGTTGTTAGATGCTGCTAAAAAATTTCAAAAACCAACGGCTACAGCTGGATATTTGCCGCCAGTTGATGCTATAGGCGATGAATATGTCTTTGGAGTTAGTGCGTATTAGTGGTGATCTTGTATTATCGATTCCGTTCTTTGTATAAGAACTTATTACTTTGTGCTAATACAACAATTTTACAAAGTATTGCAATTTTTTTAGCCTTAGTATAATATTGAGAACGACCTTGAGAAGGGTCATGTGCAAAAAATAGATAACCTCCATTTCCCCTATCGTAGGCTTTACGTCTTGGTAGGGGAATTTTTTTATGATAAACGATATTTGTATCATGCTTGGAAAAAATCCATTAACGGTTATCAAAAAAGGCAAACGTTTTTATTTTGATGTTTACCATAGACCAGAATCGCTGTTGTTTCGTACGCTCCCATCTACGTTTGGTTCTCTTGTGCGCCGTGTGTTTAGGCGTAATACTAGTGTTGCCATGTCTGAATGGCACCAGCAAACCGTTCCACTGCGCCAATCAGTAGAGCCCATTATTACGTGGGTAGGGCATGCCACTTTTTTAATACAGGTACAGGGGTTTAATATCTTAGTTGATCCTATCTGGGGGAGCCCGTCATGGGTGCACCCCCGTATTATGCCTCCCGGTATCCCTTTTGCATCATTGCCTGCCATTGATGCGGTGTTACTATCACATAACCATCGGGATCATATGGATACACATACGCTAGTAGCCTTAAAAAAACAAAATCCATCAATGAAATTTTTAGTACCGTTGGGTGACAAAAAGTGGTTTGATAAAAGATCGATAAATAATGTTATTGAATGCGATTGGGAAGATACCGTCACGCTTACCAATGCGTTTGGTTATATTCAATGTACCTTCGTTCCTGGACATCATTGGTCGCAGCGCTTTTTGTTTGATAAAAATTGTTCGTTATGGGGTGGATGGGTTCTTCAGGCTGGTGACTTTTACCTCTACTTTGCGGGTGATACTGCCTATGCGCAGCACTGTTTTGAACGCATTGCGTATCTTTTTCCTCGTTTAACTGTTGCATTGTTGCCGATTGCACCAGGGGAACCGCGTGAATGGATGCGTCATACACACTTAAATGCACGTGAAGCAGGAAATGCCTTTTTATTATTGGGGGCGCAGATTTTTGTACCAATGCACTGGGGTACGTTTGGTTTTGGGTATGAAAGTTGTATCGAGCCGATTCATCAACTAGCGCAGTGGCAGGCGGCACATGCTGATATATTAACGGGCAAAACGATACAGATCCTTAAGGTTGGTGAACAATTTTTACCCGGGAAGTGTTGAAAGAATTGTCTTGTAATTGTCTATAGGGTATACTGAACTTACTTATAATGTCTTATCGTAGGAATTCAGGTGAGCGTACTACAGATTTCTTTACTTAAAAAATTATTTTATCCATCTCAAGGTTTGTTTTTTAAAAAGAACGAAGCCCCATTTGTTGCGGTAAATGATATTTCATTCGAAATTAATGCTGCCGAAACAGTGGGACTACTTGGACCTAATGGCGCTGGAAAAACGACAACGCTTCATATGTTACTCGGTACGCTTTCACCTACTGCTGGTACGATTTCTTATTTTGGTAAAAATTTTGAGCATTACCGCTCTGCTATTTTGCAAAAAGTTGGTTTTGCAAGTACGTATGTCCAGTTGCCAGGACGTCTGACCGTGTATGAAAATCTTTCTTTTTATGGTCGTCTGTATGGTCTTTCGCACCGACAACGTGTTGAGCGTATTGCATATTATCTCAAACATTTTGGTATTTGGGATTTACGTGATCGTCCACATGGGGTTTTGTCTGCTGGTGAAAAAACACGGGTAATGTTAGTAAAAGCATTTTTACATGACCCAATGATCGTGCTCTTGGATGAACCGACTGCTGCGCTGGATCCTGATATTGCGCAGGAAGTACGGGCATTTGTTATGTGTCAACAACGGGAACAGGGGGTTGCGTTCTTATTTACTTCTCATAATATGGCGGAAGTAACTGAGGTTTGTGATCGTGTCTTGGTGATGCAAAAAGGGAACATAGTCGCAAATAATACACCAGAACAGTTAGCTTTGACGGTAGGGCAAACTCGAGTTACCTTGCTTATCATTGCCGGTATGGATGTATTAGTTAAATATTTGTTAGAACATAGTGTGCTCTATGGTATAGATGAGCATAAACGAGTGACGGTTGAACTGAACGAGCACAATTTAGCTTCTTTTTTGCAGGATATTATACTCTGTGGCGTCAAGTATGCTGAAATTAGCATTGCAAAACCGTGCCTTGAGGATTATTTTTTGCATATAGCAAAACAGCAACGGATAAAGGAATAAGATATATGTACGCTTTTTCTCTACGGCGTCTCATGGGACCGCTTGTACGCTATGCTCAGCAGTTACGGGGCGATATATGGCACCTCATTAGTATGTTTTATTGGCCATTAATTGATCTTGTGGTGATCGGGTATTTGGGTACGGCACAGATTGCTGGCGCACGTCACGAACTAGAAGCGTTATTAATCGGCGTTATTCTGTGGTCATTAACAGTACATACCTATTTTTCCATTGTATGGAATATGCTTGAAGAAATCTGGTCAGGAAATATTGCTGGCTTATTTGCAACACCGATTTTAATGCGTGAATGGGTAATTGCATTAGTTATTTATGCTACAATACATTTGTGCATTTTAACTCTTTTTTTAAGCTGCTTATCACGTCTATTATATGGTTTTTGGTTTATTACGAGTGGTGTTATTATTTTTCCTGCACTGTTCAATGTTCTTTTATTTTCGGTTTCGCTTGGATTTTTTTTAGTAGCACTACTGTTTATGTTTGGACAGCGCGTGCAGTCCTTGGTTTTTATGATCGGATATCTCTTTGGTCCTATTGTCGGTGCTTATTATCCTATTGAGATATTACCGTATTGGTTACAGTGTATTGCACAAGGACTATCATTACGATATTTGTTTGAGGCGACTCGTTCATATGTATTGACTGGGGATATTTCGTGGAAACTAATTCTACTGTCTACTGGTGTGAATATCATATACGCTATGTTAGCCTTATGGGCATTGCAGTATGCATTTAATAAAAGTCGTGATCGTGGATTAGCAAGACTTTCAGGGAATGAATAAAGAGAAAGGGGGTTGTGCACAAAATTGAAAAACGGGTAATCTTTTGTTTTGCATGTTAATAAAACATCTTAGATTACATTATTTTCATCGATCCTCTATGGGTTAATTCCTAGTACGAGGATGATCGGTCGTGTACCATTATTTAATTACATTTTTTCGGAAGGTTTTTATCGTATGATTATTGGTTTTTTACAGTGGATCATAAAGCCAGTTTTTGGGGATTTTGAGCGTGAAGAGCTCAAAAAGTTTTTCAGAATGGGAGCAGTTTTTGCTGCTATTATAGGTTCTTATTGGGCATTACGTGTGTTGAAAAATTCTGTTTTTTGCACGCTCGTAGGCGCTGGAGATCTAGCGAATGCTAAAATCGGTTCAGTAGTATTTTTAATACCAATTTTGATGATTTATACAAAATTGCTTGATAAAATGTCCCGTTCTTCAGTGTTCTACTTGCTGTCAGCTGTCTATGGATCTATCTTTGCATTCCTTGGATTTTTATTGACACAAGAAGGTTTTGGTGAAGCTTCATGTGAAGTAATGGCATCAAGAACAGGGCTTATGTATTTTGCGACTATGCTCCTTGCCTATACTTTTTATTTTGCTGTTGAAAGCTACGGTTCATTGTTACCGGCGCTTTTTTGGGCTATTGCATCCGAAACAACTATGCCTGAATCAGCAAAGAAAGGTTTTTCCTTGGTTGTTGCATTAGGGCAAATTGGTGGTGTGTTTGGACCATTGTTTATTGCAAGCGTTCCTCAGTATTTTAATTTCCAAACGAACGGTGTTGCGCTCGTAATTGCTGGGTTTACTGCCGGGGGTATTGCGGTATTTGCGTTGCATAGTTTCTTTGCAAATACACCTGCTTCTTTAATGGTTTCATTTGCAGGGTCCAATACTCAAAAGGTTGAGCATGAACAGGAACCAGGATTTATGGAAGGTCTCTATCTTCTGTTCCGTCATAAATACCTTTTAGGAATATTTTTAGTGGTTGCGTTTCCAGAGTTTATTACTGCAGTTATTGATTTGCATTTTAACTCCTTGGCGGCTCAAACCTATACCGGTACTGCGCTTTCTGGGTATTTGAGTTTATATGGTAGCGCGGTTAACGTTGTTGCATTACTTTTCTTATTCCTTGGTATTAGTAATATTACTCGTGTATTAGGTGTAAGTATTGCCTTGTTATTGATGCCTATTATTTATGGGTTCTCATTAGCAGGATTTATTAGCTTTAATAGCTTGACCTTCTTATTTGGTCTTATGGCATGTTCCAAAGCTATTAACTATGCGTTAAACGTACCGGCAATTAAACAACTTTATATTCCTACTAGCCATGATTCACGTTTCAAGGCACAAGCATGGATTGAAAGCTTTGGTTCACGTGGTTCAAAAGGTACCAGTGCGGTATTCAATAAGTTACTCAAACCATGGCAAAAAACCTTGGGTGAAGTTGCGGGGCGTGCAAAACATGCGCTTGTTTTCAGTTACCTAGGATTCACTATTATTGGTCTTTGGTTGCTTGTTGCCTACTTTATTGGCAAAAAATATAATGATGCAGTTGCAAACAAAAAACTTGTCTGCTAGTTGTTCATATTAAATATTTGATATTGCTGCTTATGTTATATACATAAATGCAATGCGTGGTAATTGATAATAGATACCCCTCGATGGTATATCAATAGTGTCGAGGGGAATTTTATTATAAAGTTTACAAAACAAAGGTAATTTTGATATGGGGTATACTTCTATTGGATTAAAAGCAGTTCATAAGGTCATGCGATTTATCGGTATTATTATTTTGATACCAATTTTTGTATTAGCTTCACCTGTACTGTTAGCGTTAACTCCTTTTTTATTCATTCAGCATGGGATTAGGTATATAAAATCTCCTTCTGTTATATCAACAATTTTTGGTGTTTTTTTATTCTTAGCAGGGCTTGGTGTATTGTTTTTAGCTTTGAGTAATTTGGGAGCGCGTTTTCTTATAATGATCACTCCTGGGTTATTTTTAAAAGCCGGGTTTAAGTGTATACGGTCTAAGTTTATTTTATTAAAAATACTTGGTGGTTTCTTCATATTCTGTGGATTTATTTTCCTGATGGGTGTTTTAAAATTACTTTTTTAATGCGGGATCTAGTTTTAATCAGAACTGCTATATTGTGAGCTGATGTATAGTAGACCAAGGAAACGCATTTTAGTTTTCATGAAAAAAATAGTTGTGATAAGTTGATCTTGAAAAGAAAGCGTAAATAAAGAAAGGTTATTGTAATATGCGGCATACTACCGATGAGTCAAAGTTCTTGGGTGTTTTATTAATATTTCTTGGTCTTGTATTATTTGTTATTGCCACGGCTGACCTGTGGTGGCGTTTACTGTTAATAAGTATCTCTTTTTTATGTATGAAGCGTGGCTTTTCCTATATCTTAGGTGCCCGTTCATGGTGGACGTTTTTTATCAATAATAGAGACCGACGTTTTTTTGATGAATAGGGGATACGATGCGCATGCGAACATTTTTACTGAATAAGTTATGTCGTGATAAGACGGTTGATCGGCTACATGCAGGTGGCTGTCATGCGGTATGGCGTACTTTGTCTGATGATGAATTTATTACCCATTTACAGGAAAAATTACGTGAAGAGGTAGATGAATTGCAGGCAGCCCAGTCTCGGCAAGAGGTCCTTGCAGAGTGTATAGATGTGTATGATGTACTGCATTGTCTCAAGGGGTTAGATCAAAAAGAATATAGTCAGTTGTATGAATTAATTGATGCCTTTACTGCTGTATATGGTATGAGCGCTGATGAAATAGCTGCTGCAACGGTAGCAAAGCATGAAGAACGGGGTGGGTTTAAGGGGCGCTTGTACGTTGAACGTGTACGGTGTCCAGAGAATCATTTTTTTACTGCATATTGTTTAGCTTCTCCAGAGAAATATCCAGAAGTACGAAATGATTAATTATTGTTGTTAGGTTATTTTGACCAGAGAATGACAGGTATCAATTTTTCATTTGCTGGTCAAAATTTTAAAAATAACATGTACGGACGCTTACCAATAAAGTAAAAATTATTTAAAATGGGATGGGAATAAAGGTATCCTTATTTCATTTATTTGCAGTGGTGTTTTTTGGTCTTTGCACATACGTATTTCTCGTAACATGTATCTTCTGTCATGATAAGAAGTTACCTTATCTCTTGGTGTACGTTTCTTAGTAGTATCAATTTCTTTTAATTTAAGTTCAGCTTGAAAAGCAAACATACTACTGAAATACCATGCAGTTTGCAGCTCAGAAATTTGAGATAAAAGCTTATTTTTTGTTTGTTGGTCGCTTATATGGGGATTATGCCTAATATAATGTATAACATCATTTCCTTTAGAATCCCTAGCAAACAAATTTGCTCCTTGTGCTGAAAGAAAAGATATTATTGCTTCTCCTCTTGCATACATTAATGGCGTTTCTCCTGTAGATGAACGTATATCGACAGGCATCTTGCATTTTTTAATGAGCATTTTTGCTAATTTAGTATCGTTTTTTGCTGATGCCATATGTAGTAAGGTTATGTTCATATCATCGGGAGACGTTATGTTGCATGGGTTAAGCCCTTTTTGAATCATCATATCAAGCCAATCATATTTTTTATTTCCAATTAACTCTAGAACGATTAGCTTTAGTTGAACATGATAAGGTGCATTGTTGTCGTTAAAATTATATCTAGAAATCATGTCCATAAATGCAGCAGTATTATTAGAAGCGATTATTTTTTTATAATCGATAGTGTTCTTTGAGGTTTGTATAGTATGATAATGAAAGGTTATGGCAAAAAATAATGGAAGTATGTAGTGTGATTTTTTTGTCATTTTGTTGTTTTGTGTTAATTATTGATGAAATATTATTCTCGTACATTTTATTATTAAAAATCAATAAAAACAAGTAAGTAATTAGTTTAATCTATGTTCGTAGGTTAAACATTTAAAGTTCGCAATAAGTTTTTTAGGATTAATAAGTTTCTTGTCGGCTTAGTACAGAAAATAATATGAGTTAGTGAATGAATACAATTAATCTGTTTGAGGTGTCAATTTCCATGTAGGGCTATTTTGCTGCAATGCTTTTTGTTGCATTAATTGATAGCGTCTACCGTACCTTCGTTCAGACGATAAATCACATGTCATCTGCGCATCTATATCTGTTGCAGATAAAGGATTATTTTGAATAAAACCAGCGGAATTATAGAAGCTTACGAGTCTAGGCAGTTCTATTTTTTTGTCATGTGCTTCTAATGGTATTGCCCATAAGGTGCATTGCATAATTTTTTTTGAATCCAGTATATCCTTCATGCGGTTGACCAATAAAGCAGCAACGCCAAAGTGCCTGTACTCGATATCTATAAAAAGTAAATTAATATTGGCTGATGAATCTTCTTGATTAATGGTAGTATTGATCATGCCAATGGGCCTATATTCGATACCCTTTGTTGATTTTAATTTTTGATCAGCTGTTTTTTTCATGAATAACAGTACTGCACAAAGATCGCTGTCTGTTTTACTGTTTTTTAAAAGTGGGGGAATATAATACAAAAAAAAGTCATTACCTATCTGTTTGTTTGGAGACAATGTTTGTATGGTCTTAGAAACAGAGACAATATTTTTTTTCGATTTCCATTGTAGTAGCGTTTCATCTGTAGTTGTTTTTTGAATAAAGACTGATAATTTTTGAGAACTAAAAAGGCTTGCCTGTTCATTGTTTTTTGGGTTCGTATTATATTCTAGCGAATCATACGTAATATGCTCAATTTTTTCATAAAAACTCAAAACATGCTGAGGATCAATTGTTATTACTTTGATAGGGATCCGATTTTCCTGATGCATATTTTTTAATGCATTATATGCATAAGAAGACTTTGATGTCATTTCGTTTTTTGCTGACGGATAATTATTGCCTACCTCATGTTTGTACCAATCATAATCTTCTTATTCTAGTTGAGTTAACGTAGTTAAAGGTGCTTCTTGAGCAGGTGATGTACAATCAGTTGATACATTGTTGATAAAATCGATATCGTTTTTTGGGTCTTTTTGATATTGAGATCTAAGATGAAACGCCTCTCTATAGCTTCTTATTGTATTAGTAGGTGAATTGAAAGCAGCAGAGTTCCATGGTAATGAATTGCTACATGCAATACCATCCAGACTCATAATGATTGGTAAAAAGATTACAACAAAAAAATTTTTAGACATTAATGTAGCCCATTTGCATATGCAAAAATTGTCAATATAACCTATAAAATAACATTTTTACTGATTCACCTATTTTTCAGTTTAAAATATTATATTTAAAATGCAATATGGTATTTAAATAATGGTCTTTTTTAAAGCTACAATTACTTTATTCTTTTAAATTTTTTTTCAATTTCATCTATGCCAAATATAAAAGTAGTTGGTCTTCCATGAGGACAGCAATGGTGGTTGGGTGTACGGTATAGTTCTGAGATAAGTTCATACATCCGCTGCTGGGTAATATCATCGCCAGCTTTTATAGCTGCTTTGCATGCCATTTGTGCATGTAGTTTTTCATTAATGCGCTTAAAGAGCATAGTATCTGCATCACCAGTTTCTTTATGTATCCAGCTTAAGACCTCGTTGATAAGTTCTGTGATATTAAGTGTCTGTAAATGATGTGGTACTGCCGTGACCACGAGCTCAGTGACAGAAAGTTGTTCTATAATAATCTTGTTTTCAATAAAGATTGGCAGGTATGGGATAAGGATTGCAATGTCGTTAGCGCTGAGGGCAATGGTCGTAGGGAAAAGCAATTGAACCGGCTGAACAGATGCAAACTCAGTAGTGAATTTTTCATATAAAATGCGCTCATGTGCGGCATGGATATCAATAAACAAAAGGCCATCAGCATGTTCAATCAGTATGTATGTCTTTTTATAGTATCCAACAATGTGTACCGTTTCTTGAAAAGCAGTCGTTTGATCAACCCGTATTGATTCAGTAGTAGGTGCTTTTAGGTCTGTTGCGCTTACAGGTTTTGTGTACGTGGGATAGGTAGCAGGTGGTGATGATTTAAAAGAAGTAGTAGTTGCAAGCGGCTTTTGTGCTGGTACTATTGACGGCAAGATATTGTGGGGTTGTGGAGTATGTATGGGGCCTGATATTGGTGAAAGAGTATTGTTGGGGGCGCTATTGTGTTTGGCGATGGGAGATGATCCAATATGATGACTGTTAATTGTCGATGTCGTTTCTATGATGTCTGTTGTTTCTTGCGCAAGGGCTTTTTTAATTGCTTCCTGTACTACTGTTTCAACCATACCAGGATGCGCAAAAAGTACCTCATCTTTGCGTGGGTGAATATTGATATCAACTGTTTCTGGATCCACCGTAATAAGTATTACCGCATATGGATATTTTCCTGATGGCAGCGTATTAGAATACCCCTTTATTATTGCATTTGATAGTTTGTAATCAGAAATGATTCGTTGATTGACGATAATAAAAATACCGGCGCGATCGTAACGTGTATAGGTTGTTGGGCTGATTGCTCCTTGACATATAATACCTGGGCGATTGCGCTCATGGTTGATAGTGAGTGGATTTTTTACGGGCCATAGCTGAGTGCAGCGATTGGCGAGTGAATCAGTTGGTAAGCAATGCAAAATCGTAATGCCATCGTTGATAACAGTTAATCCAAGTTGTAATTGACTTAAGCAGATGCCATGCAAAAATTGCATGATATGTCGTAATTCTGTTTCACGTTGTTTAAGAAATTTCTTTCGTACCGGTACATTATAAAAAAGATCAGTTACCTGTATGTCGGTGCCCGTGTTTGCTGCCGTTTGCTCAGCCCGTAACACTGTGCCAGCTTCGAGTGTTACTTTTGTTCCTAGTTGTGCTGTTGCTGGTTTTGTAATGAGTGTCACTTTACTTATTGATGCGATACTGGCAAGTGCCTCACCTCTAAAGCCAAAGGTAGTTATCGAGGGTAGGTCTGAAAATTTTTGAAGTTTACTGGTTGCATACCGCTCAAAACAGACACGTGCGTCAGTTTCATCCATGCCACATCCATTATCGATAATACGGATCAACTCTTTGCCACCATCTTTGATATGTATTGTTAATCTGGTAGCACGAGCATCTAATGCATTTTCAACGAGCTCTTTAACAATATTAATAGGTCGTTCTACGACCTCACCAGCCGCTATTTTTTGTGCGTCACTGGGTGATAATAAATTAATATGTGGCATTGATGGTCCTTTATTCCTAAGCCTCAATTATCTGACGGTTTTTAGCACACGATTTATTAGGGAAGATTGTTTTTGGGTTTCTTGTTGCTCCAGAGTTGCTTTTTTTATAAGAAGTTTTCTAATGCATTCGGCTCTACGGTTGTCAGCTTGATAATAATCTTCATGGGGGTAGTGACATATTAAATCTATTGCTCGGCTGCCGTTCACTGTTTGCATAGTGGCTTGAGCACCGCGATCAAGTAGTTTTTTTACGGCAGGCAAATCGTTAACTGAGGTTGCAATCATTAACGGAGTATGGTTATTACAGAATGATTTTTGTGTTGGGTTTTTATGAGACTGGTTATCCTTTGTGCTAAAAATACCGGTTTGTTGTATGCAATCCATAAAAACATCGAGCGTACATATTGGGTGTCTCTTGATGTTTCCCGATTTATATTTTCGTGGATAGCAACTTGTGCAGTCTTTATGTTCCATAATACACAATTCAAATAAGGTTTTAGCACTTACTTTGCTATTGTCTTTAGACTGCATTTGTGGTGGCAGTAGGGTATTAGGGGTTACTTTTCCTTCTAGTAAATGTTGTACTATGGCATTCGTATTTTGGTTTTCAATAGCTTTTATTATGCCTACTGAGTGAAGTTGATCATCTACTTGAAGCTGAAACTTCTCCTGGATACTGTTATTAAATACCGGATGGTGTAGCTTTTGCCTTTTGGAGTCGTTTCCTGTTGCATCATTGTGAGGTAGTGGTTGCGGTGAAGGATAGTGTAATGTTGGCTGCATAGATACCTGTCTTGCTTGAAAAAGTATGTATGGGGGTTTCGGAACTACATTAAATGGAATTGGTAGTTCGTTTGCGTGCACCCTTAATTGAGGTTGTTGTGCAGGTGGTTTTTGTGGGTTGGTACAATGACCAGAGGATGAATATATTCCGTTGAATATTAGTAACATTAAAATAGCTAAAAAAAACATGAATAAAAACCTTTTCAATGATTTATTATAATCTGACCATATAAGTGTAAATAAATTATTATTCTGTTCATTGTGGAGTACCATTTAATCTATTGTGCTGATAGTTGAATATAAGAAGTTGTGTTATTTTAGCTATCATTACGTCGAAATATGCGCGATCATTTTGGTTGTAAGCGAGACACAAATCATGTAAGTGTGTCCTATTATTTGGTTCGTCGATAAATTGTGGAGAGACCATATTCATTACAATACATAAGGATTGATAATGAGGCTGATTTGGGTACATAATGTAGTGAAGTATGGCGATTTCTAGAATTGATGCTGGCCTGGAAGATCGAATATGTACGATGGCAGGGTGTATAATCGGTGAAATAGTATATTTTTCATGAACATTAAGATTCTGTAAATTTTTCTCTAGAAGATCAATATTCCCTTCTAAAATTGCTTTTACACAAAAATTAAAACTGAGTTCTCCTTTCGGTAATGGCGGTAGCATTGGCAATTGTTGCCTTGGTAATAAAGGGTTTGCAGTGAGTTGAGTAGGGACATGATTCGTCTTGTATCGTTTTTTTTGTTGATCATCTTTCCTAGACGCATGTTGTAGATAACTTGCGCTTTGTGGTACATTATTAAATGCACAATGCGTAGTATTGAAGGGGAAAAGACTGTATATGCATAAGACTACAAAAAACATTTGAAGTATCCATAGTAATGATAAATCAGTGTGATTATTGGGCAATTTTTGCGTAACTTACTGAATTGCAATATGAATTTGTGTTTTTTAGCAACTTAACCGTTTATGTTTACATAAATCGTATAGGTGTTCTGTAATGATACGAATTTGAGCCTCCTTTTTGTATTTACGCCCAAGCCTGATGAGTTCATCGCAGGTTGTTTTTTGGTCGCGACGTTGTTGTGCAATAATTGACAAAAAACATTGTGCTGTTGGTTTTCCAGATGCATTATGAGCTACACAAGCAGGTGTATGATGAGCTATTGCAAATTCGAGTAATGAATACTGTTTATTTTCATATAATTGCCGTAATGAGTGGTGGGCATATGGTATAAAAACAGTATATGCTTTATTTATATTTAGGTTATCTAACTTGTTTCGCAAAAGCGGCATATTATTGTTGAATATTGTCATTATACAAGAATTAAACTCACTTTCTTCTCTGGATAATAATCTTACCTTTAATAAAGGGTTTTGAATTGGTGTGGTTTGTATATGGTTTATTTTGTATCGTTTATTTTGTTGATAGTCTTCGCTAGACTCATCTTCTAGATAACTTGCCGTTTGCGGTATCTTATTCAATCCACAATGAGTAGTATTGAAGGGGAAAAGACTGTATATGCATAAGACTAAAAAAAGCATTTAAATATCCTTGATTTGTTATAATTGCCTGTAATTAATTATTAATTGATTTTTGCGCTTTAATTGTTGTAGCCAGTTAATTTTAAGTGTTGATTGAAATCTAAAGTAAAGTATTGCGTATTGATCGTTTTTTAGGACAATTATTTGTTATATCTGATTTCTGATCATGGTCGAATTCTATTCATTGATTTTTTTGATAAGTGGTCTACATGTTGCATAATTACCACAAATGCATTTTGATCATCATAGCTGCTTGCTAAAAACAAAGCGCCCATGTTGGTTGTTGGTCCTGGTCTAAAGCATTCGGCATTACGTTGTAATATGATGTTAAGGAAACATGGTTGTCGCATAGGCGTAAGGGAATCATGTGGGCAAAATTCTTTATGTCTCATTATTGCAAATTCGAGTAATGAATACTGTTTATTTTCATATAATTGCCGTAATGAGTGGTGGGCATATGGTATAAAAACAGTATATGCTGTATTTACATTTAGGTTATCTAAATTTTTTCGCAAAAGCTCTATGTTATTAGTTAAGATAGCTGTTACGCAAGAATTAAACTGACTTTCTTCTCTGGATAATAATCTTACCTTTAATAAAGGGTTTTGAATTAGTGGGGTTTGTATATGGTTTATTTTATAGCGTTTTTTTTGTTGATGGTCTTCGCTATACACATTTTTTAGATAACTTACCCTTTGTGGTGTATTATTTAATCCACAATGAGTAGTATTGAAGGGGAAAAGACTGTATATGCATAAGACTAAAAAAAGCATTTAAATATCCTTGATTTGTTATAATTGCCTGTAATTAATTATTAATTATTTTAGCTTAAATTAATTTAGTCAAATCATTGTACGTATATTTGCGTTAAAAATCTAGATCTATAGTATTTAAGGTGTATGCAATTAATTTTTTATCCATTTGATTTTGAACCTACATCTATTGATGTTATAGTTAACCATAAATGTTTTCGCATAACTTTTATGTAATACACTCCGTGTGTAATCTAGGAATGATCGGTGGAAAAAAAAGTTTTTTATATTATCGATGGTTCATCTCTCTTGTATCGTGGCTATTATGGCGTTAAACCATTGCATGCTCCTGACGGTACACCAGTACAAGCGGTCTATTCATTTTGCCGTATGTTACATGCGTTTTTAATGCGCTTTAATCCTACTCATATTGCTATTGCGTGGGATAGCCCGGGTAAAACGGTGCGGCATGAACTATTTGCCGATTACAAAATACACCGGCAGGTGATGCCGTCCGATTTATCGGTCCAAAAAACCCTGATTAAAGAATTTATAGCGTTGATTGGTGTTGCTCAAATAGATCAAACCGGTATTGAGGCTGATGATCTCATTTTTTCGCTTGCTCATGCCTGGTGTGAACGTGGTGCTGATCATACCGTCCTGGTAGTGACGTCAGATAAAGATATGGGCCAAATGGTCAATGATGCTATTTCCTATTTTGATCCCGTAAAAGATATTGTGTATGATGTACCAGTACTCACAAGAAAATTAGGCTTTCCTATTGATCGATTACCCTTTTATTATGCCCTGGTTGGTGATGCTGCCGATAATATTCCGGGGGTTAAAGGTGTTGGGCAGGCAACGGCACTTGATTTAGTTAATACGTATGCCAGTCTCGATGATCTTTACGCGAATATTGATTCTATTAAAAATGGGCGCGTTGCAAAGGCGTTACGTACCTATAAGCAGGATGCTTACTTGAGTCTACAACTCTTTTTATTGCAAAGGGTGCCATTAAATATCGATGTTTCTAGCTGTACCTATGCACCGTTGCAGTGGTCACAGGCAGCACCCTTTTTTGAGCGATTTGGTTTTATCTCCCTGAAAAAAACTATTCAACATACACCGGAAGAAGTGACGCACACACTGCAGGAACGTATCGCAATTTTATCACAGCAGTATGACTTTCAGGTGGTGACGACTAGCGAACAGTTACAAAACCTAGTTACGGTGTTACGTGAAGCGCCTGCTTTTGCGTATGACGTTGAAACAGATGCACAGCACCCTCGTGTCTGTCAATTAGTGGGGATCTCTTTTGCAGTTGATGGACAGCGGGCCTGGTATATTCCGTTGGCCCATATTAATATAACACAGTTATCGCTGGCTGAGGTTCGTTTCGCTCTGGGGTCCATTTTTACCGCGTCAAATATGATTAAAATAGCGCATAATGCCGCATTTGACCTTTTAGTTTTACGTGCACATGAAATAATGGTAGTTGGTCCCCATGTTGATACTATGGTAGCAGCCTCTTTAGTTACTAAAGTGCCTGGACAACGAATTGGGCTTAAGGATCTGGCATTTCAGTACGGAGGCGTACAGATGATTACGTACGAACAAATTGTTGTTCAACAAGGGTACAAAAATTTCGGGCAGGTGCCGGTTGAGCAAGGGGTTTATTATGCGGCAAATGATGCATTGCAGACCATGCGGCTGTACTCTGTGTTTAAAGAATTATTAGCGCAAGAACAGCTCATGACATTAGCCGATACGATAGAGTTCCCCCTTATTCCCTTATTGGTAGATATGGAATATCAGGGCATGTCTCTGGATACTGGTTTATTGTCACAGTACAGCAAACACATTACCGATATGGTACATGATATAGAAAAGCAGGTGACCGCGTTGATCGCTGCCTATGCACCCGCTATTAAAACGATAAATCTTAATTCACCAAAACAGATAGAACAACTGTTATTTGTTGAGTTAAAACTGGAGCCGATAAAAAAAAGTAAAAAAACAGAACGGTATTCAACAGATTATGAAGTTTTAGTAGAACTAGCAAAACAGCACCCGGTTCCTGCGCTTATTGTACGGCATCGAGAATTGATCAAACTCAAAGGTACCTACTTAGATGGACTGCCAGCCTACGTACTACCACAAACGGGTAAGGTGCATACGCATTTTAGTCAAACGCGCGTTGCGACAGGCAGATTATCAAGCAGTGATCCAAATTTGCAAAATATCCCAGCTGATGCGCCATATGGGGTTGCGGTTCGTGCTGCTTTTAAACCATCCGATGGGTATCTATTTTTGTCAGCCGATTATTCCCAAATTGAGCTCCGTATTTTAGCGCATGTTACCCAGGATCCATCATTGGTGGCGGCGTTTATTAGCGGCGTTGATATTCATCAGCAAACGGCAGCGACTCTGTTTGGTATTGAACATAGTCGCGTTACTCATGAGCAGCGCCAGTTAGGAAAACGTATCAATTTTAGTATTATCTATGGGCTTACGCCATATGGATTATCTAAAGATCTTGGTATTTCCATGAGTCAGGCGCGTACGTTTATTGATGCCTATTTTGCTCAGTATGCTGGGGTTAAAAAATGGATTGAATCTGTTGAAGAGCTCGTTAAACAACGGGGATATACGCAAACACTGTGGGGCCGGCGGCGGTATTTGCCAGCGATCTATGAGCGGAATAAAAATCTGTATGAAGAAGCGCGACGTGCTGCGGTCAATACCGTAATCCAGGGTACGCAAGCAGAGTTAGTCAAAAAAGCTATGATTGTTGTTGATGCATATGTCAAAAAAAATCATCCGCAGGTGCGTATGGTGTTGCAAATCCATGATGAACTACTCTTTGAAGTGCCAACTTCTGATGCTGTAGTAATTGAAAAACAGGTGAAACGTATACTTGAAGAGGTGATATCATGGTCGGTACCATTAGTTGTTACAACGCGTATTGGTGATACTTGGCAGGCCGTGAGTAAGTAGTTACGTTTGACAGATGCAACGTTGTTCTTGATGTGTTGGTTGCTGCTCTTAATGGAGAAAAAAAAGTACGTGTTTTATAGGGCACGTACTTTTTTCTTTGTATCGTTGTTATGAGCGTTCGTATTTTGCCAATAGTAGTTCTGGTCGTATTTCTCTATTTTTCATCATCAATGATATATTACGCCATGCGCTACGTTCTTTCATGGCGCCTTGTAGTTGATTATCTTTATAAAGGCTATATAGCAGAATGTTTTTGCTATCAGTATCACTTAATGGTTGGGTGTTGCTAAACAATAGGTTTTCTTGCTTATTTTCTTTGAGAGAATTTTGAATGTATGATGTGCTACTGTCATAGTTTTTCTTACAGGTATCGAATGGGCTTTCATTTTGATTATTAGGAGAAAATGGATTTGCGCCAGCAATAATTAATTGTTCAGCTTTTCGCGGATTTTTATTCTTGCATGCGATATTCAGTGGGGTATCGCCCATTATATTTTTTTTGTCGACTGCGACATTGTATTGTAATAATATTTTTGTGCCTTTAGAATCAGCGTGATGTAATGGAGTGCATCCGCATTGGCTTTGATGATCTAATGATACATCTAATAGTTTATGCTTGACTGCTTGTTCAAAAACTTGACTTTCAGCTGCGTGCTCACCTGCTTTGATAAGCCACAGTGTGCCCTGATCGCGTAGTGCATGTGCTCTCTTTTTATCACCAGTCTTACGAGTATGGTCTATCAATTTGTTTAAGTTTTTTATTTGCTCTATCGTTGGCATTTTAATATATGCATGGTTGCATTCTGTATCAGTATTATCGGAGCTTTGGGGTTCAGTGCTTTGTAGGTGTGGGGTAAGAACAAACACCGCCATAATAATCATGTATAATTGAAATCGAATTATGTTCATAAAAAATCCTTTATTTTTTTATTGTTGGTTTAAATGATTACTTTTAACTTTAATAAAAATGATAAAAAATGTCTATTTTATAATTTAATAAGGTTCAGTATGTTGTGTTTTCGAAAAATGAGGTAATTCCTATTCGGACTAGGTGAATAATGCTGGAAATCAGATAAAAATGATGATAAACTAAACCCATATTACGTTGGAGAGGTGGCAGAGCGGTCGAATGCGGCGGTCTTGAAAACCGTTGTCTCGCTAAAACGGGACCGTGGGTTCGAATCCCACCCTCTCCTCCAGTATATTGTTTGTCTTTATGTGCTGCGGGCATCTTGTGATTTCTAAATATGTATTATCGATAGCTTTCTTGTATTCAGGGTGTCTGGCTATGCATTATCCTCAGTCTTTAACCGATGAAATTTTACGCTCTTTAGATCGTTCTTATGGTATTGAAGCCACAGAAATAGTTCCTCTGTCTGGCGGTGCAGATTTTAATACGGTTGTTTATAGAGTTATGGCGTCAGATGGCAAACAATATTATTTAAAGCTGCGTCGTGATCAGTTTTTGCACGCTTCAGTACTTGTTCCGCTGTATCTTTTTAAAATGGGAATGAGTGCGGTTATTCCTTCGATTACATCAACTGCCGGTGAAGCATGGGTCTCGTTAGGTACGTATGTTATGATTCTCTATCCCTTTGTTGTTGGCCATAATGCGGTTGAGTGTCCTTTATCTGACCAGCAGTGGATGAGGTATGGAGAAATAATGAAAAAATTACATACTACCCCTATTTCCGATCAGATAATGCATATTCTGGATCGCGAAACATTTCAATCCCCATGGCCGAATATAGTGAGTGCTTATATTGAGCAGATTGACCATGAGGATTATCATGATGCAGTTGCCCAACAGGCAGTAGTGTTGTTACGATCAAAAAAGACTGAAATTTTGCATTGTGTTAATCGGGCCGTTCTATTGGCAGATATCTTAAAAAAACAGTCGTTTGAGTACACGTTATGCCATGCTGATATGCATTTATGGAATCTGTTTGTTAGTGAAACAGATGATCTATATATAGTCGATTGGGATACGCTGATTTTAGCTCCTAAAGAACGTGATCTTATGTTTATTGGTGCTGGAATTAGCAGTAGTGGACGTACACCAGCTGAAGAAGAGCTCCTTTTTTATAAAGGCTATGGTAAAACGGATATTAACTATATGGCACTTGCCTATTATCGCTATGTGCGCATTGTGGAGGATATTGGCGAGTATTGCCAGCATATTTTTTCTAAAGAAGCAGAACAATCAGAGAAACAGCAATCATTGAGGTATTTAGCAGGAAAT
Organism: uncultured Pseudomonadota bacterium; assembly: GCA_964417975.1. Taxonomy (GTDB): domain Bacteria; phylum Babelota; class Babeliae; order Babelales; family Vermiphilaceae; genus CAYQJQ01. The sequence continues at coordinate 5,592 of CAYQJQ010000007.1, read as the reverse complement.
TTTGCCGTAGGTGGCACTATTGAAAGAGCACGTACTGTTGATAATTTTTTTCATTATTGATTGATTTCAGATTGGAGATTGCGTAATGATACATTATGGTATGATGTATTCATTGATCAAACCAGTTATTGAAAAAACTCAAATTGTAGTATGTTAATAAGGAGAATTGAAGTATGTTTTCAATACATGACATTTCATACAGTAAAACAATAGCAGGAATCATGCTATCTTTTTTGATAGTATCGACATTTGGAATTTCTCCAAAACTGCAGCAAGCAGGATTTGTTTCACTTCATGATATTGATTCTACCATTCGTATTTCTGCACGCTATGCAACGCATGATAATTTTATGGGTAAGCCGATTATTGGTTATCATGATAGTAGTATGATAGTACTTACCAAAGAAGCTGCGTATGCGCTTAAAAAAGCCCAAGAAGAGTTTTTGCAAGATGGCTATTGTTTGGTTGTGTATGATGCCTATCGGCCACAATTTGCTGTTGATAGCTTTGTATCATGGGTTAATGATAGTAATGAGCAATCATGCAAGCCGCTTTATTTTCCCCGTGTTGATAAAGCTACCTGTTGCGATGATGGTTACATTGCCCGGCGCTCTGGTCATACAAGAGGCAGTACGATTGATTTAACTATTATGGAAGCGCATAAATCATTACACCAAATCATTGTTTCTTACAGAAAATTAAACGATGGATTTACTATTCCATTTCTTGATGACGGTACTCTTGATATGGGGTCATCATTTGATCTCTTTGATCCAGTATCACGTGCGGTAAACAATTTAATTGACGTACAGTACCAAGAACGCCGCAATTATTTAAAACGTGTATTGGAAAAGCATGGATTTAAGCAATATGCAGGTGAATGGTGGCACTTTACGTTGCGAAATGAACCATATCCAGCTAATCAGGATGCAAGCTATTTTAATGAACCAATGGTATAATTACCAACATATCGTCGGCATGACTTCTTAAATGGGTATGGATCAAGATACGTGGGTAAGAGCGCGCGCCTGGGCACTTTGGAAAGCAACCTATGAACTATGCAATATAACCGATCATAACAGTATTGATGCAACATTACAGAAACGAATTATTAATGCGGTACTGAATGTCTAGTATCGAACAGTGAATCAATAAGTATCCTATTTTTCAGTTTCCAAAAAATCCACAATATCAACGATGCGATACAAGTACGCGTTTGTTGCAACTGCAGCCGTAACGCCGCTTAAATGGAACAATACTGCTACTTTTGCAAATCCCTTTGGGGTTTTTAATCTACTGATCTTATCTTGCATTTCGCTTATGATATCGCTGCCAATTTCACGTTTTTTGAATTTAAATTCGCAAATAAACAGGCTGTTCGTTTTGGTCTGTACGAGATAATCGATCTGACATCCTTGTTGTGTTGTTGTTTTTGTTTGTCGATATGGGCCACTACGAATAATATCAATAGGTGAAATGCCGAGCTTTTGAATTAACAGGGAGCGATTTTGCAGAAGCAATGCCTCAAGTTGCAATCCCATATGTGCCTCAAATCCTGGCATGGTAGATAGCGGGACTTGATCAAAGCCGCCATCTGCAATAACACCCAGATGAGGTTCAATTACTTTTAGATAAAATCTCATATATGGGTCTGATATTCTATAAAGACTCTGTTTTAAGGGCGTTGCTGTTTTGAATGACCATAATGATTGTTTAACAACAAAACCGGCAACAATGAGATTATCCATCATGGTACTTAATGTGCCGCTGTGAGCAAATTCTATACTCTGCCTAATTTCTGATAATGTTCTTGCGCCATCTTTAAGACTCTCTAGAATTTTCTTGTATGTGGTACCCTTGCCATTAAATAAATCATTGAAAATGCGATCAAATTCCGTTACCAGTAGTCCATTTTTTTCAAAAGCAAGTTGTTTTATATTCTCATCAGCGGTTACTCCAGGATTACATTGCTCTAAATACCATGGCACGCCGCCAACAATACTCAGTAGTTTATACATATCATAATCAGATAGATGCATGCCAATTGCTCGCAAAAATTGTGCACTTTCAGGAATCGATAACGGCTCTAATGAGATAGTTACATTGATGCGTCCAAAGAACGCAGTACTGTTGAGGATATTTTCCTCAATCCAGGTTGAAACTGATCCACAAAAAAACAGCATGATATGAGTAGTTTGCTTATCCCACCACGCTTTGAGTTTAGGGATGAAGCTTGGGTCTTTTGATCCAATCCAAGAAATCTCATCGAGTAGAATGATATCTCCAGGCTTAATATGAAGACTCAAATGCTCAAATGCGTCACTCCAATCGACGAAAGTCATAGGTGGGATTTTTAACATTAATGCTAATTGGCGCGCAAAATGATCTCTTTGTGACTGTGCCCCAAGGCCATCTTCTGGAGCAAGGCCGGCAAAACTCCAAAATACTTGTCCGCTACATGTCTTGGCAAATTCTCGTATGAGCCTGCTTTTTCCTATCCTTCTTCGTCCTTTAACCAGGACAAGGCTGGGTTTTTTCTTTTTATATAATGATTTAAGTCGCTCTAACTCTAGTTTTCGGCCAATAAATACGGAATTGGACATCGGTCAACCTCCATTATGCTTAGGATATACGTATATGATATCTTGTGCATGCTCTTAAATCAATAATTCGTGCTCAAGATGATCTTTTGATCGTTTGTTAATTGGTATTATTTTTATATAAATTTTTTTATTATCACGTATAGTTCTAATGAGCTGAGTTAAAAAGGAGTGAGATGATGAAAATCTACTGTTTGAAATATTGTTTCTGGATATTGTGCCTATTGATCGGTGGTATGCCGTATGCATATAGTGCCGATGATCAAAATCAAGAGCAACTAAGGAAATTACATAAGGCAGTGTCTGAAGATAAAAAAGATGAGGTTAAAGCTCTTTTGGCAAGTGGTGTAAATCCCAATGTGTCCGTTACCACAGAGCGATATGCCGTCTCTGGATCATTATTTCCCTCTATTTGGATCACAATGCCATTGGAAGAGGCTATTAGTGCTAGGAATATTGATATGATGGAGCTTCTCCTGGGCAATGGCGCAAATCCAAATCTACACTTTAACAATGGTCGTACCCCACTCGGGCACACTATCAATTCTTTTGAGCCACACCCTCAAAGACATAAATCTATGCCACCACCGTCCACTGAAATGCTAAAAGCAGTAGAACTGTTATTAAAGCACAAAGCTCAGGTTGATTTGCCAAATCAGGATATCGTTGATTATACGCCATTACATCTTGCAGTTCTTAACATTGAAAATCCGCAGAGTCAATATAAAGTAGCTGAATTGTTGCTTGAAAACGGTGCTGATCCGTATCGTCGTCATAAATATAACGGTACCCCGTATCGAGATGCTCAGCGACTTCATGATCAGCGATGTCCGGATGCCCGTTTGATAAAATTATTGGCTAAATATCGCCGGTGTCCTTTGGTTCCAGGGAGAAATTATATGAGTCAAACGCTTTTTTTGAGCACATTGCTGTCTACTGGTGTAGTTATTTGTGCTGCTTTAATGTTCTCTGTATCTCCTTTTGGTAAGCCCATTTGACATAAAAATCTAATCTGTTAATCTAAAAGTAATAGGTTAGATTTTGTATTAATGAATGGGGGTTTTAATGGTTAAGTATACTAGGTATTTATATATATTGCTGAGTCTGTGTGCCGGTATGTCCGCTGCTTTTCAGATACATGCATCGGAACTGACCAAAGCGTCAGTCTCTATTTCAGTTGAAGCCCAAACAGATGCTATCGTTTATGAAAAAAAACATGAGTATCCTTTACATGCTGCCTGTGTTTTGGGTGATGTAGAAACGGTACGTTCGTTATTAGCTACTCAAAGCGTCAATGTTAATTTGCAAGATCATAATGGTAACCTGCCCTTATGGTATGCGGTTAACTACAACCGTGTAGAAATAGTTGGGTTACTTATTGCTGCTAAGGTAGATGTTAATGCATTATTTAGTAATGAGAGACATACAGCATTAACGTTAGCTATACAAAAGGGTGAAGTTGACATCGTGAAGATCTTAATTGCAGCCGGTGCTGATGTTAACTCGATGTATGATAAGTACTATTATTCTCCTTTAGTGGTTGCCATTAAGTATGGTCAGGTAGAAATAATCAAGATGCTCATTGCAGCGCATGCTGATGTTAATCAGGTATGTTACAATGGCAAAAAAACTCCTCTTCATGCGGCAATAGAGTATGGACAGGTAGAGATAGTGAAGCTATTGATTACAGCTGGTGCTGATGTCAATTTAATAGTGAGCAACCAAGAGTTGAATAACTGGTATGAGATCAACACTACTCCATTATATTATGCGAGCGAAATTGGTCAGGTGGAAATAGTGAAGGAATTGCTTGCAGCTGGGGCTGATGTAACTATGTATGGTTATAGCTCTGCATTGGGCGTAGCAAGTAAAAATGGGTATGTTGAGGTCGTAAAAATCCTTATTGCCAATTTGAAATCGGCTAATGCAAGTACCCAAAAAATGTACAATAATGCATTGAGTAATGCGGTAGAAAAAGGATTTTTAGAAATCGTGAAGGTATTGTTAGCAGCGGGTGCACAGGTTACGCATCTTAAAGAGTATGACCTTTCCAGTCAGAGTCAGGAGATGTTTGAGCTATTAATTTCGTCTGCTGCGTGCGACAACCAAAAAACATACATTAATTCATTATTGCATAATGTCTGCAGGAAGGGCAAAACTGAGCTACTTAAGACATTGATTGCCCATGGTGCCGATCTTAACTCCCTTGATGCTGATGGTCGTACACCGTTACATGTAGCTGCTGACTGCAATAGAGTTGAAATAGTAACATTGCTCATTGATGCTGGAGCCGATGTAAACAAACGTGAGGAGCAGTACGGGCGCACACCATTGTATTTGGCAATTTATGACCGCAATCTTGATATAGTAAAGTTATTGGTTGCAGCGGGTGCTGATGTGAATCAGTACGTTAATAACGCATGGTCTCCTCACACTCCATTGTATATTGCTAGCAAACGTAATTGTCCTGAAATAGTTGAGGTGCTTATTGCCGCGGGTGCTGATGTTAATAATGGTGGTAAGTTTGGTGCTGATACCCCATTGTATAGGGCAAGTTCGCAAGGATATGTTGCAACGGTAGAAGCATTGATCAAGGGTGGTGCAGATATTAATAAAGGTGGTATTCCATTGGTTGGCCTCACACCATTAGGAATTGCGCAAGTAAACGACCAGTATGAAGTTGCACGAATACTGAAAGCTGCCGATGCCAAAGAAACTATGTTTAGTAAATTAAAAGTGGGGTTCGAGCGAAATCCTGAGATAGTGGTCTTAACATTAATTGGAGTCGTTGGTACACTATTGACGACGGAATTTATGAGTGGAATAGAGAGTATAAAGCTATCCCTCCTTGATACTGGGTTCAAAAGCATGGTCAAATCAGGTAAAGATGCGGTAAAATATCTGATTAATGTCGTTAAAACGGCGTAAATTAGGCTAATGAGAATTATTAACCGCAGAGGTTAAGGTAATATGGTTATAAATCGGGTAGGGT
>CAYQJQ010000006.1:0-101054 GCA_964417975.1 uncultured Pseudomonadota bacterium | reverse complement strand
GGATCCAGAAAACCAAAAATACTATTGAAGAAAAAAATCGAACACTGAAGATGATATATCCCCATTAATAGTATGATGCTTACCCATAATTTCTTCATTACTCTGCTCCGTATTACGACCAATGTTTTTAGTGATGGTCACAGTAACGATAGCAGAAATTCAGTTTTTTGCATAACTACATTATTATGCATCATCCCACGCCACGTGGTACACGAAAATATTGATAGCTATTGCTTGCTGCATTACAAAAGCAACATAATACTACCGCCCAAAACAGTACCAAAAGATATCAGAGTACCAACTAAAGCACCAATACGAATATTAATAAATCCCCCAGGACTGTCAAATCGTCCACCAATATAGGTACCAGCACCAATAATGGCAGCAGCACCAACTACAGAACAACCGGCACCCAAAACTGCACTCGCCAAACGCCCAAACGTAGAGCCAGCATACCGAGTACCAACACGAATCCCAGCAGAGAGAACCGTAAGTGCTGTTGCACAAGCAAGAGCCATAGCAACACGTTGACCGGTAAAAAATTGTGAAACCCGAGATGACTTTTTAGCAGTATTTGATGAAATTTTTTGCGTATCAGTAGATATATCACAAACTACTGATTTATGAGTAACACACTCAGTAATACCGTTCAACGTACAGAGAACAATACTAATAATACCAACAGAAACTTTTTTCATATCATAACCCCACATCATTTAAAAACTTAAAAATACCTGTTAAAAAAACATCAGTTGCTTAGTTATGTTTTTGGGTATGCTCCTTATTTTCTTTATTTTCTTTTTGCTCGTGCATTAATACTTGCACACCATTCATTATACCCCTGCATATCATTGAGAGACAAAAAAGAAGCTATTTTTTCGCTTAGCTCTGGCGGTAAGACACTATTGGCAAGACATCTATAATATCTACAAGTGACAAATTGTTTCCCTATTTTGGATTCAATATTTTTTAATGCATCACGTAAAAACGCAATATTAAATTGTACATTACGATACGATTGTGATGTTTTTTCAAGTTCATTATACCATGGACACAAATCCGACACTTTTTGCTCTATAGAATCACTCGTTAAAAATCCAGCTAATAAGAATATCTCTAGATTTTTTTGATGATTAGAATTTTCCAACAATTTTTTGATTGTATCTGTCTTTAAGTAGTGAGTGAAATGTTTTTTAAATAATAATTCTTTATGCTCATCGGTTATACCGATTTCTTTATCAAAGGCCATTTTTAGTAGAGTTGGATTCCCTCCTGGAGATAAATAACGATCCAAATAACGAGCATCTATAGAATTGAATAAAAATTTTGCTATATCTCTATTTTTTTCCAATTCGCCCACACACGATTGAAACCTACTAAAAGAAATAGACTGATCATCATTATTCAAGGGTTTTTTGCTGTTTGCAGCTAGCATCAGTAAAATTTCTTTATTTTGAGTTTGTTTCAATGCAAAAAATAAAGGAGACCACCTGGCATAATAATCAGGCTTTCGCTTGAATTCCTTAAATTCAGAATCGCTATATATGGGGCTATTAGGAAAATTTTTATTCCAAAAAAAGTGGAAATCTGGGGAGGTAGTTTCAAGAAGCTTTCGGCACGTTGCAACATCTTGTGCACTAATTGCTTGTATCAATTCCTTTCGCCTACGCTCTAATGAGGCAGCAGCATGCAATGCATCAAGTTCCCTAAGTTCCCTATCTGTTTGTCCAGACTCAGGTGTGCTTGGCACCGAATACGTTAATGCTCCGAAGCTTGGCGTCACCGAAGTAACGGGCATAGCTGCCATTGGTGCAGGTCCTCTGTTTTGTTCAGGTAATTGAGGCAATTGAAGCGGTCTGTGACTCATCTCATATACTCGCCTAGAATGCTTATCTTCAAGATCATGAGCAATCAATAGACTCTCCTTTGCTAATACGTCGTCATCAGCGTGCTGCATGGTATACTCATGCGCATCAAAAAGGCTCTCGTGATGGGGTTCAGATGCAGCTTGATCTTGAGTCACAATAGGGCGAAGATCATTTGAACGTGCTTGAGCTACGAGAGGAAGAAGTCTATGACTCCTTGTTGTGGGCGACTTTTGCGATCCTGCGTATAACCTAGCCGCTTCACGCACCTTATTATGCCAGCCATCATAGAGCGATGCTCCTGAAAGAGGATTGTCACACCCTTGTACAACTGAAAAAGAGCCCATTAGTAAATTACTTAATAGTAAGGCTAAAAAAAACATATAGTGACCCACCTTATACCCTAAAAAACAATATAAAAAGAAACAAAGTGCCAAAAAGGCACTCGTACTACTTTATATTTTAACCGATAAATAGTATAAATCAAATGGCTTAAGCCACTAAAGAATAACGAAATAAGGGGTCACTGACGATTCAGGTCAGATTAACAATTACCGTTCGTCTTTGCTGCAACAAACATGTACCTTATTATGCTTTTCCCTGCTGCACTTTCTTTTCTTTGCTCTTTGCTAATCGTTCCTCAACACCATTAAGCCACAGGCTATAATCAATACTTCCCATTTCCTCATCAGAGAATACAAAAGCAACTATTTTTGCTTTCATGTCTGATGAAAACGTATTGTTTCCCGAAGATTCAAAGTCATGTACTGCCCGCTCAAGCTCAACGTAAGTGTTTTCTTGCGCTCTTAGCCTGAGTTCAATGTTTTCTAGGGCTTGACGTAAAAGCGAAATATCAAATTGTACATTGGGATACGATTGTGATTCTTTGTCAAGTGTATTATACCATGGACACAAAATCGACACTTTTTGCTCTACCGTATCACTGGTTAAAAATCCAGCTAATAAAAATATCTCTAAATCTTTAAGCAGTTTTTCATCCTTAAGCGGTTCTTCATCCTTTAACATACGACACAGACTATCCCTGTTTCGCTCCCTTGCATCAAAATAATTATTTAAAGTGTTTTTTAATATAAGCTTTTTAGCATCATCAGTTACCCCAATCTGATTATCGAAAGCCATTTTTAGTAAAGATGACTCTACCCATCTTGGTTTTAAAATTTCTGCAAATACAGAAGGATTACTACTTATCAAAGGAAATACATGTTGTATTATATCTCTATCGTGTTCGAATTTAGAAATAAATAAGCGCCATCTAACTGGTAAAATAATAGGAATTTCAGAATTAAGAGGTGGGATCGTTTTTTCAACAAGCATCCGTAAAATTTTTTTATCCTGAGTTTTTTCATATGCAAACTCTAAAAGCCATGTAGACTCGAAACTGTTATCAAAATTAGATCCTATTGTTCTTCTTCCATGATTGAATGCTGTATATTCAGAATTGCTATAGATAGGGGCATCTTTAGAGAATTTACTCCAATAAAAACTGAAATCTGGAGAGGTAGTTTCGAGAAGCTCTCGGCAGTTTTCAACATTTTGTTCACTAATTGCTTGTATTAATTCCTTTTGCCTACGCTCTAATGAGGCAGCAGGATGCAATGCATCAAGTTCTCTAAATTCCCTATCTGTTTGGCTAGACACAAGTGTGCTTGGTCCCGGCATTAATGCTCGTGAGCTTTGCGTCACCGGAGCAACGGGCACGGATGCCATAGATGCAGGTACTCTTTGCTGCTCTGATTCAGATGCAGCTTGATATGGAGTGATAATATGATCAATATCATTTAAACGTGCTCGGGCTGCTAAAGCAAGCAATTTTTTACTACCAGGTTTTGGCCATTGTCTGGATCGAGAATATTGCTGACACGCTTCAGTAACCTTCCGTTGATATCGATAATCACTCAATGCTCCTGAAACAGGATTGTCACACCCTTGTACAGTTGAAAAAGAGCCCATTAGCAAATTACTTAACAGTAAGGCTAAAAAAAACATATAGTGACCCACCTTATACCCTAAAAAACAATATAAAAAAGAAACAAAGTGCCAAAAAGGCACTCGCACGACTTTATATTTTAGCCGATAAATAGTATAAATCAAATGACTTAAGCCACTAAAGAATAACGAAATAGGGCAATCCCGTTACAGATCACGCATTACCGTTCATCTTTGCTGCAACAAATATGTACCGTATTGCGGTCATAAAGAAGAGATTCGATAATCTCTTGATGATAGAGTCCAGGATAGGCCATTGCTAAATCTATTGCCCTGTGGCCTTCATTGTTTGTAATGCAGGCCCGCGCTCCCGCATGTAACAATAACTCAACATTATCGATACGATCGTGCATCACTGCATGCATTAACGCCGTATAACCAGCATGATTACCTGCATCGAGCAAGGCACCATTTTTAAGCAATAAGAGCACTATGTCAACATAACGGCCTTGCGCTGCTTTCATGAGCAAGGTATCACCTACGGTATCATGCTGTAGAATCAACGCTGGATCAGCGGTAAGAACGCTTTTTAGGTAATCTATATCGCCAACATTGATCGCACCGATCAAATCATCTGAAAAACTTATTGCATTTATAGGACGAGAGGAGGGGATAAGAGCCATTTTTTCACTTATAAAAAACTATTGTCATGGACGAAAAAAATATATTCAGTGGGACGCGCCATTTGCAACTCTTCCCGGGCAATTTTTTCTTTTACAAAATCGTCCTGAGTATAGAGATCAATTGCAGCGTTAGTTTGGGCTATAGTCTCGTTCAAGGCATCTATTTCGTTTGCCAACTCATCGTTCAAGGCGCATTGATGTATAATACAATCAATACCTTTTTTAGGATTAAAAATAATACCTATCAAACTCAAAAACACCTGCACCGTTATAACAAAAAATGCCATTTTATAGACGTTGTATGACCTCATAAGACCCCTTTTTTAGGTGAGTGAGCAAACAGCTAAGCCAAAATATGCACCAACAAAGCAGCTGAATATAAAAAAACATCCAACTGCTTTTAAGAATGGATTGCGACACAAAAAGTATGCCGATAAACCCAGTCTATTGTCAAGCCCGCATACTAATACCTTAAGAGAGGATTAATTTGCGGATTTTTTAATACAGTCGTCTCAATTATTACCACGCTTAAATTCTCGAGCTATGCAGGTTTCATCGTACCGATTGATGAAGTACAACTCAACCACCATGTTATCGCAGCAGGGTGCATATTTAGACGGACATATCATCAGCAAGGGTAACGGTTTCAATCACCGGAAAGGCTTTTTTTAAAGAATGCTCAATACCCAAAGAAAACGTATATGCAGAAACGGGGCACCCCAAACAAGCACCCCTAAATGCAACGACTACCTGTCGACCATCATCATTAACGGCAAGGCAGGTTATTTCACCACCATGGGCCTGTAACGACGGCCGCAATTCATCTAAGACTCGTTCAATATCGCCAACCGTAATAGAGCTTATATGAGTTTCGTACATAGAGAAGTCGCTATTATACCCATTCAAGACGCGCTATCTCTGCCGTATCGGAAGGACGTCTTCCGAGCGAAATAACACGGGTATAACCACCTGGTCTTGAAACATAGTTCACTGCTATCTCGTTTAAGAGCTTTAGCAGAGCTTCTTGCTTGTATGGCAACAAAGCAAGTAAGCGACGCCTAATATTGAAATGATTTCCTTGGCGAGCCAACGTCACCAGCTTTTCCACAAAGCGTTGAGTCTCTTTAACACGCGCTTTCGTTGAAACTAAATGGCCTTGAAGGATCAGACTAATTGCCTGGTTTCTCAATAAAGCAACACGATGCGGATATTTTAAATTTAATTTTCTTTTTCCGTTTTGATGTCTCATGGGAGTAACTACCTACAGATTAAAATGCTAATTATCATTGTTAAGAACCGGTGCCGGTCAAGCTCGCTTCGTCTATATTCATGCCAAAAGATAAGCCAACAGTACGAATACTCTCTTTAAGTTCTTCAAGAGATTTTCTACCGAAGTTTTTAATATTCAAAACTTCGTCTTCCGATCTATTAACTAAATCGATAACGCGTTTAATACCAGCATTAATTAGGCAATTATGTGCACGAACCGACAATTCCAAATCATCAATGGGCTTCAATAAAAGCTCTATCTGAGTTTTTTTAAGACCATGTACATTAGATTGAATAGGCTCTGGCGTAGATGGCATATCAGCACCAGCAACGAGGCTATTAAAAGGAATTTCTGTTCCAAATAAGAAGCATTCAAGTTGTGTTCTGAGAACCGAAACCGCATAATGCATAACATCAACCGGATTCTCTGATCCATCGGTATAAACTTTAAGCGTTAACTTATCGTAATCAATCTCTTTACCAACACGAGTTTTGGTAACCTCAACCATAACTTTTCTGACCGGTGAAAACATAGCGTCTAAATAAATACGATGATCATCTTGATACGATTTCTCTACAGGCCATTGAGCCGGCATATAACCTCGTCCAGTACTGACAAAGAATTCTATATTAAGCGTTTTACCTTCCGCAACATGGCACAAGATATGATCAGTATTGATAATCTCTAAATTATCATCAGCTTGTATTGCAGATGCTTTCACCGCAGTAGGTCCCGTGACGCTCAGTTTCAGCTTGCCACCTTTGCCATTAGTAGTCTTTACTACCAACTGCTTAACGTTTAAAACAAGCTGCATAGCATCTTCAATAACGCCTGGAATAGCAGTAAATTCGTTATTAATGCCTTCAACTATCATCGACGTAACGGCAGCACCCTCTACAGAGCTCAATAAAACACGCCTTAACGCATTACCAAGAGTAATACCAAAGCCCGGTTCCAATGGCTGCGCAATAAGTTCACCGTACGTTTTCGTTAGTACCTTCTTTTCCCAACTGATCGTAGGAATAGTGAGTAATGTATACTCCTTACTTTCCATTAATCCTCCCGATATAACATTGTATAACCTCTCATGACCACACCACACATAGTTCAACTACCCTTTGTGCCTGCTTACTTAGAATAGAGTTCCACAATGAGGTGAACCTCAAGCGGAGTCTGCACATCAGCACGCACCGGTAAACGCAATACACGTCCAAAGCGCTCTTTTTTATCAAGCTCTAACCAATCAGGAACTTTAATAGCCGTCTTAAGACGTTTTTCTATGACCTGATCTAAGAAAACTGTTTTCTTCTCAACAGACTGATCAAGCGATACTACATCATTTTGATCAATCATGTATGAAGGAGAGTAGACCTTTGAACCATTGACAAGCACATGTCCATGAGAAATAATTTGGCGAGCCTGTAAACGAGACACAGAAAGTTTCAATCTGTATACGACGTTATCAAGGCGGCGTTCAAGCAAAGAAACAAGGTTATCACCAGGAGCACCTTTTGTTCGTACTGCGATTGAAAAAAAGCGTCTAAATTGCCGCTCTCTCATGCCATACATTTCTTTGAGACGTTGTTTTTCAAACAACTGCTTGCCGTATTCTGATCTTTTCTTCCCACCCATACTACCAGATGCAGCAGCGCCTTTGCCTTGTTCTTTATCCTTGGCAGCGCCCATTTTCTGCTTATCACGATCAAATCCCTTTGAGCCAACTGTTCTGGCTCCCATACCTTTAGTCTTTTTTTCCATGCTAACCTTATCATTCGACTAACTACTTATACACCACGATCAAGCTACTATATTTCTAGTACGCTTTGATTTCCTCGCCTACTAGGTACGTCTCTTCTTAGGCGCACGACACCCATTATGTGGAAGCGGTGTTACATCGCGCAATGTAACTATTTCGATTCCCGCACCTTGAAAAGCGCGAACCACCGAATCCCTACCCACACCAGGACCCTGCAAATTAAGTTCAGCTCGCTTAACCCCTAAAAGCACCATATCTTTTGCTAGTGCAGCACCAATTTGCGATGCGGCAAACGGAGTACTTTTACGTGAACCTTTGAACCCAAGTTTTCCACCACTTGAACCAAGTAAAACATCCCCATCAACCGTCGTTACCGTAACAAGGGTGTTGTTAAATGTGGATTTTACATGAGCAACAACGGTATCGACCTGGCGTTTTACTTTTTTAGTCTTTTTTTTATATGCCATTCTTGAACATTCCTTACTATACTAAACGGTATTCCATGCTATTTCTTGGTTATTTTACGCTTCAATGCAACAGGCGACTTTTTCGGTCCCTTTCTGGTACGCGCATTCGTTTTTGTGCGCTGCCCACGAACAGGAAGACCTTTTTTATGTCTAACACCACGCTCACATTTAATTTCTTGTAACCGGCGAATATTCATATTGACTTCTGTAGTTAACTTACCACCAGTTGTATAATTCGCAGTAAGTTCCTTTTGAATAGCGGCAATCTCTTCATCGGTAAGGTCTTTAACGCGTTTATTGTAATCAATACCCAATTTAGTTAAGATTACCTTTGAAGAAGGAAGGCCGATACCCTTTATATAAGTAAGCCCGTATTCAACCCTTTTTTTTGCCGGCAAATTAACGCCGTCTATTCTAGCCATGCCAATTACCCTTGTCTTTGTTTATGTTTGAGTATACCCTTGCAGATAACACGTACAACGCCTTTGCGCTTAATAACTTTGCACTCTTTACATATACGTTTTACTGACGTTTTTACTTTCATATTTTTATACCCCTACGTGGTTCACAATATGTTTTTTTAATCCTTATAACGCAACACTATCCTACCCCGCTTTAGGTCATACGGGGACATTTCGATGGCTACCTTATCTCCTGGCAAAATTCTTATATAGTTCATACGTATCTTACCAGAAACATGACCTAAGATTTCATGTCCACCTTCTATTTTAACCGTAAACATAGCATTTGGCAAAGCCTCTACAACAATTCCGTCAACACGGATAACATCTTCTTTCTTTTTGGTCATATTTTTTCCATGTCCTTTACACTTACCTATGATATCCGAGTTAACACACGGGGTCCATTTTCAGTTACTGCAACCGTGTCTTCAACATGCATTGCCAAACTCCCGTCACGCGTATAAACAGTCCAACCATCCTTTCCAATGTATACCTCATATTTACCAGCGTTCAACATTGGTTCTATAGCAAAAACCATGCCAACCTGTAAAAGGGGTCCTTTTCCGGAAACTCCATAATTCAAAATTTCTGGTTCCTCATGCATTTTTTTACCAATCCCATGCCCTGCAAAATCTCTCACTACCGAAAACTCATGCGATTCGATTTTTTTTTGCACAGCAACCGATATTTCAGATAACCGATTTCCAGGAACCATTGAGGCAATCCCACAATTCAACGACTGCTGCCCCACCTCAACTAAAGAGCGTACAAGCGGACTCACCATACCAACCATAAAAGGACGCGCCATATCAGCACAATATCCTTGATAGGATACACATACATCTATTTTAACTAAGTCACCCTCTTTTATAACCGTTTTGGTGTTTGGTACCCCGTGAACAACCTGATCGTTAATTGAAATACAACTTACATGTCTATAGCCACAATAGCCTTTCATGGCGGATTTCATACCACGTTTATCGATCATGGATTCAATCATACCATCAAGAGATGCCGTCGTTTTGCCCGGAACCACATGAGACGCTATATCAACAAAAATTTCTGCCAACCGGGCCCCAGCATCAGCCATTTTAAGAAGTGCTGCTTTATCTTTAATGTTGATCATGTGTATAACAACCCCAGCCCAACTTGATTAGCAAAATTCGTATATACCGTATCGGCAGCTTGTGTACCATCAAGTTCAATTAACCTATAGCCATTATCCAAATAAAAGCTTATCAGTTCATTTTCAAAATGATGATAAATAGCAACACGCTTTTGCACCGTTTCTAAGGTATCATCAGATCGCTTAACCAACGAAGAACCACAGCGTGTACACTGTAAACCGGAAACATCTTGCTTCGCCAAACTTGAATAAACTGCAGCACATTGCTTGTTATCGCACACCAAACGAAACAACATCCGTTCGATGACCACCGCATCAGGAACCGATATTTTTACCACAACACATTCCCAACAATCTTTCATAGATCCCTTCAATACTGCATCAAACAAAACTGCTTGTCCAATCGTACGAGGATATCCATCAAGGATGACTGAAGACTCTGCCTTTTGAAGCATCACCAATTTTTCTTGCACCATATCAGAAACCAGTTGATCCGGAATCAGGTTACCAGTTTTAATAGCATGATCTATTTTCTTGCCTAACTCAGTTTCTTGTTCAATATGTAAGCGACATAAGTAACCAGTTGAAATAACTGCCCATTTTTCATTCGGACGCCTTTCAACCAGTAACTCAGCCAAAGTACCTTTTCCGGCACCAGGAAGCCCCATAAAAATAAAAAGTTTCTTCATGGCCATAATCGTATAATTACCTTCTTCCACGCAATCTGCCAGACATCAAAAATCCTTCATAGCGATGTTCTATCAAGTATGTTTCTATACGAGCAGAAATATCCAACGCAACACCAACCATAATTAAAATGGAAGTACCGCCAAAGCTCGATAACCAAAACGGCAAAGAGAAAATGCGCTGAATAAAGGTAGGAAGTAGCACAAGGAGCCCTAAATAAATGGCACCCACTAACCCAATTCTCGTTAATATATAATTGAAAAAATCAACCGTATTTTTACCTGGCCGTATACCAGGAATAAATGCGTTCCCTTTTTTCAGATTGTCAGCTAACTGTTCAGGATCAAATATCAATGCTGTATAACAAAAAGAAAATACTATAATAAGAATAAAATTAACCAAATTATACACAACACCGCCAGCCGAAAAACTATCGAAGAAATTTTTAAAAATACCAAAATGATTAGCTAAAAAAGAAGCCGCAAACAATGGAATATTTAAAAAAGCGCTTGCGAAAATAACGGGCGCAACACCAGGTGTATTAATTTTGAAAGGAATATAACTACTTTGACCACCATATACTTTTTGCCCAACGACACGACGAGCATACTGAACAGGGATCTTTCGTTCACCTTTTTCTAAAAAGACAACGCATGCAGCAACCGCAATAAACACTAACAAAAGCATCAACGCAATGAGTGGATCTAAATCACCACGCTGTACCGTACCGATCGTTCTGATCACATCAGAAGGGAAACGAGCAACAATACCAGCAAAAATAATCATTGAGCTACCATCACCTAACCCATACTGAGAAATTTGATCCCCAAGCCACATAACAAAAAGCGAACCTATCGTTAATGACAAGGTAAACATAATTCTAAACGTAAAGCCAGGAGCAATAACAAGATCATTTCTTTCCATCAAAAATGAGAGTCCAAAACTTTGTACAAGTGCCACCGCTAATGCTAAATAGCGCGTATATTGACGAATAATTTTCCGTCCATATTCCCCCTCTTTTTGCAGCTGCTCAAACGTTGGCACAGAAAGAGTAAGTAACTGCATCATAATAGATGCAGTTATATAAGGACTAATACCCAAACCAAAAAGCATTCCTTGACTAAGGCTTCCACCAGAAAAAAGATCTAAATAGGAAAAAAGACCACCAAGACCAGTACCACTACGTACTATATCAGATAGCTTATCTACGTCTATACCTATGGCAGGTATATGGCATCCTAATCTATCAATAATCAATATACCCAACGTGAACAATAATTTACGTTTAAGCTCCGAAACGTAGAATATGTTCACAAAGTTTCTGAAAAGAATCACTACTCTGCTCCTTTGTTTATACGGGCCTCTCCACCAACTTCTTGTATAGCGTGCATAGCAGATTTACTAAAAGCATCGGCACACACGATAAGACGTTTTGTTAAACTTGATCCACCTAAAATTTTCAATTGCGGAATACAGCCACCCAATGATTTATCAACTTTAATAACACCTTTTTGTATCAAGGTATCTCGGTCAACTGTATCATTATGAGCAAAATGTTTTTCTAACACTGCTAAACTGACAATGTCTACAAGTTGCGCAAAACGGGCATTATTGAAACCTCGTTTAGGTAATCGACGGTACAGAGGCATTTGCCCACCTTCAAATACCGGTCCTACGTAACCGCCTGAACGTGCATTTTGCCCTTTAGTACCTTTTCCGGATGTACCCCCACGAGAACCACCGCGTCCTACTCGCTTTCTATTTTTCACTAAGCGTTTTAATGAATGTAATTCGAGTTTCATTTTTCTACCCCAACCAACTGATTAACTGATTGCATTCCTCTAAGTTGCGCAATATCTTTCGCCGAACGCATTTTTGCCAATGCATTAAGCGTCGCTTTCGCAACGTTCTGACTGTTTGCTGCTCCAAGCGCTTTTGTTAATACGTCACGAGCACCAACGGCATCCATGATAGCTCGAACTGCTCCACCTGCGATAATTCCTGTACCCTTTGAAGCAGGACGTACAACCACCTTCGTTGCGCCATGACGTCCTTCAATAGGATACGGAACTGTTTCTCCGCGTAACGAAACAGTGATCAGAGTTTTACGCGCTTTGTTGGTTGCCTTTGCTATTGCCAACGAAACTTCGCGACTCTTTCCTAACGCACAGCCAACACGACCTTGTTGATCACCGGTTACAACAAACGCTGAAAAAGAAAGTCTCTTGCCACCCTTGGTCACTTTAGTAACCCTGCGGACACTAACCACAAAGTCAACAAATTGTTCTTCTTTTTTTGTCACCATTATAAAACCTTATTTAGTAAAATAGCTAATTAAAGCGCGATTCCACCATCGCGAAGACCATCAGCAAGTGCCTTAAGTCTTCCGTGATATTTATATTGCCCACGATCAAAAACTACCTTTTCAACACCCTTTTCCTTAGCTTTTTTAGCTAACACAAGTCCTACATGGCGCGCCTGTTCTTTCTTAGGACCAACTACATTCGATAGTTCATCAGAAAGCGTTGAAGCCGCTGCCAACGTAATGCCAGCAGCATCATCTATCAGTTGAGCATATATATGCTTTAAACTTCTAAAAACTGACACGCGCGGAAGCCCAGAAAATAACTTAATTTTACTTCTAACGCGTAAAGCACGTCGTTCAGCTCGTTTTTTATCTCTTTTATTAATAGCCACAGTATGTTTTCCTTACACTGATTTTTACGAGGACCTGGCCTTACCATCTTTACGAACAATAACTTCTTCCAAATATTTGATCCCAGTACCTTTGTATGGTTCAGGCGCCCTTAAACGTCTAATACGACTACATACCTCGCCCAACAATGCATTATCACTTGAAGCAAGTGTAATACGTTGTCCTGCCTTATCAAGGTCCTGCACTACTACGCCTTTAGGCATTACAAAAGGAACGTCTTCGTTGTAACCCAACGAAAAGACTAAACCGTTAGCATTTTTAACCGCCTTATAACGTAATCCAACGATTACCATAACACGTTCAAAAAGCTGAGTAGCACCACGCAATGTATTTGCTAACAAAGAACGGTGTAACCCCCACGCACTTTTAGTGGAAAGACCAGAACCATCCTCGTTAAGCAACAGTTGGCTCTTGTCTTCGCTCAAATTTGCTTTTAACCCACGGGGTAATACATAGGTACCTGACCCTTTGGCGCCACTAAAGATAACCTCTTGATCACGAAGTTCTATTTTTAAGCCAGCAATATTAATAGGTTTTTTTCCAATTTTTGACATATCTGCATTCCCCTACCAAACCGTACACACTAACTCACCACCAACATTTTGCGTTTTTGCCTGTTTATGGGACAAAACACCCTTATTGGTAGTCAATATAGAAACACCTAATTTGCCAACAACCGGCTTTATTCGGCTCGCACCAACATAATAACGTCGGCTTGATTTACTCTTACGCGTAATTTCGTGAATGACTGATTCACCTCTCACATACTTCAAAAAAATAAGAATACTTTTTTGACCATTTTCGGAATCTTTAACCATAACATCACGCACAAAACCTTCATCTTTCAAGATGGAGGCGATTGCAAATTTTATATTAGAAAAAGGCGCACTTACGGATGGCTTAGCTACCCTAACTCCGTTTGCTATAATCGCCAAAAAATCGGCAATAACGTCTTTTGACACAATCCATTCCTTTCGTTTATTAACCTTATGCTATGCATAGCTTTTAGTTTGTACGCAAACTACCAACTAGCCTTTTTTACACCAGGCAAAAGCCCTTCGAGGGCATACTTTCTAAAACACAGACGACATAACATAAATTTTCTAAGGTAACCCCGCGCACGTCCGCACTGCTTGCAACGATTGTATGCACGAACTGCGAATTTAGGGGTTTTTTGCGATTTTTCAATTAAAGCTTTTCTTGCCATGATTCCCTCAGGTTACACTTAGTTTTTACGAAACGGCATACCAAAACCCTTCAAGAGCGCATATCCATGCTGATCTTGCTGAGCTTTAATATGAATTGAAATATTTAGTCCATGATTTTTTTCACTGGTATCTTGTGCTAACTCAGGGAAAATATTCCATTCTTTAATACCCAAGTTATAGCCGCCTCTTCCATCGGTTTTATTAGTAACACCACGAAAATCACGCACCTTAGGTAATGCAAAATTGATTAATTTATCAAGAAAAACATACATATGATGTTTTCTCAAAGTCACTTTGACACCAATTGGCATATCTTCGCGCAATTTAAAAGTAGCAATGGATTTACGCGCATATGTACGAACGGGCCGTTGACCTGAAATACGCTGTATAATATCCATAACAGGTTGAAGCGCTTTACTGTCTGCAACAGCTCCCTTAACACCCACATTAATAACTATCTTTGACAACTTAGGAACACTCATCACGTTCGAAAGTCCAAGCGTTTTTTGCAATTCTGGACGAATTTTCTCCAGATATATGTCTTCTAGACGTGCTCTTTTCATTCTTAGGCCTAAAATGTCTCTTTACAACGATTACACATACGGACCACCTGACCTGACTCCAAACGTTTTGCGCTCACGCGACAAGGCTTATGGCAACTCGTACACACAGGCATTACATTTGAACTATCTATAAAGCTTTCTCGCTTTTTTATCTCTGCAACTTCACCTTGCCTGCGAGCTTTCGCATGCTTGGAAACTATTCCTACGCCCTTCACCATAATTTTACCTTTTTTAGATAAAATTGCAATGACTGAGCCTTGTTTGCCTCGATCTTTACCTGCTTTAACAAACACGTTATCATTTATTTTTAAACGACTAATCATGCGAAAACCTCACAATACTTCTGGAGCTAAAGATGCCAGCTTCAAAAAACCCTTTGCCCTAACCTCACGAGCAACCGGGCCAAAGACACGAGTAGCTGCAAGATATTTATCGCGATCATCGCGCATAATCTTAGAAGCTTTTTTATCACTCGTATTAAGACCAAGCACTACCACCGCATTATCACTAAACTGAATATAGCTGCCATCCTCTCTGCGAAATGCTTTCCGCGTACGAACTACAACCGCGCTTACTACGTCACCACTTTTAATAGCCGCGCCAGGAATCGCTTTTTTAACCGCACAGACAATAACATCGCCAAGATAGGCAAAAACGGCACCTGTACCACCACACACATGGATGCATTGCAATTTTAATGCACCAGAGTTATCAGCAGCTTTTAATTTTGTTTGTTTTTGAATCATTATGCATCCCTACAAAATAAACTAATATGCACTACGCACAACGCGGGTGAGATACATATATTTAGTTTTAGAAACTGGTTTTCCTAGAACGAATTCAACCCAGTCGCCAACTTTAGCGGTTTCAGCTTCATCATGCACCTTATATTTTTTCATACGTTTATTAACTTTATGAAATTGCTGATCAGCATAGGTGCGAACAACTTTAACCGTAACCGTTTTTGCCATACTATCTGAAACGACTTCACCCATGTATGTTTTTTTTTCTTTATTTGTTTTCATATCGACCTCGTAACCTCCAAACTTATTCTTCGTTAAATGCCGCAGCAGCAAACGGAGTTATTTCGCTCAAACGTGTAAAGACCCGCGCTATATCTTTACGAAGCAACTTAAATTCAGCATAATTCTTTACATGCCCAGTTGAGCTATTTATTTTCAACGAAAACAAACGCGCTTTAAGCTCAGCAGCCTTAACTATCAGCTGCTTAAAATCCATTGACGCTAACTCTTTCTGCAACTCTTTTCTTTTCATGGTCATTCCTCCCTACAAAACGCCTAAATGAGCGAGTTCTTCGCCCTTTTTAACAAAACGAGTTTTCATTGGCAGTTTGTAAGAAGCTGCACGCAAAACTGTCTTTGCCTCATCTTCTGGAATTCCCTGTATTTCAAGGAAAATACGCCCACGCTTAACAATAGCAACCCAATGATCAACGTTACCCTTACCTTTACCCATACGAGTTTCTGCAGGTTTTTTTGTTACCGGAGTATCAGGAAATGCCCTAATAAACAACCTGCCAACTTTTTTCAGGTGACGAGATATGGTAACGCGAACCGCTTCTAATTGCTGAGCAGTAACGCGAGCAGGCTCAACCGCTTGTAATCCATACTCACCAAAAGCAACGGTACGTGCACCTTTGGATAGCCCATCTACACGTCCCTTTTGTACTTTTCTATACTTAGTTTTTTTTGGCATCAATTTCATGGTTCAATTCTTTCTTATCGTAGGACCATTGATACACGTTCTGAAACTCACCCTTATAAATCCAAACTTTCACGCCAATGATTCCAAAGGTGGTCTTAGCCTCAGCGAATCCATAATCAACGTCAGCTCGTAACGTGTGAAGCGGTATAGATCCCATACGCGCCCACTCAGTTCGAGCAATTTCTGCACCTTGCAATCTACCGGAGCAACACATCTTTACTCCACGAGCACCGCTCCTCATTGCGGAAGTTGTTGCTCGCTTCATAGCTTTTTTATAACTGCCCCGTTTCTCTAACTGTGCCGCTATATTTTTAGCAACTAGTAATGCATCTAATTCAGGCTTTTTAACTTCTTGCACGGTAATTTCGACATTAGTCTTCTTAAGTTTTGTAGCAATAGCATTTTTAAGGCTATCTATCCCTTGACCGCGTTTACCAATAACCGCACCAGGCGCACCTGAATGAATAGTAATACGAATATTGCCTTCAGCTTTCTCGATTTCAACACGAGAAATTTCAGACGACTCAACTACTGCATTAATGAGTTTACGTATTTCTAGATCTTCCTGTAAAAATTTCCCGTAGGAATTTCCTTTAGCAAACCAGTTAGCATCCCAGAAACTGTAAATTCCAAGTCTATATCCTTTCGGATGAACTTTTTGTCCCACCGTTACGCCTCTTTCGTTTTAGTAAAATCAGCCACTTGTAACTCAATACTCAAATGACTTGTGCGTTTTTTGTACTTATTGGATCGACCCATGGCACCAGGTTTAAAATATTTGTAACTAGGCCCTTCATCAACCAATACTTTGCTAATAACAAGCCTTTTAGGATCTATTTTATCTTTGCCTTGCGCATTTGCTACAGCAGATTCTAATAATTTTTTTAGACACACTGCTCGTTGCATAGCACACGTAGAAAGCCATCCTATAGCATAAGGAACGCTCTTGCCCCTTATAACGTCAGCAAGCGGACGTAATTTATATGGAGAAAGGCGCAGAAACCGTGCCTTTGCGGTAAATTGCATACCAAACCTCACTTTAACCTATTTAAATAATTTGACTTCAAGTAAAATAACCCATTCATTTTCATTGTAATATAGTCACTCGCGTTTATCAATGAATAAATCATTTACTTAGAGGCAGGAGCAGCAACTTTTTTCTGGCCACTATGCGCTCTAAACGTACGAGTAGCTGCAAATTCCCCAAGACGATGTCCTACCATATTTTCTGTAACAAACACTGACACAAATTTATGGCCATTATGTACTTCAAGCGTAACACCTACAAATTCAGGAGTAATTAAACTGCGCCGAGACCATGTTTTTATGACCTCCCGTTTCCCGCTTGCTTTTACTTTTTTCAGCTTTGCAAGCAAATGATCCGCAACATATGGGCCTTTTTTAGCTGACCTAGCCATCACAAACCTCTAATAGTTTATATATTATTTTTATTTCCGTCTCTTCACTATCATCAAATTTTTACGACGTGGAGCACGGGTTCTGGTTCCCTTGCATCCTTTACCCCACGGGCTTACTGGGTGAGAACCTGACTTAGAACGCCCTTCACCACCACCATGCGGGTGATCAACGGGATTCATAGCCATACCACGCACGCTTGGACGGAATCCGCGATAGCGAGTTCTTCCTGCTTTACCCCATGAAATATTCTTGTAATCAGCATTACCAAGGACACCAACCGTTGCCCAGCAACTATCAATCACCATACGAATTTCACCCGATGGCATTTTCAAGGTTACGAGATTATCAGTTTTACCCATAATTTGCACTGAAGTACCGGCACTACGAGCAAACGTTCCCCCTGAGCGAGGACGAATTTCAACGTTATGTACCATAAAACCGACTGGAATACTAGACAAAGGTAAACAGTTTCCTACTTTTGCTTCTGCAGTAACTGCCGCCATGACAGTAGCGCCAACTTCAAGGCCTTCAGGCAATAAAATGTAAGATTTATTACCGTTCACATAATTAATTAAGCCAATACGAACGTTGCGATTAGGATCATATTCGACCGCTACCACTTTACCTGGTATATCACGGACTACACGCCCAAAATCGATTTGTCTATATTTTCTAAATGCACCCCCGCCACGGTGACGCACCGTAATTCTGCCATACGCATTTCTACCACCACACCGTTTACTTCCCTTAATAAGCGATTTTTCAGGAGTATGTTTAGTGATATCACTATTATCCAGATACGACTGGAAGCGCTGTGCAGAACTGCGAGGATTTCTTTTTTGTATCGCCATTCTTGTATCCTTATACTTTTTGCGAAGATTCTGGAGCCACTTCTGATTCAGTCACTCCTTCAACTGGTCGTGCAGCATAATCACTTTCAGCCTGATTAAACAACTGCAAATCGTATCCATCTTTAAGGGTTACAATCGCTATTTTAGTAGAAGAACCAGTAATAACGTACTGACGAACACGTCGACGTTTGCCAGGTCTATTAAGGCAGTTAACCTTTTCAACCTTAACTTTAAACATGCTTTCTACTGCAGCTTTAATTAAAGGTTTATTAGCGCGGGCATGGACCTTGAAAGCGAATTTTTTTTGTCCCTGCTCTTTTTGCAATCTGCTAAATTTACCGTACGG
This sequence comes from uncultured Pseudomonadota bacterium, assembly GCA_964417975.1. Lineage (GTDB taxonomy): Bacteria > Babelota > Babeliae > Babelales > Vermiphilaceae > CAYQJQ01. The sequence goes on along the minus strand of CAYQJQ010000006.1, from coordinate 81,964 downwards.
CATCGCCGCTTCGATTATATCGTAAATTGTTAACACCATTTTTGTATCACCTGTTTCAATTGTTCAAGATCTTTCTTGAATATTACGACATTTTCTCCATACGCAAGGTTAAATGCATTCAGCTGATCAAAAGAAACTAATGATACAAATGACATATTAGCAAATGATGCACGCGTTACAAAATCTTGCCATGGTAAAAGAACGACTACCTTGTCAGCACCATCAAATCCAAGTGATTTTAGAAAACGAGATGCATGTGCAGTACTCGGTTTTTCTAATTGCTGCCAATCAGCAACAAACACCCTGCTCTCAACAATACGATCATGGAACAAATGCTTAAGAACACTCTGTTTAATCTTAGCAGGAACAGTCAACGTTCTAACACGTGGCTGTGGTCCAAAAATAACACCACCACCACGCCATAATGGAGAACGAGCAGATCCAGCACGTGCTCGACCAGTACCCTTTTGTTTCCACGGTTTTTTATTAGTACGATTAACTTCCGAGCGGTCCTTACATCCCAATGTACCCTGACGCCAGTTTTGCATTAAGGTCCGTACCCAAACGGAAAAACCAACAGTCATCCTGCCCGTTTTACCTTCGGTCAGTCCAAAATCAACAAGTGTCGCTGGACGAACTGCAGCGTCAGCTACACTACCGCGCACATGTGTTTTATTTTCTGTTTTTTTCATATTTTGATCCTAATAACCTGACGAGGATACTTTGCGCAGAAACACCAAAGAACCTGCTTTTCCTGGAACCGATCCCTTGACCAACACCAGAGGATGATTTCCGTCAATAATTTTAACAATTTCAAGATTACGAGCAGAACGATTATTAACACCCATGTGTCCTGGTAATCGTTTACCCTTCATAATCTTACCTTGCATTCTTGATCCACCCATAGATCCTGGCCTATTACCCATTGCAGCACCATGGCTTGCGCGAGCACCAGTAAATCCATGCCGACGTACGACACCAGCAAAGCCCGCACCCTTAGTTACGCCGAAAGCATCTACCATGCTTCCTTCACGTAGGTCTTTTAAGATATTGAATGGTGCGCCGAGACTCATACCCTGTTCTTTCATATGAACAGAAAACTGCTCTTGGGACAGCCCTTCAGGAACAACTACTTTTACTTCTCTAACGTAGAGAAAATAGGTAGCCGGCTTTTTAATCCATTCTTCAGCAAATGGCTTGTCCGCATAGCGATCACGAGCACAGCCTATCTTGACTGCATCATAACCATCACGGGTTTTCATTTTGTAACCAATTACAAACCACCCTTGCAACGCAATGGCAGTAACAGGAACAACTATATCTTTAAAAATCACATCTCCCGTTGATGCGCTTTTTTTTCCACTTTGTTGCGCAGACCCGAATGTTTTTTTTGTAAAAACTTGTGTCATGCCAACTTTTTTTCCCCAAACTCCTGCAATCATCTATTATCCTGTTACTCGTTATATAATTTCAGCATAACATACACGCTTGACGATATATTAAGCTTCATTAACGCATCCATTGTTTTATCTGAAGGAGAGATTATGTACAAAAGCCTTTGATGCGTGCTTAATTCAAACTGTTCTCTGGATTTCTTATCGACATGGGGGCTCCGTAGCACAGTCACCCTACCAATCTTACTTTTGAGGGGAATTGGCCCTACTAAATCAGCCCCAGTTCTTTTAGCCGTCAAGACTATATGCTTGACGGCTTTATCTAGCTGGCGATGATCATAAGATTTCAACTTTAAACGAATTCGTTGTTTTTTCATCGTTGATCCGCCTTAGTATTTACTCAATAATTTCGGTAACAATACCTGATCCAACTGTCTTACCACCTTCGCGAATCGCAAAACGTAAGTCCTTATCCATAGCAATAGAAGTAATCAATGCTACTTGGATATCAACGTTATCGCCCGGCATCACCATGTCGCGCCCTTCAGGAAGGGTTACAACACCAGTAACGTCAGTTGTACGGAAGTAGAATTGAGGACGGTATCCATTAAAGAATGCCGAATGACGTCCGCCTTCTTCCTTGCTTAACACATAAATACGAGCTTTGAACTTCGCATGTGGTTTAATTGAACCTGGTTTAGCAACAACCATTCCACGTTCAACATCTTCTTTTTTGATACCACGGAGCAAGATACCAACGTTATCACCTGCTTGTGCTTCGCTCATTTCCTTACGGAACATTTCAACACCAGTCACAACAGATTTATACGTTTTACCAAAACCAAGAACTTCTACTTCTTGACCAACCTTAACAACGCCAGCCTCAATACGTCCGGTGACTACAGTACCGCGACCTGAGATCGAAAATACTGACTCAATAGGCATCAAGAATGGTTTATCTACTTCACGAGTAGGTTCTGGAATATACTGGTCAACCGCACTCATTAATTTATCAATTGCTTGATATCCTAATTCACCGGTATCACCTTGTAATGCTTTTAATGCTGAACCACGAATCACTGGAATTTTATCGCCAGGGAAATCATACTTATTGAGTAGGTCACGAATTTCTTCTTCAACCATATCAATCATATCTGGATCATCAACCATATCAACTTTGTTAAGGAACACAACGAGAGCAGGAACGTTAACGTTTTTTGCTAACACAATGTGCTCACGTGTTTGAGGCATGGCACCATCTGCAGCAGAAACAACGAGGATTGCTCCATCCATTTGCGCAGCACCGGTAATCATATTTTTTACATAGTCAGCGTGACCTGGACAGTCAATATGCGCATAGTGACGCTTGCTGGTTTCATATTCTACGTGAGACGTAGCAATAGTAATACCGCGTTCTCTTTCTTCTTTTGCATTATCGATTTCATCAAATGCCTTTGCTTGTGCTTGTCCTTTAGTTGACAAGTAACGAGTAATGGCAGCAGTTAAAGTGGTTTTACCATGGTCAACGTGCCCGATGGTACCTATATTAAGGTGAGGTTTCGTACGTACAAAGACATCTCTTGCCATTGTATGATTCTCCTACAGTTAAAAAAGCGCTATTTTTTTTGCACAATTGTATCTACTATACTTTTTGGAACTTCGCGATAACACTCGAATTCCATGGTATATGCTGCACGTCCTTTAGTCATAGACCTTAGAACAGTTGCATAGCCAAACATATTACCTAGAGGAACTTCAGCAGTTACCTCTTGCTTATCACTTTGTGATCCCATATCAAGAATACGTCCTCGACGAGAGTTCAGGTCACCAACAACATCTCCCATATACTCATCAGGCGTCTCAACACAGACTTTCATAATAGGTTCAAGCAAAACTGGTGAAGCCTTTTCACAGGCAGCCTTAAATGCCATAGCAGCAGCTATCTTGAAAGCTATTTCAGATGAATCTACATCATGATAAGAACCATCATACACTGAAACTTTACAATCAACAACCTGGTATCCACCAAGAACACCAGCATTTAAAGCCTCAACAACTCCTTTTTGTATGCCCGGAATAAACTCTTTAGGGATAGTACCACCGACGATATCATTAACAAACTCGAATCCCTTACCGCGCGCCAATGGCTCGACTTTAAGGAAAACGTGCCCATACTGACCTCTACCACCTGACTGCTTAATAAATTTACCTTCTGCTTCAGCAGGCTTTTGAATGGTTTCTTTATACGCAACTTGTAGTTTACCCTGTGCAATATCAACTTTATGCTCGCGCTTTAGACGATCAACAACGATTTCAAGGTGCAATTCACCCATTCCGGAGATTTCAGTTTGCCCCGTTTCTTCGTTGTAAGAAAATCTAAATGATGGGTCCTCTTGCATCATACGACGCAAAGCAATAACCATCTTTTCGTATTCGCCTTTATTTTTAGGCTCAACCGAGGAAGAAATTACCGGATTAGGTATTACGATAGACTCTAACAATACACCATCTTTCTTTTCTGAAAGCGTATCACCAGTAATCGCATCTTTAACACCAACAACCGCAATAATATCACCCGCATGAGCTGAATCTATCTCTTCACGTTTATTAGCATGCATTTTTACCAGTCGACCTACGCGCTCTTTAGAACCGGTTCGCACGTTATACACGTAAGAACCTGCTGTAATAGTACCCGAATAGACGCGCACAAAATTCAACATACCAACGAACTGATCCATCATAATCTTAAAGACCAATCCATAAAAAGGTCCCGACGCCTCAGGCAACAAGGTAATAGTTTTATCTGAATCAGGAACCAATCCTTGTACTGGCGGCACATCAAGTGGTGATGGCAAGTATTCAACAACACCATCGAGCAACAATTGCACACCTTTATTTTTAAAGGCAGTTCCACAAAATGCTGGAACTATTTTATGTGCAACAACACCCTTACGGACAGCGGCCTTAATCTCTTCAGTTGAAATAGGTTCTTCAACGAGATATTTTTCTGCTAAAACATCATCAAAATCGCAAGCAGCTTCAATAATTTTTACGCGTAATTCAGCAACTTTTGCCTTGTATTCAGCAGGAACCTCATTCCAAATAACCTTTTCGCCCATTTCGCCATCAAACGTTGCCATTCGATTGGTCAAAACATCAATAAGACCATAAAAATCTTTGGACTCTCCAACCGGAATTTGCATCGCAATAGCATTAGCTTTTAGTTTCTCGTTAATATCACGAAGCACTTTAAAATAATCAGCGCCAATACGATCAAGTTTATTAACAAAAATAATACGTGGCACATGATAACGGTTTGCCTGACGCCATACGGTTTCAGATTGAGGCTGAACACCTTCAACGCCCGCAAAAACGGCAACAACTCCATCGAGTACGCGCAACGAACGCTCAACTTCGATAGTAAAATCAACGTGTCCAGGGGTATCTATGATATTAATTTGATGATCGCGCCAGAAACAAGTAGTTGCAGCTGAGGTAATAGTAATACCACGCTCACGCTCTTGCTCCATCCAGTCCATGGTAGCAGCGCCCTCATGAACTTCGCCAATCTTGTGCGATATACCGGTGTAAAACAAAATTCTCTCAGTAACGGTCGTTTTTCCCGCGTCGATGTGAGCAGCAATACCTATATTGCGATACCGTTGTAAAGGATAACTCATACTATAATCTCTCGGCCACTACCAGGCATAATGGGAAAAGGCACGATTTGCTTCTGCCATACGCTGCACATCAGCACGCTGCTTAACAGCACCACCTTTACCATCAACAGCATCCAACAACTCATTTGCCAAACGAGCGCCCATATTTTTATCGCCACGTTTAGCAGCAGCTTCGATAATCCAACGGAACGCAAGCGAACGACGTCTTTTTGGTGCAACTTCGCGTGGAATTTGGTATACACTACCACCCACACGGCGCGCACGCACTTCGATACGGGGAACTACTTGCTCATAAGCTTTATTAAATAGCTCCAAGCCACGCTTTTCATCGTTGCCGGACTTTTTAACTAATACATCCATGGCATCATACACAATAGCTTGTGCAAGACTTTTTTTACCTCGTTCCATAATCACATTAATAAACTTTTGTATTAATGGAGATTGAAACCGTGGATCAGGACCCACTTCATTTGAAAATTCTTTTCTTTTAGATCTTGGCATTTACTAATCCTCTATCACTTTGGAGTCTTGGCACCATACAACGAACGTCCTTGCTTCCTATCTTTAACCCCTTCGGTATCTAAAGTACCTCTAATAATATGGTACTTAACACCAGGAAGATCCGGTACTCGTCCTCCGCGGACCAATACCACTGAGTGCTCCTGAAGGTTATGGCCTTCACCAGGAATATACGCGGTAATTTCTGCACCTGTAGAAAGTTTAACACGCGCTATTTTTCTTTGCGCAGAGTTAGGTTTTTTAGGGCTACGAACCTCTACCTTAGTACAAACCCCTTTTGCCTGTGGAGAACCCTTTAAGGCTGGACACTTTGATTTCACCTTTGCTTTTCTTCTGCCAAACCGGCACAATTGATTTACTGTAGGCATCTGTCGATTAATCCCCGTAATAAGTGTAAAAAAATTACTTCTTTAAAAACTAACTCATCACCATCGCCGAATAAACTTGAAACGCATCGCGAGCGCATGAACTTGAATACATTTGTTTGTTAATTAACATTAAATGGCTAGTTGTAATTGTACTCTTTTTAATATTTTTTTCAAGAAAAAGAAGAAACACCAGAGGCAATTCGTGCTGATGACTCACCTGCGAAATAAAGCTAACGCCGAGCAATTAGACTTATCCGCCAATTAGTGATACAGTATAGTAATTAACATTATATTCATATCACAATATTATATAAAAGCAAGGAGTTTTCATGGTATCATTCCACTCATTGGGAAATTTATCTGCTACACTAACCACTATAAGTTCACATACAGGGGCCCTTTTAAGCACGTTGTTATACATAGCTATAGGGGTACTGGGTATTGGCTTTCTCATCGGGTTTCATGAGCTGGGCCATTTTCTGTTCTGCAAACTGTTTAATATAGCTACACCCCACTTTTCCATAGGTTTTGGGCCAACCATAGCATCCAAAAAAATTGGCGCTACAGTATTTTCAATTTCAGCAATACCCCTAGGTGGATACGTGGAAATAGCAGGCGCTATTAGTGAAAATGAGGAACAAACAACAGAAGCAACGGTACCAGCAGACCAACTATTTACCAATAAACCATTTTATCAGCAATTATTGGTGGGGCTCGGCGGCATAGGCTTTAACCTCCTTTTTGCCTACGGGGCGTTTATCTTTATAAACTTTAGCGGATTACCTGACTCACGACTACTTAATCCCTTCAATAGCACGGCAACTATTTATGAATTCCTGCCTTATTCAGTTGGCCAAGAGCAAGGCCTCATGGTAGGAGACACCATTATCGATATTGACCATATCACTATACCGAAACATAACATTACCGAACTGATTACCTATCTACGGAATAATCCTGAAAAGCAGGTCGTCATGACTATCGACCGCGCAGGAGAACAAAAACAGGTCTCTATCACCATTGGTCGCCATCCTGAACAGCAAACCATCGGATCTCTCGGCGTGGTATTTAAAAGAACCAAGGTGGCCGGGTTATCACTCAAAGAAGCGCTGTATGCCGGAATAACCATGACCAATGCTTATATTACGAGCACTATAACCGCATTTAAAGGAATCATTTCTAAGCGTAAAACTGATTCTTTATCCGGCCCATTAATGATTATTCACTTGGTGGGTAATGGTGCTACAAAGGGATTTAAAGTATTTCTGATCTTTTTGGCTCTCATTAGCATTAACCTTGCCGTCTTAAACTTACTTCCACTCCCTATTTTTGACGGCGGACAGATTATTTTTTATGCCCTTGAAGCACTCCTACGATTCAAGCGTCATATTCATATTATTTCATGGATCATGATTGCCATTTTATTCGTATACCTAAGCATCAAAGATATCAGTATCTTATCGGCCCCAATCATTACCTACGTAACCCGTTTCTTCGGCGTAGCAGCTTAACTATCCAGAAAAATACCCAAAAAAAAAGCCTGGCATAAAAACCAGGCTTTTTTTTATGATTTGTATAAGTCGTAAAGATTAACGAGTAACCGTTACTTTTTGCGGAGCTTGCGCAGCATGCGGATGTTCACTGCCACCATACACAAAGAGCTTCTTAATAACTTGATCACTCAATTTATTCTTAGGAAGCATTCCTTTAACCGCACGCTCTATAGGCATTTCTGGATGTTTTTTTACCACGTCTTTTGCAACACGCTCTTTGAGACCACCGCGCCAACCACTATAATCGGCATATATTTTAGTATCCCATTTGTTACCGGTAAACACTGCCTGATCAGCATTAATTACCACCACGTAATCACCACAATCAGTATGTGGCGTGTAGTATGGCTTATCCTTACCACGCAACTTCTCAGCAATCTGCGTTGCCAATCTACCAATATGTAACCCGGTTGCATCTATCAAAACCCACTGAGGTGCGCGTGCTTCTTTAGAAAGAAAAAACGCATCGTTAAACGTTCTAACGTGCTTCTGGACAACTTTTTTTGATTGTTCCATAATAAACCTTTTATAATTTCTTTTGTTAATGGTATGCTATGCCTATACCAGGCAAACTTTACTGTTCATTCTAAAGTAAAAAATTCATCCGGTCAAACTAAAAGGCATTTCATTTATGGAAATTTCATGGTTATCACTTCTTCCTCCGATTATTGTCATGATAATCGCCCTCTATACACACAATATTAATTTAGCGCTTATAATCAGTATTTTCAGCGGATGCTTTATTGCAAAACAGGGCGTTCTTGCTGATAGTATTTCAATGATGATTTCCCACTGCTGGGAACAAGGAATCGACATACAAAAATGGTACCTCTACCTTTTTCTTATCAACACCGCTACCTTTACCATATTATTTGAATCAACTGGATGCGCTGCATATCTTGCACATCTAGCTACCCAGCATACGACATCACGCAAAGCTATCCAAACATCCTCTCTCCTGATTTCTACGTTCCTATTTTTGGATGATTACCTCAGTATATTGACCACCGGGTTTATTATTACCCCACTTGCGACTCACTTTGCTATTGCCCGAGAAAAGATAGCCTTCCTTGTTCATTCTATGGCAGGGCCAATCGTCATTTTAGCACCAATCAGTAGTTGGCTCGCTACTATTATTACCTATTTAAAAGAATCGGGCGTTGACCAATCCATAGAAGCGGGCACCCGTATAATATCAGATCCATTTTATCTCTATTTACACACTATCCCTTTTATTTTTTATGGCATCATAACCGTAGCATCTGTATGGTTTATTGTACGTAATGGTATTTCGTTCGGCCCAATGGCGGCTTATGAAGCGGCAGCTCAAAAAACACCTCATCCAGCAATAACAAATTCATACAATCCACTGAATAATCAGCATGGCGCTCTCGGCGATCTGCTCATTCCCATGGCAATTTTGATCGGCGGTATTGTCACGGGAATTCTTTACTCTGGAAACTATTATGTATTTGGGGGGACACACTCTTTTATGGAAGCCATTCAAAAAAGTAATCAGCTATTTTTAACCATGTGTATCGCAAGCACGCTCGCACTGATCGTTTCAATGACACGAGCACTGGCCAGCAAAAAAATATCCGCACGCCAAATTATTCCGTTGGCATTAAGTGGTTTTGGTGTCATGAAAAGCGCAATATGCATGGTATTTCTCGCATCCGTTTTGGGATATCTCTTAAAAAATGATTTACAAACGGGGCCTTACCTTGCGCACCATCTTTTAAATCATATTCCGTATAGTTTAATGCCATTAGTATTCTTCTTAGTAGCAATGTTAGTCACCCTATCAACTGGCAGCTCATGGGCAACTTTTGCGATTTTGTTACCGATTGCTATTCCCATGATTACCTCATTGACGGCCATCCAGCTTCCTACAACGCCAGATACCATTCCAGTGCTATTCCCATTATTGGGGGCCATATTTTCAGGCGCAGTCATGGGCGATCACCTATCACCAGTTTCAGAAACAACTATTATGGCAGCAACCTGCACTAAAACTGATCCTATCACCCATGCATACACACAATTTATTTACACTGTTCCCAGCATCCTAGGTTCATTGGTAGCATTTACCATTACTGGATTCTTGCTCTCGTATCCATCGTGGGCTAACTGTTTAATCTCTATTTGCAGCGGATTAGTCGTGAGCTGGTCATTACTGTTAAGTAGTGCTCCGCTGTACAAACGGATAAAAAAAAATAGTACCCAACCAGGCATCTAGTTTAATTTTCGATAATAGGAAAATCAAGCGATTCATCTCCAATAATATCGATAGACGCAAAGGAATCTTCTTCATCGTCACGTAATGATTCGTCACTATCTGTATGACGCATTTTTGCCATTGCCATAATTTTTTCGATATCCTCAGGCTGCTTTGCAATAGCGTCACTTAAACAGACGGCACCGCCTTTGACAATCCAATAATTGTCTTCAATACGGATTCCAATATTCTCTTCGGGAATATAGATTCCTGGCTCTATGGTAATGACATCCCCTTCCTGTAGTGGTGATTTTGAATCACCAACATCATGCACATCGAGCCCAAGGTAATGACCAATACCATGAATAAAGTAGTGCGCATACCCTTTTTTACGTAAAAAAGCTACCGCTTGATGATGCAATGAATGCTCAGGATCAGCGGGATTATTGAGCCACATGCCCGGTTTTGCCAATTGCGCAACATGTTCTTGCGTTGCCAATACGAGTGAATAAAGTTCACGCTGACGCTCAGTAAATTTTCCTGAAGCTGGATAGGTGCGTGTAATATCAGCACAGTAATACCGGTAACGAGCTCCAATATCAATAAGCACAAGATCAGATGCGTTGATTTCACCCGTATTATCCTGGTAATGTAAAATAGTTGCGCGACGACCAGCAGCGACAATGGCAGGATACGCAGGGACCACACCATTACTGGTCATCGCATAGGCAATCAGCCCAGCCACTTGCGCCTCATCACCCCCCTGCAACAACCCATCAATTGCTTTTTCATACGCATCATGCGTAATATCGATTGCAGTATTGAGACATTCTATTTCCCACATATCTTTTGACCGGCGTAACATCTGTACATACAGCGACATATCTTTCCATTCAGCACGAGCAAGAATATCGCTACACGCACGCACATAAAGTACCGCATGACGCGCCGTTGCATAGGCACCTCGATCGGTTCCCGGTACCGTTGACCATATAGATCCGCCGGCGGTGTATATTCGCTCTAATGCACTCAGTACATGTTCATGCGTTTCCCGTTCAAAAAATGGATATGCCGAATACCCAGGCATCGGTTTACCAAGTGGCACAAACGTATCAATCGCATATCGATGTGCTGTTGCATCATCACACACAACAACCTGACTTACCCAACGCGAACGATCAACTTGGTACTGCGGCAGATAAACGGTTGTATATCCCGTACGTATATCAATCGTTGCCACCGCACCTGGCTCTTCAATACCGGTAAAGTAATAGAATGTGCTGTCTTGCTCAAAACGCTGCCCCGATTGTTCATATGATGCAAAAAGCACAACAACACCCCCATTGTCTCCAACCAAACCCGCATCAGCCATACGGGCACATAGATCAGTCCGCCTTTTTTTAATAATAGTACCCGCATACGTTATTTGCTGTATTTCCATTAGTATTCCCTGTAGTTCGTTAGATTATTTAATAACACTCAGCCAAGGTTATCATTACCAGACCACTATACACAATACCACGGATCAATACGGTACTATAATGGCTTACGATCAGCGAGCGCTTTATGCAAGGTAATACGATCCGTATCATGTAACGAAACACCCACCGGTAACCCACGCGCCAAACAAGAAAGGCGTATATTCTTACCTTTCAGTTTCTGAGCAATATACAACGCAGTCGCCTCACCTTGGGGAGTCGTATTATGTGCAAAAATAAGTTCATTAATCTGATTACGCTCAATACGCTCTAATAACTGCTTAATCGTTAAATCATCGGGGCCTATACCTTCAAGCGGATAAATAGCACCGCCTAACACATGATAGGACCCCTTATATCCCTGCGATTTTTCGATCATCAAAAGATCTTGCCATGTTTCTACAACACAAACAGTCGCCTGGTCACGCTTATCATTGGTACATATAGAACAATGAAGCTGAGCTTCTTGCCACGCAAAGCAGTTAGTACACTGCACAACGTTTTGACTAGCCCGCAGCAGTGATGCGCAAAATTCCTCAATCTGCGCAGGAGTCATGTGTAAAAAATATTCTCCAATACGATACACATGTTTATGCGGCATAAACGGAATACGTTGCAACTGCTGCAGCAACTGGACAAAACTTGGCAATTCACTCATCATTCTCTACGTTCCTTCTTATGCATTATTTCGCAGATGTGTTTCACCATACTGTTGCGCAGCACCCATTAACGAATTGACGGCAATATACAACGCTAAGCCGGCAGAAACATTAACGGCTACACCAGTCGCCACCACACAGACCACAAAAAAGGTCATACGTTGCTCAGAATTCATAAGGAAAGCATGCATAACCATCGCAATGAACACAATAAGCGGCAATATATAGTAAGGATCACTTGCTGACAAATCTGCTATCCACATACAAGGAGCTTTATACAGCTCAATTGAACTGCTCAGCAATCTGCTCAAGGCGAAAAACGGCGGGATCTGTACAAGCATCTGAAGAAGCCCCATACCTAATCCTGGCATTCCGTGACTTCTAATGAGCTGTTCTCGTTCACGCTGTAAGGTAGCCTGATCACCCTTATATCGGCTTTCAATATATGCAAGTTTCTTCTTAAATTCGCGCTGCCTTTTTTCATTTTTTTTATTGTACCATGACAACGGAAGCATCAATAACTTGAGTAAAATGGTAAGAATAATAATCGCATACCCATAATTATGAACATAGGTATACAACCATTTGAGCAGCATTAGGAAGAAACGGGAAAGTGGCGCAAAAATACCAGAATACTCAAGGGTACTCTCAAGTCTGCTATCGACCGGAATAATCCATTCAGTCGCCTTTGGTCCACAATAAAATGACATACGCCAGGTATAATAAGAACCGGCAGTCAACGGGACCGTTTCCAATACCGCGGTGATGCGATCAGTAATCGCAACGTCATAATACGCACGCGCAGCAAAATTTTCCCGATCAGCAATCAATGCATGCACCATATAACGATTTTCAGCACCGAACAATGCTGGCTGAATCCATCCCTGCTCTTTATTCAAGCGTGGACAGGCAATTTTGACCACCGCACCAGTATTACTTGGCACTATTGCAGATACGGTATCGGCCGTGGTAATTTCCGGCATAATTGGAGAATGGAAAAGCAAGCGTGCTACCGAACCACCACTCACGGCAGTTGTGTCAATCGTAATAGCCAAATCAATGCGGCACACATGTTTATTGACCGAAAATTCCTTTGTAATGGTTCCTTGCAGACACGCAACCTGATACGTTAATACAACCAGATCATCAGTCTCTGTTTTGTTTTTCAAGGTATACTCATACGGAGTAGCCGTATCAAACGCTAACAAAAAGAAAGTACCATGCTGATCTTCGACGCGAGGACCAAAAACGGTCTGTATGGCAGGCGATTTATCAGTACCATTGCGCACAAATGAAACAGTGTCAAGCACCGCTCCATCAGTTGAAAAAACAAGAGTTGCCCAATCGGTTGAGACTTGATTAAACTCAGGCAACGCAAGTCGCTTGTCGTTCACAAAGTTCACCTGCGTATCCAGCGGACGTACTGTATTCCACTGATCTCGGTTTTGCGCCGCAACAAATTGTTGTGGCGTAATCTCCATGCTGTGCGCAGTTTTCTTTGCAGGGTATAACCAATAACTCGCCAGCCACATGGTTCCGTAGGCAAGGCACGCAGCAAATACAATATCCCTAAGGAGTTTAGTCATGGCGTATCATACTTTCAATAAGAGGTAAAAATAAAAAAAACTTCATTTATTAGCAAACTAATTACTTTAATGGTATACTTTCAACAATACATTAATACATTAGTATCGTGTTACAGTATAACAAACGATACATTTTAAGCCAACTATAGGTTAGAATGACTACTATTTTACAGTTGCTCATTGTTACGTTATAACAGAAGTATTAGTATGATTTATAAACTCCTATACCAAAAAGGATAGCCAAATGAGAATGGAAAAAAGAAAGTTTCGGATTGGAGAACTTGCAGAACAATTACAGGTTGAACAATTTGTAATTCGTTTCTGGGAAAAAGAGTTCAACATTAAAACCTTCCGATCAAACGGTGGACAGCGTTTTTACCGCGAAAAAGATGCCCAAGTATTTAAAAAGATTAAAGAGCTTTTATACGAAAAAGGGTTCACAATCGCTGGTGCTAAAAAACAACTGTTCCCACCAAAAATAGAGCGCGTTATTGGTTCTAAAAAGACCCAATTTCCAACAGCAGAGGATGAACTGCTCCACCTCAGAAAGACCGTGGTAACCCAAAAAGAAGAATTCGAACAACAGATCACTGATCTTAAAGATCAACTCACTAAACTGCGAGCAATGTTGTAATGATACTTCTCAGTTGGTAAACCAAGGAAAAAGCGTCGGGGTACGTTTTTTGTATTCCTGATACGCATGATTATATTTCAAGGTTTCTTCTGCAAGAGGAACCCCAGAAATATATCGTAATAAGTAGGTTATGGTTATGGGGCTTATCACGGTAAAAATACCATAAGGTACGGTTATAGCGATAAGCCACATACCCCACCACATCATAATTTCACCACAATAATTAGGATGACGACTATAGTACCATAATCCGGTATCCATAATTGCATCCTTTGCATGTGCCTGTTTTTTAAAAAGCGCCATCTGATAATCTGCAATCGTCTCCAACGCAAATCCGATCCCCCATACACCACCTGCCACCAGATCCCACACACTCATTGTCGGGTTAACTGCACCCAAGACCGCAATCACTGGCAGTGAAATCACGATCACTAAAATACCCTGCAACAAATACAGATACAACCACACACCAATCGTCCCTAGGGTGTCCCACGACGTGTATATACGCACATATCGACTATCTTCCCCCTGCATATGGCGTAATCGATAAGCAAGGTAATAACCGAGACGCAATGCCCATAGCAAAAGTATCACCAATACCATCGCTTTTTTCACGGTATACGTTGGCATGGTCAAAAAAGCCGCGAGCGCAGCCAGCAAAAAACCGATCGGCCAAGCGATATCAATCATACTCATTAGTCTATTAGTATATGCTATCAGACAACAAAAAAAACTCATAAACCCTAAGACCACCACCAATCCCACTATAAGTCCATGTATCATTTCAGTACTCCTCAATCATTCTTGCTCGGTATGGCGGCAATTACTAACGCCATTTTTGTATACCGTACCATATCGCTCATCGGCTATGCGACACTTTTTTGTATAATGAACAGAACCATCGCTACTTACAAAATGCGCCCCCATATGATACTATGACTAAGCAGATATTTTTTATTGTTTACAGGTATAAACGGTATGTATAAAAAGAATACACACATCCATTTTATGGGTATTGGCGGCATTGGTATGAGTGGTATTGCAACTATTTTACGACATCAAGGATATACTATTTCAGGGTGTGATCTTGATATACATCGCTCGATTATCCAAGACCTTAAAAACATCGGCTGCACCGTACAGGAGGGCAACAATGGCCCTATTTGCCATGACACAAGTATCGATATTCTTGTGTATTCATCTGATATTCGTGTTCATGAAAGTGATGAGATCAAGCGCGCACAAAAACGCACAATCCCCGTTATCCGCCGTGCATTAATGCTTGCAGAGCTGATGCGTACTAAGTATAGCATTGCCATTTCAGGTGCACACGGAAAAACAACTACAACGTCACTGATTGCCCATATACTCATTGAAGCAAAACGGGATCCAACGGTAATTATTGGTGGTATCCTCAAAAGTATTAGTAACAACGCACGCAGTGGCGATGGTGAGTTTTTGGTTGCCGAAGCCGACGAAAGCGATCGCTCTTTTTTGCATCTGTTGCCAACTATTGCCGTGGTAACTAACCTTGACCGTGAGCATCTAGATACCTATACAGACCTTGATGATATCAAAAAAACATTTGCACAATTTTTAAGTAATATACCATTTTACGGAACTGCCATCGTATGCATAGATGACCCGGCCGTACGCTCATTGCTTCCTATTGACCATATTAAAACAATCACCTACGGAATTGATACCGAGGCTGATATTCAAGCACGTGATATACAACTCAACCCCGACAATAGCATCTTTAGTGTGTATGATCGCTCACAAGAAACGGTTTTAGGAACCATTACCCTCGGCATCCCCGGCATCCACAATGTACGCAATGCACTGGCTGCCATTGCCGTTACCCGTGAACTTGGCCTATCACATGACGATATCGCAACAGGACTAAAAACATTCGCTGGTGTTGATCGGCGATTTACCTATCGCGGTACTACCAAACAGGGTGCGCTTGTGTTTGATGATTACGGACATCACCCGACTGAAATTCAACATACGTTCATGGTTGCACGAGCACGGGCCCCAAAAAAACTGGTCGTACTGTTCCAGCCTCATCGCTATACCCGGACTTTTCACCTATTTGATGAATTTGTAACCGTGCTCAGTAATCCTACTATTGATCATTTAGTGATCACCGATGTGTACGGATGCAGTGAAAAACCGATTGAAGGTATTCATGGTGCAGCACTGGTGGCGGCCATAAAAAAAATGCGCCCATCTTGTTCAGTTTCATATATACCATATGACCCTGAATGGCAATCAATACGCAACTATATTACCCCACTGCTGGATGACGGGACCCTATTACTGATTCAAGGAGCCGGATCATTATATCGCCTCGGAGCGGAACTGGTGGCACAGACCACGCCTCCACAATCATTACATAAAAATATACTCGACATTTCCTCCATCGAATTAGCGCACAAAACTTAACATAAAAAATGCAGCTTTAAATATAAAAAGTTCTCGGCATGCTTTGTATTGGCCAAATTGGCCCCTTTTATTTTTATAAAAACAAGTTACCCTATAAAGGGTAGAGAACCTTCACATATAAAAAGAAAAAAAGCCATCATGAAGCCGTATTGTTACCTTTATTGCATCTTACTGTGCACCATACTGAACATACAACCACACGGTAGGTTACTGAATAGTGCTACCGCCATTGGCCGTGTTGGCACCCAATTCATGCTAACGGTATTGGAAGATCGACTCATGGCTACCCATGATGCAACTGGACGCCATCTGGCAACGTTAACGCGTAACACTAACGTTGCAATAACGTCAAATATTAGTGCAGGCACCATAATACTGAGCACCGCTGCAGATATTGGACTTGATGCATTCATGCAGTCAACAACATTCCAGTCGTTATTAAATAGATCCGGGATCCCCGACCTACCAGTAGTGAAAAAGGCCCTCGCCTGGTATGACGCCGCGCCAGATAAGACCAAAATAGCGCTCTGCCATGGGGGACGTATTGCGCGCACCCTGGTATTGCAGTATTTACTGGCTCGAGCACTCAGAATTCCGGGTAGCTATGTGGGGAGAGGAGTAGCAGCAGCCCAAGGATTAGCGCCTACCCAACAAGATCAAATGTTATCCCAAACACCTCCTGCACCATTACTACCAGCAAATCCACCAACAGCTAAAGCTTCCAGTAGTGCGACCAACCTTAACTCTTTCGTTGCCACTAACACAGAACCAAGATTAGCAAAACCAGAAAAACCAACAACCCCACCACCCGCTCCAAGTGATAAAGATGCAGCAAAGAAAAAGCGTCCACTCACGCTGCAAGACATTGTAAAATTACAGAAATTTAAACAACTCACACAAGAAGAACAAGAAACAATATTTAAAAATCTAGATACAAAGGGTATCAATAGAACACAATTACAACAGGATCTAGAAAAAATCCCCAAGGTACAGCACAGTGCATTCGAGTACCTGGCATTATCAAGCAACTTTATGGCATTAGATGACTGCACAAAACATGCAATACTATCACAACTACAAGAACAAAATCACGATATACAAAAACTAAATGAACAATTAAAGAACCTATGCGTCCTTGATTATTTATTAAACACTCAGCACGAGAGACTAATATCAACGCCTCGCCAAAGTTATGGGCGCAACTGGAAACATGCCAACGAAAATGATATAGGTATGCATCGCTCATTCCAAAAACAGGCAGAAAACCATCAATTCTTCAGAAACCAAGGCCGAGGCTACAATTTTTCCTCTCCTAGCTACGCATCTTTTTCGCCCTTATAATCTTCATACATAATAGTCATTTGCCTCTTTATTGATTAATCACCTTCACTTTTAGTATCCTAAAACCATAAGAAAGGATAAAAACCATGGTGAAGCAGTGGCATTTGTTACTCGTATGTACCGCCCTAACCTGCGGGCCGTGGGGCATGGTCCCGTTGGTACACGCTGCCAAACCTGACAATACGGCTGATACACTCCTGAGCAGACTTGAATCTATATTAGACGAAGAAGCAGAAAAAACGGTTACATCACTGCCTGAACCAGAGATCCCTAATACTGAAACTAACGCAGGGGGCATTACCACCACACCTACCTCAGTCAGTGATTTAGAAAACCTTCAGCTGTTGGCAACCCCTATGCCCGATACAAAAACACAGCCAATCAATGAGAAAACCATTACCGACCCAAAACGCTCAATAAAACTGAAAACACCTGGCTCTACGGCACCAAACAATACCGCACTATCGCTGCCCGCAGCACCATTTCTAAATCTTACCCAATCGTCGTCAAACAATTCCAATCCGGTAACCAGTATTTTTAGAACCGTATTATCTTTACAAAAACCATTACCATCAGCATCAACCACACAGCCTACATCATCAAAAAACATAAAACCAAAACCGACGACGCCTCCCATCAAACACACAATTCCCAGCCTAACGGGCATACCGGCAGATGAAAGCGTAGACACACAGAAGGCTATTCCTGACACGGATGACATCGTTGCTCTACCTATAGATGAAACGATTGATGAGACAGGACCTGATAGCACCCAAAACCAAACTACTCGAGGCACCCAACAACCACAAAGAGAACTATCTAACATACAATCAGGCACCCAGAAAAAAAGGTCCGAACGTAATACACACTCGAAAACAGGCCGCATACCAGTCCGCGGAACTATATCTGATGACGCATATGAAGACATGGAGGATCTAGCTATAGACCAAACAGAATCCACCCCTACGTTACGTACCCATGACGGTCGCTCTGTCGATCCAAAGGTCAGCAAGGTAATAGAGGCTATGCTTGCAAAACAGCGAGGTATCAATACCACAGAAATCGCCCAAAAATCATTAGCCGAATTAACGCCTTCGACCGACACAGAACCAGCACAAACGAAAAAGACTGGTACGACAGCAGTAAGCGATACGGAATTGAAAGAACAAAAACCGATACGTAAACCAACACCACCAGAACAACCGGAAATTATTATGCCGACTCGGGAACAAAAAAAGCCGGTCATCCCCGCAATGCCAATACCAATAGCCCCTGAACTGACACCATCGGACCGTGTCACTATTCAAGATGTAGCAGCGGAAGAAGTACGACGGGCATACGACGCACAATTGGCAGCCGAGCAGAAAGCACACATAGCTGAACAGGAACAACGCAGGCTACAGGAAGAAAACGAGAGAATACAACGTGAAGCAGCGGAAGAAGCAGCACGCATAGAAAATGAACGCAGAACCGCAGAAGAGATCCGCCTGCAAGATGAATTCAGAGAACAGCTTGGTGCTGCCACAGCCCAACAACGACAAGAACAAGAACGGGAACAGGAAGAAGAAAAGGCCACATATGATCCTGGGATATTTCATCAGAATTAATAATCTCATAATATGAATAAGCTTTTTCTTACCCCGGTACCCAGCGTGGCTATTTTTCCCCATTTTTCAGACATTTCCCACCCTAATTTATCGAGCACAGTAGCACGACTGTCATCAGCTATAAAATAAGGTAGTTTACCCATAAACTATTGCTTTACTTTAACTTCGTGTGCTAAAGTAACACTAGTTAGGATAAGTGAAGTCTATAAAACGGAGGAAAGAGAAATGAAACGTTTATTAATAGTACTGGCAGCAGCCAGCACCGCCGGACTCGCCCAGGCGGAATATTATGTCCACCCAGAGACCAAAACAATTCGTGCCTTGCAAAAAGATATTGCTGATGCAAAAGCAAAAAGAAATAAATTAGCGAAAGACCAGGGATATAAATTACAAGATATCTCTGAAATGGATGCTGCGGTAGAAGAAGCAGGAATGAAACAAGCGGCTACCAAGGAAGAAACAAAAGCACCTGCCGAACGTAGCAGAGATGAAATAATAGAGGCTATTAAGGCCGGTAATGAGGACGTAACCGACAACGAAGTATTGAGCGTTATGGAACGACCGATAGTAGTCCCAAAAAAATTGCAGCAGAACTACCAAAGTTATACGAATCAGCTAGATAGAGATCAAAAGAGTATAGAGTTCTACAAAGACTGCATAAAAGACAACAAGTTCAATGTGTTCCAAAAGAAGCGGGATCAAGAGCTATATTGTTTTCCAGATGAAGCACCTGAGCAAAAATAACCTTACGTATTAATTTTTTAAAAAAAGGAACTAAAATGAATACAAAAATAATAGTATTACTCCCGATCATACTTACTGTTGCCACCAACACCCTGAATGCAACAGTAGTAACCACTGCTGACCAGATCAAAAAACTGCAAACACAAAAAAGCATTGTGGAGCAGCAGATCAAATCACTAGAAACAGAAGCAGCACAAGAAGAAGCACCACAAGAAGAAGCACCACAAGAAGAAGCACCACAAGAACCAGAATAAGAATAATTCCCAACCTAAAGTTATTAAAACTATATTGTGTAAGCGGCGTGATTACTCTCGCCGCTTTTTTTTGCTCACATCCCAAAAAACCGTCCATAATTTTCATTGATATTACATCCCGCTAATCCCTTGTTTTTGTCAGATAAATACCGGCATACTTAAACTAACGAGGAAAATGTAATATATCAAAATGTATGAGATTAAAATGAAACGTTTATTAATAGTACTGGCAACAGTCAGCACCGCCGCATGCGCACAGACTGAATATTATGTCCACCCAGAGACCAAAACAATTCGTGCCCTGCAAAAAGATATTGCTGAAGGGAAAGCAAAAAGAAACCAAATACTTGAACAATCTGGAATGAACTCTGAAGATGTCCGCCTAGCCATTGCTGATAGAGATACTGCATTAGAAGAATCTGCACACGATAAAGAAGAAAAAATAAGAAATCAGCACGCAAGGGCATTAGCTAAGCACCTTCAAGCTATCATACAGAGAGTCAAAAACGATGATCCTCGTGTAACGCGTTCAGAGCTTCTAGAGGTTGCCTATTATTACAACAGCAAGGATATTCCTGCAGATCATCCAGATAAAGATAACATGAAAATACTACAAAATGTCGAGGTTGCACAAATGATATCAACGCCAGACGCTATTAATTGGTATAAAGAATATTGTATAAAAAATGATGAATTCGTAGTATATGGCCATAAAACAATCCCTCCAGGAGGATTTTGCATCAAAGAAGTTGAAAGTAAATCTAAAGACCAGGAACAAAAATGAATACAAAACTACTCGTATTAGTCCCTATCGTGCTTACTATTGCTATCAACACTCTGAATGCAAAGGTAGTGACCACTACGGATCAAATAAGCATACTACAAGCACAGAAAAACAAGGTTAACGAGCAGATTCAAAATATACAAGAAGAACAACAAGTAAGAGAAAAACGAGAAGCAGAAGGATACGCACCATTAGAAGGCGAACCAGCAGAAGAATCAGCAGGAGCTGAGAGTGCATTCCCGTTCATCAATAAATAATACACATACACACATACAACCATAAAATTAAGCGGCGTGATTACTCTCGCCGCTTAATTTTGCTCACGCCCCAAACAACCGTCCATAATTCCCATTGATATTACATCCCGCTAATCCCTTGTTTTTGCAAGATAAATACCGCTATACTTAAACTAAAGAATAAAAAAAATAATATCTATATAAAAATGGAGGAAATAGAAATGAAACGTTTATTAATAGTACTGGCAACAGTCAGCACCGCAGGATTTGTTCAGGCGGAATATTATGTCCACCCAGAGACCAAAAAAATTCGTGCCTTGCAAAAAGATATTGCTGATGCAAAAGCAAAAAGAAATAAAATTCTTAAAGAGAGTTATGGTGCTGATGCACAATCAATGAGTGCTGACCTAGATGCTGAGATAGAAAAAGCAGCGATGAAACAAGCGGCTACCAAGGAAGAAACAAAAAAAGAACCTACCGGACGTAGCAGAGAGGAAATAATAAAGGCGGTTAAAAACAATGAAACGGTATCTGATGACGAAGTACTGAGCGTTATGGAAAAACCTACAAGTGTTCCTGAAAATCTGAAAAGTGATTTCTCGCTATTGACTCAATCATTACCAAAAGACCGGGGAGATATTAATTGGTATAAAAACGACTGCATTAAGAACGACAGATTAAAAATATTCAAAAATAAATCAAACGGTAACATAACCTGTTTTTCTGATCAGGAAATAAACACTTACGAACAAACATTTTAACCTTACTCATTACCTTAAAAAGAGGCTTAAAATAACCATGAAAAAATTAGTACACATACTCTGTATCACCACCCTATGCGTCGGCATCGCCTTTCTGTATGCCCGCGGTGGTGGACATGGCGGCGGTGGATTTAGAGGCGGCGGGCGTGGCAGTGGCGGGTTTCACGGACGGTCAGGTGGCGGCATGCGTGGCGGTGGACGTCCTGGTGGACAACATCACGCAGGCGGCGCGCGACCTGGCAGTAGACCAGCACAACAACGTCCCGGTGGCAGACCAGGACAACGACCTGCAGGCGGACACCAAGGTGGACAAGGCGGACATCGTAACAAAGGCACTGGCAATCGGCATGGCAATAGATATGGTCATCATGGCGGTTATGGCCGTCATGGTGGTTATGGTCGATATGGTGGTTATGGTCGATATGGCGGCTATTATGGCGGTTGGGGCTGGGGTTGGGGACTGGGCGGCTTTGGTGTCGGTTTAGTACTTGGCGCCTGGGCAAATGGTGTGTTTACACCATCAACGACCGTAGTCAGTATCGATAACAGCACGACGCTTGGGCCATGGTGGCAAGGCGAACCGTGGTATTACGATGGCTGGTGGAATGATGTACCGAGACAATGTATTGAAAACCCGTACCAACCAAAATGCCCTGGATTTAAGTATTGTCGTACCCATCCTGATGCAAAAGGATGCGCGCAGTATGATTATTGTTCGCAACACCCCGATGATGAACGGTGTAAACGATCGACCGATATGAATGATGATGAAGATGATAATGATAATGAATAAAAGAAAGGAAACACTCATGAAATACATATACCTATTACCACTTATTACACTTTTTGTTACCAGCACTCAGACGGCAGGTATTTTCCAAGCAACGGGTAACCTCGTTGGGGATACCGGGAAAGCGGTCGGCAACTTTGGCTCAACAACCTTCACCGGCGAACGAATCGATAAAGGTGATCGTGGCCCATGGAAAGGACAAAACAAACATCATAAACACCACCATGATACCGATATGGATGACGACGATGCAGAATATCATCACACTCGTGTAAATAAACGTCAGCAGTAATACACACTGTAGTGGCGCGATATCTGTATATCAAGGTTCTATATCGATCGTATCAGAGTACGGTACATGTCGTAAAAAAACAATTGATGGGGATCATCACGCCTCAATTACGGGAGTATAAATATGAAAAATAACCTATCACGACTAACCATAAGCCTTATGGTCATCATAAGTATGGCCACCAATATTCATGCCCGCGGCGGCGGCAACGAATGGGCTGCCTTCGGGGGTGCATTCGGCGGTACTATGTTGGGAAATGCCATTGCGTCACGTGGTAATGACAGCAGCACCGTGTATGTGGTTGATAGCAACCGGAATAGTAACAATAATGATGCGGACAATGAACGGCTCAATAGACTTGAAGCACAGATAGCAAAAGTGCAGCAGGACAATGAGTCCCTACGTAAAGAAAATGCGTCATTGAAACAAAAGAACAAAAAACAAAATCGTAAACAAGAGATGAATAAAAAAACTGAATATAGTAATGAAAATCAAGAAGAACCGTATGAAGAGTGGCGAGAACGAGATTTTGCTCGTCATTAGTACGAATATAAAGGAGACCTACCATGAAATTACCAGTAATACTTATGATACTTGGCTGTGCCTCTATCGCGTATGGTGCTAATCCGCCAGGTGAAGTCGAAGCTGAACTATTTAGAGAAAAACAGGAAGCAATTGTACATCACCATGAAAGAACACATGATACAACGACAGTGCCACACCACAAAAATGTGACCAAACCATACCATCGTTATGCAGCCCCTTCCAATGATATGTATCATAATCCATCGATATTGAAATAAAAAAGGATACTGGTTGAAAAAAGGTACATGACATAAGAGCCCAATGTAGCATGCCTACTCCATGAAAACTATAGATACCGCGATTTGTACTGCATAGTATTTAAGACGCAGGGCTCGAACCATACACCGTGACCAGAGATCCAGAATCATGCGGCCGTAGTGAAATAGCTACGGCCCTTTTTTTATGCTCATACAACAACAGGTGTGTATCACCTAAAAACTTTTTTTTCAGCTCCCAATTATACATACACATTTGCTGCGTATAATACTGGCTACCGGCCTCAACCGATGCGTGACTTGTATATTCAAGTACAACAAAAACCTCAGCTCCGCTGCACACGGATTCCTGGGTTATCGAGTACTGTACCAACTCACAGGGAGCAGGCAATAGCGACATCAACAGTAAACAGTGTGGAGAAGGTTGTAATACCGTAGCGCCATTGGCAGCCAAAAAACTACTAGTACCGGCATCGCTATCCTGCGCAGACCGGACCGAGCTATTCGTTCTGTAACTGCATCCGGGAATAACGAACAGTACCCCAAAAAGACAACAGAACAACTGACTACGACCAACAAAAAAGGCTCTTGAATCACACCTATACACAATCAGCTCCTGCAAGATGCCATGCATGGCGGACTACCCGATTGAACGTAATCTACTCGTGTCAGACCGCCCCGCTCGCACTACCGTTTACTCAGTTTCAGCTTCGTGTGCAGGTACCGCATCTTGAGCAGCGGACGCTTTTTGAGCAGCTGACGTAATCTTTTCTTTAATACGCGCATTTTTACCAACACGATCTCGAACGTAAAAGAGTTTGGCACGACGGACATCACCTTTTTTGATGAGTTCAATCGATTCAATCATCGGCGTATAAAGTGGAAATATACGTTCAACGGCAACGTTGTGGGTAGACATTTTACGAACGGTAAAGGTACTTGATGCGCCATTATTATTAATAGCGATAACGTTTCCCTCAAAACCTTGTTGTCTTTCTTTCACTACCTCTTTACCGCTTTTATCTTTAACCTTTTCAATAACGCGCTGTACTACGTTAATAACGTCACCCACCTCAAATTTAGGGAAAGAGCGTTCATACGTACCGAGTTCACGAATTGTTTCTTTGGTAAAACCTTTTGCTTTCATAGCATTTCCTTACCGTTCATTAACCATTATTTATATTCTACTTTTTAAATATACTGCAAAAAAGGCAATCATGCCAACTTTCTTGTAAGAAGCTTCACAAAGACGGAAGCTGTTTATATGAAATACCGAGCCAACGATCCAGGATAATCGCGACGGCAGATCGCACCGATAAGTGGTTAAAATCGGTAAATCCCTCGACAGGAAGCAATTGAAAATCACTCGCATCGAGCACTTCTTGCCGCAATCCTTGCCCAGTACCAAATATGAGCATCACCGGTCGACCATGTCCAAATACCCGTGCCTGGTCATAATAGGTAATCAGTCTTTGCTGATCAGTACCTGCTGTAGGCACACGCGCCGTTGTAGTCACGACCAGTGGTGGTACTTCATGCTTTGCCCCCACATAGGCTATCGCTGCCTCAAGCGACGAATGGATAGAGATTAACTTAATCGCATCATGCCGATTAGCGTTATACGCTTCTCCCTTTGTCGCCCAAAATGAAACTAATTTCTGTACAATCTTTTGTTGATCCACCAGCGGGGTCACGACTAAAAACTCCTTCACCCCAAAGGTACGAGACGAACGTGCAATATCATGTAGATCGATCGACGTAACTGACGTGGTCCCCACTTTCGTGGTACCCTCGGAGGCAATCATAACATCACTGTGAGCTAACACAACGTAATGAGGCGGAATCTCGGATTCAACTTTAATCCGCTCACTCGGGGTTGTGGGATGCGTTTTAAGCCAATTAAAATGGTAGGTAACTGTTTTGCGAATAGCCTTTTGCAAGCGCCAGGTGTTGAGCGCACCATGATTACCCGAACGGACAATATCGGGCACCCGATGTCCACGCCATTCAACTGGCTCGGTGTACGTAGGATAATCAACAAAAGGGCCCGTAAATGAATCATGGGCTACCGATTCCTGACGTCCAACCACACCGGGAATTAAACGCAACATCCCCTCAAGCAACATCATGACCGGCAGATCTCCTCCCATGAGTACAAAATCGCCCGCTGACAACACGAGATCAGCGTATTCTTCTTGCACCCGCTCATCGATCCCTTCATATCGACTGGCAACCAGCAACAGATGCCTATGTTTTTGAAATTCATGGGCTACCTGTGCCATTACCGTCTGATCCATCGTTTTACCCTGTGGAGAGAAAAAGATTTTAAACGCTTTGCCATGGGTATTTTCTTGACGAGTAATCAGCGTTTCAAATACCTCTGGTTTAATTAACATACCAGCACCGGCACCAAAAATGGGCGCATCAATACGCTCTTTGGGCGATACACAAGAAAAAAATGAATCAACTCCAATTGATACAATCTGTGCTTCTTGAGCTCTTTTAATAAGACTGGTATGTAAAAAGGGACCGTACAGTTCAGGAAATACGGTTGCAATAGAAATATGCATATCAGATTCTGCTATTGAAAAAAGTGGATACAAAAATCGGCATGCTGTAAAAATACTACAACATGCCGACCTTATTTTATATGACTGTACTAAAAATCATATACCAGTACCTTAGTCAATGATATTGACTGATACTTTTTCACCGCGAGGCATCATAACTTCAATAAGGGTTTGGAGAGCCTTAATAGTTGCTCCTCCTTTACCAATGACAATTCCACGATCGCGTTCATCTACTTGAACTGAGATAACATGGCGGGCACCATCATGTTCAACACCAATACGAACAGCATTTGGATTACGTACCAACTGTTTTACGATATATTCTACATGTTCTCTGATGTTTACTTGACCATTATTCATACTATAAAATCCTTGTTATGAATATAAGATAATTATTTTTTTACAAACAACACACGCATGTCGTTCTCGTTAGTTATTTACCGCTTCACTGTTTGTCTCAACCGCCGTCTCTACGGGCCGTGCCGGCTTAGCAACATTTTTCTTGTGGGTACGGTATATCTTTTTAGCTGAGTCGGTTGGTATAGCCCCCCTTGCGATCCATTTATCATACAATTGTTCATTAAACACCACTAACGTACCTTTGAGCGCATCATAGGTACCTAAATTTTCTAAAAACTGCCCATCTCTTTTTGCGCGCGAATCGATCGCTACAATACGGAAAAACGGAACATGCTTTTTGCCAATACGAGACAGACGAATTTTAACTGCCATAACACTTATTCCTCTGGAAACACAGAAAAAACTATATATTTACTTAAACAATTGTTTAAACGGACCCGACTTCTTTAGAAGCATAACATATTCTGATGTTTCTTTAAAGCGGTTTAATAAACTGGTCACCTTTTCAATCGCTACACCGCTCCCAGACGCGATTCTTTTAATGCGCGAACTAGTTAATACAACCTCTAAACGGCGCTCTTTCAAGGTCATACTGTCGATCATAGCACGAACCATTTTCAAATCTTTGTCGGCAGCATCCATATCAACACCCGCCATAGCCCCCTTAAACTGATGTGGCATTAACCGCATAATTGAGCCGACTGAACCAAGATTTCTCATCACGGTAAGCTGCTCGGCAAAATCTTCGAGGGTAAATCGATCATTTTTTTTCTGAGCAACCTGCTGAGTAGTTTGAGGAGCATAGCGTGCAGCGCGATCAAATAAGGTTTCTAGATCACCCATTCCAATAAGCTGTCGCACTACCCGTTCTGGGCGCCATAATTCAAAATCGGTAACCCGCTCACCAACACCAACAAAAAAGATCGGTTTTTTGAGTGCATACCGAAATGAAACAGCTACTCCTCCACGCGTATCACTATCCATTTTGGCTAAACAGGCCCCATTAAAAGGAACCGCTGCATCAAAGGTACGCGCGATCGCCAATGACTGTTGGCCAACCATCGCATCAATAACTAACAATCTAAAGGTTGGTCGGACCAATTTGTCTATTTCTTTTAGCTCATCCAACAGTACCGTATCAACATGGGTACGACCGGCTGTATCGAGCAACAAAATGTCATAGCGGTGCCGTTCAAAACGTTCTTTAATCTCTTTTGCAGCTGCAACTGGATCAGTACTTTTAGCACGATATACATCAACGCCCGCTTTTTTAGCCATGACTTCCATCTGATCAATAGCTGCAGGACGGTAAAAGTCAACGGATGCGGCTAAAATTTTTCTTTTACCCTTGGTAGCTTCAAGAATATGGGCACCGAGTTTGGCAATAGTAGTCGTTTTACCGGAGCCTTGAACACCCATCACAAGTATCACGGCTGGCAAGGGCAATGACGCAGCATTAAATGTTGCATCTTGTCCTAACAATGCCGTCAAACGGCGATTGAATACATCCATAACGGTCGATGCAAGATCCTTAATTTTATTTTTATGTAGGGTAGCTAACTCAGCCTTAACTTCAGCAACAAAATCACGTGCTACTTCATAGGGCACATCGGCCTCAATCATGCTTTCATAGACCTGTTGTGTCAACTGTGCAATCTGTTCTTCTTTGATTTGCGCACGTCCCGTTAAGACCTGGAACGCATCACCTAATTTATTTGAAAGGAGGTCTAACATACCTTAATTTCCCATTATTTTCTAACGACCGAGTTACGTTATCAGTATATACAACTGAAATATAAAATAAACTTTTTAGCATACAGACTTTATAAGACACCTGACGCATTCGCCTAATCATCATTATTGCATATGCTCTGCCATCAGAGCATGATACTCATCATAGCTCCCCTGTACATCAATAATACGCTCTGGGGTAATAGCTATAATACGGGAGGCGACCTGAGAAACAAAATAACGATCGTGACTGACCACCAGTACGGTACCTTGGTATTCTTTAAGCGCATGCGCCAATTGGGTACGCGCTTCAATATCAAAATGATTCGTTGGTTCATCAAACACTAATACATTCCGTTTTTCAAGCGTAATACGGGCACTGATCAGACGGCTAATTTCGCCACCACTTAAACAGGATACCTTTTTATATATATCATCCTGCTGAAACAAATATGAACCTAACATGTGACGAATCATGGAGCTCGGAATATCGGTAGTGTTATGACACAGCCAATCATAAACCGTACTCGCATCATGTGCCATTTCATGGTGTTCTTGGGCAAAATAGGAAACAGAGGTATTGTACCCCCATTCATACGACCCACGATCAGCAGCTAAGCGACCCACAACTATATTAAGCAGAGTCGATTTTCCCACCCCATTGGGCCCCATAATGGCAACTTTTTCACCTTTATTAACCGTAAAACTAACCCCACGTAATACATTCTTAGATCCAAACGATTTTGTAATACCATGAACTTTTAACACCTGTTTACCCGAGGAAGCACCCATAGTAAAGGTAATATGGGGAGTACGCCGTGATGTTTTTTCTATGTCCGGCATCTGCAGTTCCATTTTTTCAATGGTTTTTTCACGCGATTTTGCCTGTGCGGCTTTAGTAGCCTTTGCCCCAAACCGTTCAACGAAGACTTTTAACCGTGCAATCTTTTTTTCCATATAGGAACGTTCATGGAGTTTCTGCTCAACTACCAACTGTTTTTGCTTCAAAAAAGAATCATAATTTCCCACATACTCTCGTACCTCGCCATAATCGATATCGAGAATATGGGTAGCTACCGTATTTAAAAAACTTTGGTCATGGGATGTAAAAATAAGAAGTCCAGCAAACGTCGTCGTGAGATACTCTTCTAACCACGCAATAGAGCGGACATCCAAATAGTTATTCGGCTCATCTAAAATCAAAATATCTGGATTATCAAACAGCGCCTGTGCTAACAACACCCGCAACTTGTAACCACCAGACAATGCTGACAAAGTATCAAACTGCTGCTCTTCGGTAATACCGAGCCCTGACAAAAGTCGCTGCGCAACTGACTCTGCTGCATACCCATCATAATGAGCAATAATCTCTTCAAGGTCTGAAAGACGATAACCATCGTCCGCAGAGATAGTAGCTTTTTTACTGATACGCTCTTTTTCTTCCAGGGCATTCCAGAGCACCTTTTTCCCTCGCAATACCACATTGAGCACCAACTCCTGGTCATAGCGAAACTGGTCTTGGCGCAACCACCCCATGCGCATCTGTTTGGGATACGAAAAAGATCCTTCCGTTGGTTCCTCTTCCCCGGCCAACACCCGAAGCAAGGTTGATTTTCCGGTACCATTTGCACCTACTAATCCATACCGTTTTCCATGAGCAAGCATCAGATTGACTTCGTCAAATAATATCCGCTGTCCGTACGCCATCGAAAGATTCGTAATAGTAATCATAAATTCATAGTATGCAAAGTCTGTGTAACGAAATATAACGATTTTACTATACTATGCACACTTAAAAGTAGCAAATCAAAGTTCAGTTATTGGATTCTTGAAGGAGATTATTAGCTAGAAGTTTTTCAATCAACGTCTTACTGACTTGTTCTGCATCGCCCACTAATGCACTGGTTCCAGTAGCTGCATTGGATTGTTGATGGTGTTCACCAGCCGATGCCATACGGCTTTCGATAACCCCTGTTTCTGTAGTTAAGGCAGCTATCACTGCCTGTTTTATTTCTTGAGAAAGTTTGAGATTATATTTTCCACAATATTCTAATAATTGCTCTACAACTGACCACCGTTTTGCAGTGCAGGCGTACTCAAAGGCTGTTTTACCAAACTTATCTTTAAGTAAAACACCAGCCGGATCATTAACTGTTGATTGCGCTGGCAATCGTGAAGACGAAGTGCGCTCAGAAACTTGTTCAGAAGATTCGGCACCGTGTCCAAATAGTACATAATATAGAGAAGCACCCCACGTATTTTGTTTTTTTGTTCGGTCAATGGAAGGACTCGTAGGAACTTTTTTTTCTGATGTCAACACAATTAGAGGATTATTGTGCTGATTACCGGAATATAATAATGCATGGATAAGTTCTGGGTTATTATGTTTTACCCCATACATCAGTGGTGTCTGTCCACTTGAGTTCTTTTTATTTTTTTGTGCTTTGTATTTCAATAATATATGGACCAACCCAGTCCACCCAAGGTCTGCTGCACGCATTAGAACGGTTTCTTTCGTTCCTTCATTATATAATTCATCAGGAAGTGCCAACCCCAAAGAAATAAGTGCTGCAATAGTTTCTTCATACTGTACCAAACGAATGGTACGTGGGTACATCATACTATAGGCAACGCGACTAACGGAATTTACTAATTCAGAAGCTTCTGCTGGCGGCAAGGCACCCGTACCCGCTTGCAGAGCAGTTAAAATGACCGTACCTGCTTTATCTTGAACGCGTAATTTCACTTCATCTTTTAGTTTCTGCCATCCCGCATACAATGCCGATGCCTCTTTACGTTCAGCTTCGCTGACAAAAAAGATATCCTGCATAAATGCATCGATAGCTCTGGTAATCGGTCGTTCATGTGCCATTTTTTTATTTAAAGCAACAGCAAGATTGTGGGGTAAATGTAGCCATTGATTAATCATACTAGAGTCACCCGCTTCAATCGCTGCAACATAATTGTCGACTACAGCATTCAATTGTTCTTGATCAAGGGGAATATTAAGGGGTACTAAAGCTGCAAAGTCATCAAGGTCAACAGAGGCGTACAATCCACGATTAAATAAACCAAAAAACAAAATAAAGCCATAATAAATGGAACGCATGCTACCCCCAGCCTATTGATATTCACCCTTTTTATGCAGAATAACGTAAAAATTAAAATAAAAGCTATACTTTAAAAAAACCATCTAACTATTGTTTAATTATAAGTATTTTTTGTACTATAAAAATAACATTACCAAGATTTAAAAAGGAGAATATATCATGCGTTTATCAACCATTCTTACCGTAGTATGCCTACTGTATGCACTGCCATCGTTGACTTACAAAGGAACTATAACGAATAAAAGTGCCAAAGAAATCTCTTTTAGACTAAAGAATCAGATTTTTATTCACAGCGATCTATTTGATCAAGGAACTATTCAACCACACCAATCAATCACCTATAACTCAGAATCAACGAATCTAGTCGTACCTTCTTTTAGCACCTATGATAATTCAGTACGCGAGCATAACTGGCATGAAGCTGCTGCACAGGCAGGCGGCAACTGGACTATCTTTGATTCAAAAAAACCATGGGGATTTGATTGGAATCATAGCTGGAAATAATCATCTATATATCTTTAAAAACACATTCAAAAGGAGATTTAATCATGCGTATATCAGCCATTCTCACTGCAGCATGCATACTGTATGTACTGCCATCGTCGACGCATAAAGGAACTATTAATAATAAAAGCGCCAAAGACATAGAGTTTACTTTAACCAATGAAGCAGCAATGTTTGAT
Source organism: uncultured Pseudomonadota bacterium (assembly GCA_964417975.1). GTDB lineage: Bacteria > Babelota > Babeliae > Babelales > Vermiphilaceae > CAYQJQ01. Next base: position 49,364 of record CAYQJQ010000006.1, on the reverse strand, counting down.
GTTAGTGAATTTGATGACGGAACTATACCTGCTGGCCACTCAATAACCTATGATTCAAATGCAGGGTACCTTGTCAAACCACAATTTAAAACTAACGACGGCTCAGTACGTAATCATAACTGGCATTCAGCTGCTGCACAGGCAGGCGGAAACTGGACCATCTTTGATTCAAAAAACCCATGGGGATTTGATTGGAATCATAGTTGGAAATAGCAATTTGTGTATCGTTAAACGATAAAAGGAGTATTCACCATGCGTATATCAGCCATTCTAACTGCAGCATGCCTACTGTATGCTTTACCATCGTTGACTTACACTCCGCTAACAATGACGAATAAAAGTAGTAAAAAAATATTTTTACACGCCGTCGACGGACAAAAAACCAAGACGTACCCATTTGCCCCTAATGATTCCTTCTCTGGTTTTCTAGGAAGTCCACTAGCAAGTTTTTTGGGAGGGGAGAGATATATAGTGATGTTTAGCTTAGTAGAAAAAGACCCAGTTACTGGTGCAGAAATAGCAGGGAAAAAAAAGTACCCGGTTCCAGCAAATACTGGTAAATGGATACTCATTGACTCTAATACGCCTTTAGGGGTTAAGTGGGAACCAGAAGAAGGAAGACGCCAAATAGTAGTGGACAATGACCTTGATTATTAAAAAAAGGAGTATTTACCATGCATATACCAACCATTCTAACTGCAGCATGCCTACTGTATGCTTTACCATCGTTGACTTACCAGGGAACTATCACCAATAAAAGCGCCAAAGCCATAGAGTTCACCTTAGAAAATCAAGTATCACTGTTTGATTCTAGTAATTTTGCTTCAGGAATCATTCCTGCTGGCAAGTCAATCAACTATGATTCAGGATCAGCATATCTCATCAAGCCAAACTTTAGAACTACTGACAAATCCGTACGAAATCATGATTGGCACACTGGATTTGTACAAATGGGTGGGCATTGGACCATTTTTGATTCAAAAAAACCCTGGGGATTTGATTGGAATCATAGCTGGAAAGAACCTGCTCAATAACGAAATACACATAATACAGATGTTTACCTCCTCCCTTTTTTTGGCAGGGGTAGACATCTGATACAAACCCTAATAGTATGGGCGTAGAGCAATTTTTACCGAACAACTGTAGTAAACTCAGTCGATTTACGTATATAAAAAAGTTTTTACTTTTGTTGAAAATAACGTATGATTACATTGATTGACAAATCATATTGCGCATCACAACCTTAAGACTGATGCACTTTTTTTGTTACCTGAAAGCATTTTATTTTATGTTAAATACGCCAGCGTTTGTACCGCATAAAGAAGAGAGAGTACTCCTGATTGGCATACAATCACCACGAAATAAAACGAAAAACATAGCTTCCTATTTCCAAGAATTTGAGACGCTTGCACGAAGCAATAAAATAAAGCCACTTGGTTATATCACCATCAAGTTACGCTCTATTGATCCCGGATATTTTGTGACGCAAGGAAAACTTGAAGAACTCAAAAAAGCATGTGATGAGTACCAACCAGAAAAAGTTGTTTTTTCCGAACCATTATCTCCTCAACAGGAACGGAATTTGGGTGATTACCTGGACTGCACCATTATTGACCGTACACGCCTTATTCTTGAAATATTTGAAAAAAATGCACATTCGGCAGAAGGAAAAACCCAGGTTGCTATTGCTATGTTCCAACATCAAAAAACCCGCCTTGCAGGGAAAGGCATCTTCCTTGAACAACAGTTTGGCGTCAAAGGAACCCGCGGCGGACCGGGTGAAACGGCAAAAGAGAAAGAGCGACGCATTATTGATGATTACGTTTCAAAATTAAAAGACCAATTGAAAAAGTTAGAAAAAACGCGTGATACCCAAAGAAAACAACGCCTTGCAGCACGCCTCCCGCTTATCTGTTTGGTTGGATATACTAACGCAGGCAAATCAACGTTGCTTAACCAACTGACTCAGAGTTCGGTACTTTCAGAAGATCGTCTTTTTGCTACCCTTGATACTACCGTACGAGAATGGGTTATTGATGGTAAAAAACAGGCCCTGCTGGCTGACACGGTAGGATTTATTCAACAATTACCACCACAGCTGATTGCCGCATTCAAGTCTACGCTGGCAGAACTGCAGTATGCGCATTTGTTACTCCATGTCGTTGATACCTCCGATATCAATTGGCCAGAGCATATTGAGGTAGTAAATACTATCCTAGCTGAATTACGCGTCACTGCTCCCATGCTGTATGTGTTTAATAAAATCGATAAAGCATCAACCAAAGATAAAACCATCTACAATCAGTACACGCCGCAGGTGTTTACTAATGCCCAATCGAAAACAGGAGTAAAGCCCCTCATCGCTTGGGTGCATGAATGGATAAGCATGAACACTACAAAAACCACATAGATTAGTGCAAATGAATTATTATTACCATGGCCGCTCTATATATAAGGCGGTCATTTTTTGTGTTTGCACCACAATTTTTTTGCCCAGTCAAACTACCACAATTGAGTATTTGGGGTTCCACATTTTTACCAATAAAAATCATACTAAAACATGACATCGAATATGGCCATATATGTCGCATAGCATTAAACAGCCTTGGATAACTAATGATACGACCTCAATAAAGAAGCGACGCCATGCATTCGCATATCATGCCTAATGAAATGACAACAACCACTCAGGCATCTGCTCCTCTCCAACCTCATGAATCATATTGGTAATCATCGATATAAGTGAACCAGTACCAATACCAACGGTAAGTCCCATGGCTACAAAATGCCCGACCAACGGCACTATATGGCTATTGACTCCTGATGAACTACCCAACAGCGTATTGATCAATGGCACAATCTTACCGAGGGAAGCATCATATACATATCTTCCCATAAACATACATAAAATGTGAGCAGACTGTCGTGCCAGGATGGGCGTCTGAGTACTTGCTTTGTGACATTTTTTTCTGACGAAAGAAAAAATTGTCGTATCTTCTTGGTAATCTGGTGCCTTCGGGTCATGTACAAATTGGTGCATGCGTTCACGTGCATACACGTCTAGTGCTGTCATGCATACTACGCGAACAGCCGCAGGCACAATACTCCCTTTAAAGCCTTGTTTAAATTCTAATGAGCTATTCAACAAAAGACTACTTACCGTTCTGAACATAACTCTTTTGGCCTTATTGTTATCATCTTTTAGTAATGGTGACAACAATACGTCATCTATAATAGCGCTAGCTCCCAGACCCACCATCATAGCGCATTTTTCAGAAATTTTAAGATCACGAGCAAGACACACATCATGATATACAAGTAAAATCAAGAGGTAGGCATATAAAAACCGAGCAACCATACAAATCCTCATAATAGTAGTCACAATACAGAACGATATAATGTCACAACGGTTAGTATACCATCTGATAGGAATAATTTGTATTAATACCACATGATTATTATTTCACATGAGCTAAAATTGCACAATATGCTAACATAGCAGATCAAGTTGAAATTTTCTTATCCTTAAGAGAAAGAATATAGACATAGATACATAGGCACTATCAATCACCACAATTTACATTTAGGACAAGCCATGCTAAAAGAACATTGAAAAACTAACCGTGGAGAAACTATCACTGATGAAAGTAATGCATGCATATTTATACCAACGTATTCAACACCAGAAAACCATTCTTAATATACCCCCTATTGCTATTGCCCTTATACAGCTATGTATCTGATGCCCCACCAGCTTTTTTACTGCAAGAAACGCCCCAAATCGAAACTATACATGAAGAAGATAAACCAGAAAAAACAGGCATAACTACTGCACAAGAGATACCCTACAAGCGTGCCTACATAGACTATTTCAAAACCGGACTGAGTGGATTTTTACGGTACGAAGGGTACTTTGATACACGACAGGTGATTGGTGTTGCTGATGATGATGTTATCGCCCTGCCAAAAAATAAATACCCAGATCCCTACTGCCATGATATTTATGCTAATGGCCAGTTTAACCAAACCACTATTACCACCCGACTCCGCTATTTCCTTCGTGGCCCTGACATGCATTGCGCAAAAAGCTCACTTTTTTTAGAAACCGATTTTTTTGGAGGGACAAGCACTTACCTCTTTAATAATAATGGTGATTTTCTTATCAATCTTTTACGGATGCGCCATAGTTTTATTACCCTTGACTGGTGTAAACATTCAGTTATAGCTGGATATACCTGGCATCCATTATATGTCTTTGATTGTTTTCCTAATACTATGTCATTTGCCGGCGGTGCGCCTGTTGCTATTTATGCCCGTTCCCCGCAGCTGCGCTTATCATATTATGGGGATAAAGTAGACCTTTTGGCAGCGGCTATTTCACAACTGGATTTTTCCGCTTTAGGACCTATCGGACTCAGTACCACCTATCTACGTCATGCCATTGTCCCTGAACTTCATGCACAAATACGGTACCACAATAACGGTCACACGGTAGGACTTGGACTTGATTTCAAACGCTTTATTCCTCGATTGGTAACCAACAAAGGATATAAAGCCAATGAATACATCAACAGTGGCGCAGCGCTTGCCTACTACACATACATCAATAAAGACATACGTTTTAGCACACAAGTATTTTATGTGCAAAATGGTAACGATGTTAGCCTTATTGGGGGATTTGCGGTGCATTCAATAAATCCCATTACTGACCACCGTACCTATACTAATTTAAGCGTCATAAACTGGTGGGCCGATTTGACAGTTACGCACTGGAAACATGGCGAACCCGGTATTTTTATTGGTTATTCAAAAAATCTAGGATCACGAAAAACCATCATAGCAACACTGCAACCAACACCCGACGATGTTTCTGAAAATCTCATTTACAGTTTTGGCCAAAACACTGACAACACGTTCATTATTGCACCACGCTTTAGATACATGATTAACCAAATAGAATTTAACGGTGAAATTTTATATACACTGACGCATTATGGTTTAATCAATAACTATGGACGAGCCTACAACACCCATCCAGTATCTAATACGCGTATCGTATCAAGTATCTTGTATTATTTTTAAAAAAATAGTCAATTTCTTAAGGGATTTTAAAACCATTTTTTCGCAATTCACCGGTAGCCATATGATAAATTTCTGAGTACACTAACAGGCATCCACCTGATTATTGTAAAGGAATATATGTCACGCACTGATACCTTAAATACTTATTTGCATGAAACACTTAATGCTCAACAGCGTGAAGCCGTGCTTCATGATCGCGGTGCATTATTAGTCATTGCAGGAGCTGGTTCTGGGAAAACACGCATTATCACCACACGGATTACGCATCTTATACTGCATAAACAGGTGGCTTCAGATTCAATAGTAGCACTAACATTCACTAATAAAGCTGCTTTGGAAATGAAAGAACGTATCGTTCATTATCTTGGCAATAAAACCGTCCTTCCATTTATCGGTACTTTCCATGCCTACTGTGTTAGGTTTTTAAAAAAATATGGTTCACTCATTGATCTGCCAGTTTTTTCTATTCTTGATACAGAAGATCAAAAAAAAATGATCACCGATATAATGAAGCGAGCAGGTACACATAAGCCAACGCAATATCGTGCTATTATGTATCAAATATCACAGATCAAACAACAAAAAAATGGCCTAGACCTTTTGAACATACCCAGCGATATATACGCATTATACCATCAATACGAAAAAGAAAAAAAACAAGCAAAATGCCTTGATTTTGATGATTTACTTATTAAAACGGTATTAATTTTAGAATCATTCCTGCATATTAGGGCAACCGTACAGGCTGAACTTACGCATATCCTGATTGATGAGTACCAAGATACTAATAGCATTCAGCAGACATTACTCAAATTATTGGCTAATCATCAAGAAAGCGCAGAACTTGCTATTACCTCGTTGTGCGCCGTCGGCGATGAGGATCAATCTATTTATTCATGGCGTGGCGCCACTGTTTCACATATCCTTAATTTCAATACGGCCTTTAAACCAACCACTATTATTAAAGTAGAGCAAAATTATCGCTCAGTTGAACCTATACTTAGCTTAGCAAATACGCTTATTAGCCATAATAAAGAACGCACACCAAAAGTATTATGGTCAGACCGAACGGCACACGATCGTATTAGATTGGTAGCATGTAGCTCTGAATATCAAGAGAGTGAACTCATTGGCAACTGTATTGCCGCACTACGGGAAAAACACCCTGAACAATCAATCGCCGTATTATACAGAATGCACGCACAATCTCGCGCCATTGAAGAAATACTAGTAAAGCGTTCAATACCATACACGATTGTTGGTGGTATACAGTTTTATGAACGGCGCGAAATTAAAGATATTTTAGCTTACCTACGTTGTATTAATAACCCTTTCGATTTTACTGCATTCACACGAATCTTAAATGTGCCAACGCGTGGCCTAGGTCAAAAATGTGAGGATGTACTAAAAAACCTCTGGGAAAACGAACCGTTTATCGATATTCCAACCAGCATTGATCAATGTGCAACCGATAGCCACCTGAGCAAAACGCAACAGGCAGCATTTCTTGCATTTAAAGAGATTTTTGCCGGCATAACACCAAAAACAGAGCCATCAAAAGCTATCGAACATATTTTGTCAAAAACAGGGTATATTCAATTTATTCAGCAAGAATATGAGTCTAACGAAGCAGAAGAGCGACTCAATAATATTTACGAACTAATCGACGCCGCCCATTACTTTGAACGCAATTCAGCAAATACTATTTCATTATTTCTTGGTGAAGTTGGCTTAATGCAAGAAGCTGCGCATAATAAAATAGATGACAAAAGTAATATCGTTTTTATGATGACAATCCATGCGGCAAAAGGCCTTGAATTTGATACCATTATCATCAGTGGTGTTGAAGAAGGAATGCTGCCGACTACCCGCGCACAGGCCACAAACCAAGATATTGAAGAAGAACGTAGACTGCTGTATGTTGCCATCACGCGTGCAAAAGAACGGTTACTCATAACGTATACCAATCAGCGATATACGTATGGAAATCTGGTCATGCAAATTCCATCACGATTTATCGATGAAATGGAACCGTATAAGAGCAAAATTAATCAGATACGGTACCTCAATAGTGAACAGATCTATTCCTATTGCACCCAGTGGTTAACCGGCAAAACATTCCACATTCTAAAATCATCAGATTATGTGTATGATACACCACAGCAAAAACCGCATCCTACCCAAACACAATATCTACGAAATTCAGCAGTACATAGATTCAAAACCCCGAGCTCCGCAACTCAAATACGCGTAGAAAAAAAAGAAATAGCGTCACTAGCAACCACACCGCTGTCATCGGAAAAAAAAACGTGGTACCTGGGACAACCAGTACGTCACGCGACTTATGGGATTGGCAATGTCCAAATGAGTGAAGAACGTTCAGAAGGAACATTTGTTACGGTGCGCTTTAAAAAAGGTACAAAAAAAATAAAGGCCAACTTTATTGTTGCATTATAAAAGGAATTGAATAAATACTATATACTGGCAACGTTTATTGGAGGAGAGTAATAATGATATATCGATTTTTACTATTCATAATGATAACACAAGTGAACGTTGTTATTCAGGGGATGCATAGAGAAACTGAGGATATGGTTATTAGGGATCAAGCTCAACACCTTCAACCTTGTTTCCAAGGAGCACATCAAAAAGAACTGAAATTAAAATTAGAAACAATGAAATATGAACAAGAGTATGGAAGGCTTAAATATGCACAAGAAGCTGCAAGACTTAAATATGAAAAAGAGTATGCAAACCTTAAATATGAAAAAGAATATGTAAATACAATTTTTCCACTGTTTTTAAATCAATACCCCCAACAAAACAAATCCGCTAAAACAACTAAAATGAGCCCTGAGGAATATCGGTCACAACTGAGCAGAATGCTGTTTCTCAACAATCATAACATCAATCAAGATGATATATTAGGTATAATGAATACAATGTATGAAGAAAAAATTGACTTAACATACACCGATTCATGGGGAAGAAATATTGTAGAACTATGCGAATGGAACAGCTCAACTATTTCACCAAAAATTACTACTGCCATCAAACAATGGTTTGAGAATCATAATATCACCCTTATACCAAAGCAGCCTAAGCAATATAACCATATTCAAAGATGTATTACTGATAAGGTTCAAGGTGAATCTCTTACTAATAGATTACCGATTCGCTGCGCAAGCTCACCAGCAGTATTTCATACATGCAATAAAACAGCCCCGTTAACAAACTCACCATCATTCATCAAACCACTGCTACATAAACCACGACCAACTACTCCTTTACCGCTTAAGCTAACAAAACTTAGAATAAATACTACACCCACTAAAAGTACCACTAAAAACACCCCAGAAAGTACTTCTAGAAGTATTTTCTGCCAAAAACTACCACAAAAAAAACCACATACTTTTTCACAGAGAATAATGCACAAAATACAAAGTCATCGGTGGCCCACTATAACTGCGTGCAATTGCCTTAAACGTAATAAAAAGGTTGTCAACGGATAATGGACTTTTGCAATTTGTGTTTTACTTTTTTCGTTTTCTCGCATTAACCTTACCAAAACGTGGATCATACTGCATGACTAATTGCGCAACTGGAACGGGCAACCCTCCTGAGCTACACAAAGCAGTGGTGGTGAGGGAAGCAAATCTCTGCTCATATTCAGCAACATATGCATTAAAATCCTCCTTGCCCACCTTACTATAATCTCCTGCCGTTTTACCATCTGCATCAACTAAATCATGATTTGCACCATGGTCCAGTAATGTCGTAACCAGATTCGGATTCAAAAATTTGTTCACCATCTCGGCTGCACGCATGAGTGCGGTAACATTTTTCTGTGTTGCATCTACCCAATTAATCTCAATATTTCCTCGATCCAATAACATGTGTATTGTTTTATATACATCCTCCTTATTATGTTCTATATACGATACGTCGTCGCCATCGAACTCACCACGTAAATCAACTTCACTCCCATTACCGAAACACACCCCATACCAATGCTCATTAGGCTTTTGATGCATAGCCAAGAGTTGCTGTACTATCCTTTATAATTGACGATCAGATTACCCTGCTTATCAGCAGGAATAGTGTCAGTAATGGTATATTTGCGGATTGCATACAGATCATACATTCTATAGGGAAATTGTTTCAATATTTCAAGTTTTTTATCAGGGTTTGCCGCATGTAGGGAATTATCCATAAACAACACAACTGATAGACCATACAAAAAAAATAATATCATGAGTTAACCTGTCGGTAATAAGTAAGAAGTATTAAAATGGTTATTTCGTTCCTCGTATTAGGCTCTGTGAACAAAATTTACAAATAGATTAAAAAAAATTATGCTTCCTTTTATTTCTGAAAAAACAAGAAAGGAAAAACGATCTACAGAAGCATCGTACGCGTTCTATTTCTTTACTTGATGACCTGCTTTGAAACGAGGATCATACTGCATGACTAATTGCGCAACTGGAACGGGCAACCCTCCTGAGCTACACAAAGCAGTGGTGGTGAGGGAAGCAAATGTCCGCCGATAATCACCTACGTACTTATCAAACGCCTCTTTCCCCGCCTTACAATAATCCCCTGCCGTTTTACCATCTGCATCAACCAAAGCAGGATCTGCACCATAATCAAGTAACATCGTAACTGGGTCGGGATTCAAAAAATCGTCACTCAGCTTGGCGACATGCATAAGTGTGGTAAGATTGTTTTGTGTGACATCTTGCCAATTAATTTCTACATTACTTCGATCTAATAGAATATTTATGGTTTTTAAAATATCATTACGAGTGTACTTTACATAGCGCACATTATCCTCACTAAGACCTTTTGTAATATCTAGGCCTACATCAGCCCCATCACCAACACACAAACCAATCATAGGTATAAAATCTACTGTCTTAATTTCAGCTAACGCATGTAACGCTTTTTCTTTATAATTGACAATCGGATTACCTTCTTTATCAATAGGGATAGTGTTAGTCTCAACATACTTGCGTATCGCATACACTGAAAACATCGTAACTTGAACCTGACGTACATAGTCATTAAGTGCCTGCAATTTTGGGTCATCACTAGAAGCACTCAACGAATTATTCATCAAAGAGATAGATGATAGAATACCGAGGCAAAAAAGAATCATAATTTAAACCCCTGATAATAATTAATGCGCATTGCTTTTTTTACCTCACACATCGTAGTATCAGCGATTGACAATACCTGTTCACTCCCTTGTTTTAATAGCTGCATTACCGCTGGAATATCTTGTGCATACTCATTTCTTCTTGCTCTAATCGGATCTAGTGTAGTATTGAGTACATCAATGAGCCGTTTTTTCAATACCACGTCACCCAATCCACCTCGACGATACTGAGCTTTCAGTTCAGCAACTTCGTCTGTACGCGGATCAAAGACATCAAGGTACGTAAATACGGTGTTACCTTCAACTTTGCCGGGATCACTTACTTTCAAGTGATTCGGATCGGTATACATGCGCATCACTTTCTGCGCAACTACGTCAAATGTATCTGAAAGAAAAATGGCATTACCAGCCGATTTACTCATTTTGGTTCCGCCATCAAGACCTACCAAACGAGGCGTTTTGGAAAGCACGCCTTCAACTACCGGAAAGACCGGACCATAATACCGATTAAAGGTATGTATTATTTCATTTGTTTGTTCAATCAATGGTAATTGGTCTTCGCCAACGGGTACTTTAGCGGCTTTCACCACGGTAATATCTGCTGCTTGATGAACCGGATACATCAAAAAACCTGCCGGTACATTTTCACCAAATCCGCGCTGTTTGATTTCAGTTTTTATCGTCGGATTGCGCTTCAACCTATTTACTGTCACTAAATTGAGATAGATAATCGTCAACTCAGCAATCTGCGGAATCATAGACTGCAAAAAAATCGTGGTTTTACGCGGATCGATGCCAACGGCCAAATAATCAAGTGCTACCTCAGTCACGTGCGCACGTACTTTATCTGGATTATCAGCATTATCTGTTAACGCTTGCATATCGGCAATCATAATATACTGCGTGAACTGTTCCTGAAAGATGACCCGTTGTTGTAATGAACCAACATAATGCCCAAGATGGAGCGGACCGGTCGGCCGATCACCCGTTAATACAATAGTAGAAGAAGTATGCATCTATGTCCTTACTTTTTTCAGCCAATTAAGAGGTTATATGATAGCTAGTATACGTTTGTCATCATAAAAAGACAAAAATAGATCATGTATCATGCTTATCTGATGCATAAAAAAGGCACAACTCGTTATTCACTTCAGATCTCTGTACATTCATGATGCAAAAAAAATACAGTAATAAAAAACTGATTATGAAAGGAATACATGATTACCGCATTGATGAAAGATATACCAAACCAGATACTATCGAAAGAATGCATAGAAATTCTATTTTTTATCAGCATTGCTTTTTACATTATCCGCTGGATCAGTGCCGATCCCTATAAAAAAATGTTTTTATATTTTCTTGGTTATTGCACTATTTTTTTTACCGCACACACCTTCAAGTTATCCAATATTAGCTTTTTTTTGTATCACACAATTACTCCAACAGTAACCTTATTTATCTTGATGCATCAACATATATTGCAACGCACCGGCATTGCGCTCAGAAAAACTGCCCCGAATACATCGCCAAATGCTCCAACCGATGCCTGGATTGATAACCTGTTACGCATGGCGCTGGTAAATTTTAATGAGCAATACCCATTTCATGTGCTCATTACCCGTCATGATGCTATGACCGATTATATGACTATGGGCCTTGTGCTCGACATGCCCTGCACACGAGAACTCACAAGTTTACTCACCACAAGTTCGCTGATGCAGCATGCATACACGATAGTCTGCGACCACCACGGCATTGTGCGTGGCATTAATGGCAGATGGCACCATACGCAAAACATATCTGCTCACCCGATACAAGAACTCAGTGAATTGGATGTGTATTATACCACCCATACTGATGCTATCACTATTTACGGTGATCCGCTTACCAGAACATTTAGTATGACCATCAATGGAAAGGTCATCAGTTGTTTATCATTGCAACAAACAAGAGCAGCCATGGTACGTCATGTATACACATCTGCATCGACAACACAAAAAACAGTAATAAAACAGGAGCGCGAATATGCATACGCCAAAAAAAATTCTACCATTACTGAAAAACATCGGTAATCTCTGCATAGCGATTGGTATCGGATATATCACCTGGAACGCCCTCGTATTTCAGCAGCTGACCACCACTACAATTTCCGTTCCCCTCTATGTTTATAATCTACCACCCGGGTATACAGCAGACATTAGTGAATATATACCGGTTACGATTCAAGGAAGCATACCACTGATTAATGCCCTCAATAGCAATTCAAACACGTATGAATGCCACTTAAATCTCCAAAAAACTGATGAAGGAACACATATTTTTTATCTAAAACATGCTCATTTATTTTTACCTAAAGGAATCAAATTGGTAGACTATGTAACACAGACTGTCACGGTAAAAATTAGTAAAATAGAAAAAGATTCTCAATTAGTATAATCTATGAAAAAAAATATATTTGGCACTGATGGTATTAGATCGGTCGTTGGCACAGAACCACTCACTTCAGAACTCATTCCCCTGATTGGCAATGCAATTGGACAATGGTGTCATAACCGGTATGGTGATGGATGTACTATTGTACTTGCACATGATGGACGTAACTCAGCCTCATTTATTAAAACATCCTTGTTAAGTGGCATTTTACCTTATCAGGTTATGGTATATGACGCTGACGTGTTAAGCACCCCGGCTGTATGCACCTTAGTAAAAAATAATCCACAGCTACAGGTAGGCCTCATGATCTCAGCATCACATAATCCCTATCAGGACAATGGGATAAAAATTATCGATCATAACGGAAATAAAATAGGACTCGAAGATGAACTATTTATTTCTGACTGTGTTATCAATAAAAGGATTCCACAACTACCATCGACGCTGTTTGGCACGATGTACTACCTTACAACTGCCACACACCAATATTTCACCTCTATCATGGATGCATTTCCGTTACTTTCATTACACGGCATGACCATTGTCATAGATTGTGCTAATGGGGCTACATCAACCATCGCACCACAGATTTTCACAGCACAAGGTGCAACGGTCATTCCACTGTTCAACCAACCAAATGGCACTAATATCAATCAGCAGTGCGGATCATTACACACGGAGGCACTTCAAAAAGCCGTATTGGAAAATCGCGCAACAATTGGGTTTGCTTTTGACGGTGATGGTGATAGAGTCATCGCTGTCAGCAGAAACGGCATCATCAAAGATGGCGATGATCTGTTAGCACTACTCACGCATCATCCATGCTACGCAGGACAACAACAGATCGTTGGCACCATTATGAGTAATAAAGGAATAGAGGAATACTTTCAATGCTTTGATAAACAGTTGACACGGGTACCGGTTGGCGACAAAGAGATCACCGCATCACTCGTGGCCAGTGATACACTACTGGGTGGTGAACCATCGGGCCACATTATTATGCGTGACTATTTAAGTAGCGGTGATGGTATATTTACCGCGTTACGCATACTGGAGACTATACAAAAAACTGGCAATTGGGATATGGTAACCTTTACTAAATATCCTCATCTGCTCATTAATGTGCCAGTCACATACAAGAAAGATTTATCAACTCCTACTATTCAATCAATTATTACGCATTACCAAAATAGTATTCCACATGGCAGAATACAGGTGCGATATTCAGGCACTGAAGCAGTATTACGCATTATGATAGAAGATCGGGATTATAATACCGCTTACCATATTGGAAATGAATTATCAGTGCACTTGCAAAACCTCCTATCAAACAACCCTACCCAAAAGGATAGTTAATGAAACTTCATGCTCTGTTAGCGTACGTTACGCGCCTCTTTTCATCATTTTTTGTGAATGGATTACTCACCCTATTACCCCTTGCACTCACGGTGGCACTGTTCAATACGTCATTTAAATTGGTACTTTCATGGCTCACACCCGTGCAAAAAATAGCACATATGACCTTTTTTGCCGCCATTCCGTATGCTGAGGTACTGCTCAGTATTATTGCCATTCTTATCGTTGGAATGATTGCAAAGGTATTTATATTTCGCTCAGTACTGGAAGGCGTTGAGCAACTGATTTCAAAAGTTCCGCTCCTACGTCAAATCTATGCCGGTATCAAACAGCTGGTTAATGCGTTCAGTTTGCAAGACAAGATTACCTTTAAAGAGGTAGTACTCGTAGAATTTCCACGACCCGGCATTTACAGTCTTGGTTTTATGACGAGCGAACTACCAACTGAAATTGCCCCACGCAATGGCGAACTTTTTGTGAACGTCTTTATACCAACCACCCCAAATCCAACGAGTGGTTTTTTCGTCATCATGCCTGCGCAGCAGTTGATACCTATTGAACTGACACGCCAAGAAGCTATGACTATGATTATTTCAGGTGGCATTATTCAGCCACACCGTTTTAGTAAAAAAGAATAACGTTAACTACTTTTTATGGTACCGCTGACACACGACTTTTTATGAACCTGGTACACCCATTAACGGCTGGACCGACTACAAAACGACTGATGAGATTATTGCAGGCCATCATCACTGCCGTACCCGCACGCTTTTTAACACAATCCGGCATTTTACGCTCATAATAATCGATCAACGCTTTTACTTTCTCGTTATCGGTCATTGCTTGAAATACCGATGACCGTTTTAACTCGCCCCATGCACGATCAATCAGCGCATGAGTAATAATCGTGGCACCTTTTTCTGCAACACGATCTTGTGCAAATTTTACTACCGCATCGTGCGCATATGCAATTTGAGACAGTTCAGGTAAATTCTCTTGTTCCAAGAACTTAACCTCCCCATACACGGGATGGCAGAAATAACTGGTAAGCGTCGCCACCGTTGCTTTGCCGAGCGAATGCGCAAAGCGCAACACAAAGTTATCTGACAAACCGCCCGGAATCAGATGCCCAAATACCAAGAGGGATGCTGCAGGTGCACGACGTAACAATTTTTCCAGATTAGATTGGTCAACAAGGTCTACTATTTTATACGCAGCTCTAGAATAGTCAGAGTCTATGATGGGATCTCCGAACGTTTGTCCAACTACCTCATTATTTACAATAATATTTTTCGTATCAAAAGGGCAATGGTCACAATATACATGATAGCCGCGACCGCCTTTATTTTTTTGCGCTACCAAAAAAGGTGCTTCAGAGGATGCTTTAAACTTCTGATGAGCTAGCATACCAGCTGGATACGTAAAGGGAATACGCAATAATTTTGTACCAGGCAAATACCGATCTCCATGTACTCTCTCTAAAGACGAGTAAGGAAATAAATATGTTTTCGATACTGTATCGTATAATCTGTCATCGGATAGTTGTACAAATTTTGCTGAATCTAATTGAAATGTAGATAATACCTGTGAACAAGTAGTAGCCTGCAACACACATAACAACAATAATCCGGCTACGTATATTTTGAAATAACGCATACATACCATCATTTATCATCCCATTCTAGCCTTGAATACTATTTTAAAAAAAGGTTATAGCAACTGCCATTCATTCTATACCTAAGAGAAAATAAAATAAATTTATTGTGCAAAAAACTGCAGAAAAAATGCATCCAATACCGATGTACTCATGCCATTTTTTATTGCATAATCTATGTCACACAACTGCGTATGCGCGTTTACTAATTCAGCAAGCGAAAAGGATCGCCAGTCACTATTAATAAATGAAAAAGGCAAGCGAAAAGCACGCAGGTCAGCAGACGGTATTGCACCACGGTACCGTACGTACACAGCCGCGTGATACACCTGATCGGCCCAAAAACTGACCCAGAAGGCATCCGAATATCGCTCTTTATTATCGCGCCATTTAATAAAAAATTCACGTACCTGTTTTTTAAAAAAAAGCTGACTTAAATTAAACAACGATTCTTGGTTATGCAACACCAATGGATCAAAAAATGGTACCAATGACGCCGTATCTAAGGAAAAAACGGGCAAATACCGTGCGATAATACAACCTTGTTGTACCGTTAATTTTTTGTACTGTTTCATTAATTCCCGAATATACAGCTCAATTCGTGGCGTCAACGAAGCACCAGACAAACGAACTAGATGCCCTAATTGAATCGCAGTAATTGGATCTTGTAATGACACGGTATGCCACGATGGGAGTACTAACCCCGCATAACAGTCGGGAGAAACCACTAAAAAAACCGTTGCATGAGTTGCGTATTGCTCTAGGGTAGTAACGAGCTGCATCACGGATGCCGCACCGTTTTTATCAAAACTGTATACCACATAGACGGGATTATCGATAACCGAATAGGTACTCATCTGCGTTACCAGATCATTCATCGGTATTTCATTCACCGCATGATATATAAAACCATGGGTAGCTAAAAAAGGCACTTGATTACGTAACCACTCAAAAAAATAGGTCGGCACTTCATTATTGACAATACACAGGCGCATACCGGCGACAACTGTTTGTGCAGGATGTGCAAGCAACTGAGGTAATATCTGCATACCCTATTTCCTTATTCGTTGGTAACATACGCCCTTAGGCAGGGGTAATTTCTATATTACGTCCAAGTAAACTAAATAATGGAGCCTTCTTCTTGATTTCTGTGTTCGTCTTCTGCTGCTTAGGCATTGCAGCATGCGCTGCTTTTATTTTGTGCACGGTAATACGCTCCGTTTCATGCCAATAAGGATCAAGCACCGAAAACCAATCATGAACGGCACACAAAGCCTGCGAAATAACCGTAGTAAATACTGAAACTGGAATTGACGAACGCTCAGCCCCACCCTGAACCTCAATCAGCTCACCATCACGGGTAAACACAAAATTAATATCTGCATGTGCACGCGAATCGTCCGCATACGTTGGATCAATAATAATACGATCACCCTGATCAATAGCCACTGAAACTGCTGCAATACACTGACGAATAAACGGTTTGTTAATCGCTTTTATTTCAAGTAATTTTTTTTGTGCTAACATAAGCGCAGCCATGGCACCAGAAATAGCAGCGGTGCGCGTTCCGCCATCGGCTTGCAATACATCACAATCAATAGTCAAGGTTGCATCAGCAAACGCCGTTAGATCAATCGCGGTACGTAAAACTCTCCCAATAAAACGGGAAAGTTCTACCGAACGACCATTTGGTGCTGCCAAACTGGAAGAACGGGTACCACGTACATGCGTTGCAGTTGGTAATAGTGCATATTCTGCCGTCAGCCATCCCTCATTTTTACCACGTAAAAAAGGTGGAACGCCAGGCACCAAGGTCACTGAGCACAGCACCTGAGTATTACCCACTACGGATATAACAGAGCCATGTGCATAGCCATACGGGGATAGTAACAGTTTAATGGGGCGCATATGGCGCCCCGTATTTACTTTTACCGTTGCCCCTTCTGGACATGAACATACGTTGTTGGATAAAGTTTCATGCATCATAGTATGTCACTAATCAGAATTACCATTAAGATTAAGAAGATCTTTGCCCCGATGATTGTGTATCAGTACCATCAATCAATAATTTCAGACTTGTTCTGCCTGAAGTCGCATCATGCTCCAACACACGGACTTTTACGACATCATCAATTTTGAGCTCTTTAGCAAACGTACGTTGCAAATGTTTTGGAATATTTGAAACATGAACCAAGCCATCAGTACCGGGAACCAACTCAACAAAAATACCAAATTCGGCAAATCGACGAATCTTACCTTCATAGACCGCATCTTTTTCAATTTGTCCTGCCAACGTTTTAATCCATAAGATAGCTTGAGGAACATTAGCAGCAGGTCCACCAAAGATTTTAACAGCGCCATTCGGTTCAATATCAATCGTTGTTTTTGTGGTATTAGTAATGTTACGAATATTTTCGCCACCTTTACCGATAATAGCACCAATCTTTTCAACATCAACCATCAGCGTTGTTACTTTTGGTACTAATTGAGACAACTCTGCACGAGGCGCAGGAAGTACATTTTTCATAATACCAATAATATGCAAGCGTCCAGCACGTGCTTGCTCAAGTGCTTTTTCAAACAATGATAAGGAGAATCCACCCTTGTATTTAATGTCTAATTGAATAGCCGTAACGCCAGATTCAGTTCCGGTAACTTTGAAATCCATAAGACCAAAATTATCTTCAAACCCATTAATATCAGACAACACTATACAGTCGCCAGATGCATTTTGGAGTAATCCCATCGCAATACCACCAACCATTTTTTTAAGTGGTACGCCAGCATCCATAAGGGCCATAGTTGCACCACAAGTAGTTGCCATTGAGGTTGAGCCATTGGAACCGAGCATATCAGCAACAACACGAATCGTGTATGGAAACTGTTCTTTATCCGGTAATAAAAATCTAAAGGAAGATGCTGCAAGATACCCATGCCCAACTTCTCGTCTGCCCGGCGCACGTAATGGACGTACCTCACCAACACAAAACGGCGGGAAGTTGTAGTGCAACATAAATGCACTATCTTCTTCTTCGTCGGACATAATATTTTCAAGACGTTGTGCATCCTGCCCACCACCAAGTGTAACAGTCACCAATGCCTGTGTTTCACCCCGGTTAAAGAGCGCTGAACCATGAGTGCACGGTAACAGACCAACTTCGGTAGTGATTGCTCGTATCTCAGCAAACTGTCTACCATCAATACGTTTTTTCTCTGCAAAAATACGTTCAGTAATTTTCTCTTTTAAAATTGCATTAAACACATAGAGCGCAACCTGTTTAGCTTCTGATGATACCGCAATATCTGCTGCATACAGTTCACTAAACTCTTTTTCAAGCCCCTGATTGTATTCATCTCGTGCCTGTTTATCAGCCACAAAAAGCCCGGCAACTTTATTATTACCTAAAAATGATTCCGCTCTTTGTTGCCACTGTTCCCATGAATATACCGCATTTTGCGCTGCATCTTTAGTCACACCTACCGCTTTTTGCACCTCTAATTGCCATGCTGCCATTTTTTTAATGGCCTCATGTGCAAGTGCTAATGCCTTAATCACCTCTGTTTCAGGAAGTTCATTTAAAGAACCTTCCACCATACAGATACCCTCATGAGTACCGGCAACCACCAAACGCACATCTGACTGCACTGCTTGTGGATAACTTGGATTTACAATCCATTGACCATCTGGTGTGCGACCTACTTCTACCACTCCAACTGGATCAAGCAATGGTATTTTTGATACTACCAACGCCAATGATGCTGCCAGTAACGCCATAACATCAGGAGAATTTTCTTTATCGACTGAATATACTGTTACTAAAATTTGCACTTGATCAAAATAATAAGTAGGAAAAAGAGGACGGATAGCACGATCAATCAATCGACTGGTCAACACTTCGCGATCACTCGATTTGCCTTCCCGTTTATAGTAACCACCCGGTATCTTCCCCGCAGCAGAAAACTGCTCACGGTAGTCAACTACCAGTGGGAAAAATCCAGCAAACTCTTTATTAGGAGCGGAAACAGCGGTCGCTAATAATACTGTGCCCCCTTTGCGAAGCCATACAGCACCATCAGCTTGCTTGGCAAACTTGCCAAATTGCGCCTCAAATCCAAACTCTTCTAAACGAAATGTCTTGACCATTCAAAAAACCTCTACGTACAAAAATTATTACTTACGAAGACCCAGCTCACCGATAACTGTTTTATAGCGTGCTGCGTCTTTCCTTTTTAAATATTTCAACAATTTTGCACGGCTGCATACCATACGTAATAAACCGCGCTTTGAACTAAAATCTTTCGGATTCAGTTTGCAATGTTCAGTTAATTGAGCTACCTCTGCCGTTAACAATGCTACTTGTACTTCAGGGGATCCTGTATCAATTCCTGCTGTTTTGCCAAACTTATTTACGAGTGAACTTTTTTGTTCTTTATTTAATGCCATGTAACTATTAACCTTCCGTTACAATATATTACAACCTACCTAAAACCTGGTAGGCGCGAGCGGGATTGAACCGCTGACCCTTGCTACGTCAAAGCAATGCTCTACCACTGAGCTACGCGCCTAACCTATTACTTTTTACCCTGCTACACCTTGTCTCCTGAGGATTTTACTCCTTCAGATGCTCCTCCTTGTTGCCCAACAGTATTCATACTCTTGACTTCGTTTTCCGATAATCCGTTACGAGTAAGATATTTTTCTCTAAAGGAACGAACTCCAGTACCAGCAGGTATTAGTTTACCAACAATTACGTTTTCTTTTAAGCCATAAAGTTGATCAACTTGTCCCTCGGTCGCTGCCGCTGCCAATATACGGGTTGTTTCTTGGAAAGAAGCCGCTGAAATGTAACTCTCTGTACACAATGACGCCTGGGTAATACCCATAAGTACCGGTTTTGCGGTGGCAGCCCGTTTTCCTTCTGCACGTAACATGTCATTCACATGTTTAAAGTGTATTCGGTCAACTTTATCTCCAATAGAGAATCCACTGTCACCAACTTCAACCACACGTACTTTACGCGTCATTTGTCGTACAATTAACTCTAAGTGACGGTCATTAATTTTAATATTTTGTAGTCGATAAATCTCTTGAATGCGGTCAACTAATTCACGCTGTACAACATCAAGTCCCAAAATACGTAATGTATCATGCAACACTGGCGCACCAGTCGTCAATTTATCACCCGCGCTTACATGCTCGCCATCAACAACGTTTAACTGTTTACCGCGCATAACGAAATAATCATATGACTCGGCACCAGATACGACACTGACTTTACGCATACCACGATACAGCCCTCCCATAACCACCTGACCATCAATGTCAGATATGATAGCTGGAGATGACGGCGTACGTGCTTCAAAAAGTTCTGCGATACGTGGCAATCCACCCACGGTAATATCTTTAGATTTCGATACTTCACGCGGCGTTTTAACCAAGACATCACCAACGGCTACCTGCTGATTTTTAGTTACCACTAAGTGTGAACCACTCGGTAAATAGTAATGAGCAATCTCTTCACCAGTCGCATCAACAATCGCTAATGCTGGCTGATATTTTTCACCACGTGTTTCAAGTAACATCCAGGTAGATTTTTTAGTTGCTTCATCAAAACGTTGCTGATAAGTAACGTTTTCAACTAGATCAACAAAATGTACAGTACCCGCTTTTTCAGTAATCAACACTTTATTGTTCGGATCCCATTCTGCTAATTTCGTGCCAACTTTTACTGGCTGTTTATCATCAACAAGCAAAATTGAACCATATTCAAGGTCATGCTTTTGTAATTCTCGGCCATCAAGGGACAATACATACAAGCGTGGTTTTCTACTCATAACAACGCGTTGACCATTGCGATTGGTAATAGTACGAACGCCCCGTAAATCAACCACACCATCGTGACGAGCGGCAAATGAAGATTGTTCAGCAACGTTACTTGCAATACCACCAATATGGAAAGTTTTCATAGTAAGCTGCGTACCCGGTTCACCAATCGACTGTGCAGCAATAATACCAACGGTAGTACCAATATCAACAAGCCGACCCTTTGATAAGTCAAAGCCATAACATTGTATACAAACACCATGCTTAGCTTGACACATTAACACAGAACGAACTTTAACGGTTGTCACTGCTGAATCGGCAAGTTTGCCAAGCCGTTCACGGTCAAAAATATCACCTTGATGGAATAATATATCCCCAGTAACTGGATCTTTGACATCTGCTGCAGCAACGCGTCCATATATTCTATCTGCAAGCGCATAAATTGTTTCACCTGAATACTCAAGATCTCTCACGTCAAGATAGCCTGCTGTTCTACAATCATCAATCGAGATAATAACATCTTGCGCTACGTCAACAAGTCGTCGCGTTAGGTATCCGGAGTTCGCTGTTTTAAGCGCCGTATCAGATTGACCTTTACGAGCACCGTGGGTAGAAATAAAGTATTCAAAAACGCGTAAGCCATTTTTGAAATTTGATTTAACCGGGGTTTCCATAATTTCACCACTCGGTTTCACCATCAATCCACGCATACCAACCAACTGTTTAATTTGGTCTTTCGAACCACGCGCACCAGATTCAAGCATCATAAAAACCGGACTAAATGGTCGTGATTTTCCATCTTTATTCAGGAAAGCCTCTTTGTCAGTGGCTTCAAGTGCTTTGTACATATCAGCCGCAACTTCTGCCGTTGCTTGGCTCCATATACTAATTACTTTATTATTACGCTCACCGTTGGTAATAACACCATCCATATAGAGGTTTTCTACTTTCACTACCTCTTCTTCTGCATTTTTAACAATACCGTCTTTATGCGGCGGAATTATTAAGTCAGACAAGGATAATGAAAGGCCACTTGACGTAGCATAGAAAAAGCCAAGTTTTTTAATCTTATCAAGGCACGCAATAGTATCGGCCACTGGAAAGCGGTAATACACCCGTTCAACAAGTTTAGCAAGGTCAGACTGTTTCATCACCTTGTTAACCCATACAAAATCAGAGCCATGCGGCAATGCTTCGTACAATAAGACACGCCCAACCGTAGTACTTACTAATTCACCTGTATGCAGACGAACCTGAATACTTGCATGTAATACGGCCTGTTTAAATTGATATGCCGTCACCACTTCATCGATACTGGAAAATACTAAGCCTTCGCCAAGTACACCGGTACGCATTTTAGTGAGATAATGCAACCCAATAACCATATCGAGCGATGGAACCGTTAATGGACGTCCATCAGCGGGAGATAAAATATTTTTAGTAGAAAGGATTAACTTCTTACCTTCATCCTGTGCCTGTGAACTCAACGGAATATGAACCGCCATTTGGTCACCATCAAAGTCCGCGTTAAATGCACTACATACCAACGGATGAATTTTAATTGCTTTACCATCTACCAAAATAGGATAGAAGGCCTGTATACCTAAACGGTGCAAGGTTGGAGCACGGTTGAGCAATACCGGTCTATCAGCAACAACTCGTTCTAAAATATCGAGTACTCGCGGATCGGCCTCTTCAACCATACGACGTGCAACACGCATATTTGGCGCTAACTCTTCTTTTAAAAGACCAGCATATACATACGGCTTAAATAATTCTAATGCCATTAATTTAGGAATACCGCACTGATCCATACGTAGTTCAGGATCAACGACAATAACGGAACGTCCTGAATAATCAACACGTCTTCCCAAAAGATTTTGCCTGAAACGTCCCTGTTTTCCGCGCAACTGTTCACTTAATGATTTCAATGGTCTACGATTAGAACCGCGTACCACCTGTCCACGTCTACCGTTATCGATCAATGCATCAACAGCTTCTTGTAACATACGTTTTTCGTTACGTATAATCACTGATGGTGCTTCAATCTCTAACAAGCGTTGTAAACGAATATTTCTATTCAATACACGTCGGTACAGTTCATTGAGATCGGAGCTTGCAAAACGACCACCTTCTAAAGGTACAAGCGGACGCAAATCGGGTGGTAAAACCGGCAATACTGACAGGACCATCCACTCAGGACGTACCCCGCCATGCATCAAACCACTCATAATTTTAATGCGTCGTACCAATTTGTGGCGCATCGCAATTGAGGTACTTTCCGTATATTCCTGTTGTAAACGCTGTAATTCAGCAGCCAAATCAATATCACTTAAAATAAGACGAATCGCATCAGCACCAACTTCTGCAACGAAATCGGCATCTTTAGGATTAGCATCAATATAATTTTGATATTCAGTATTCGTTAACAATGTGCGAGGAGCATACGGGGATCGTCCCTGACGAATAACCATATAATTATCAAAGTAAACAACACGTTCGATATCCTTAACCGCCATATCAAGAATGAGACCAAGATAGCTTGGCATTCCCTTGAGATACCAGATATGAACAACGGGTGCCACTAATTCAATGTGCCCCATACGCTCGCGGCGTACGCGCGATTGAATAACTTCTACACCACATTTTTCACAGGTTACCCCGCGATGTTTCATACGGCGATATTTACCACAGTTACATTCCCAGTCTTTTTGCGGCCCAAAAATGCGGGCACAAAAAAGACCATCACGCTCAGGCTTTAACGTACGGTAATTGATAGTCTCTATTTTTTTGACTTCACCATACGACAACGAACGAATTTTTTCAGGAGATGCAATACCCAACTTCAGGGCATTAAATCGCGCAACATTAATATACTCTTTGAAGCGTTCTAACATCTTATTAGTCACCGACGTTCTCCTTACCTAACTTCAAGAGATCTACCTGTAATCCTAGACTTTGCAATTCTTTTATTAACACGTTAAATGATTCTGGAACACCAGGTTCAGGAACTTCACCTCCACGTATAATTGCTTCATACGCTTTATGACGTCCAGCAACATCATCAGACTTGTACGTGAGCATTTCCTGTAACGTGTAGGCAGCACCGTGTGCTTCAAGCGCCCACACTTCCATTTCACCAAGCCGTTGACCACCCTGCTGAGCTTTTCCACCCAACGGTTGCTGAGTAACGAGCGAGTATGGTCCGACAGATCGAGCATGCAATTTATCATCAACCATATGGTTCAGTTTCATTACATACATGCATCCAACAGTTACCGGTTGATCAAAATAGTCACCAGTACGTCCATCACGCAGTGTATATGAACCTGTTAACGGCATTCCTAGATATTTCATGAGCGGTGCGATATCTCTATCGAATTCAGCACCCTCAAAAATAGGTGTTTCAAAGTGTACACCAGAACGCGCAGTACGACGAGCAAGTTCTAATACTCCCTCAGTCCCAAAAGATTTTTTATAGGAAGCAACAAACTCTTTTCCATACGCAATTTCAAGATGTTTGATCACCTCTTGGTTACCCTGTTCAATGAGCATGTCCGCCATCTGCAGACCTAACTGCTTACCGGCAAATCCAAGCGCAACCTCCAGGAGCTGACCTACGTTCATACGAGAAGGAATACCGAGTGGATTGAATACCACATCAACCGGGGTACCATCTTCCATATACGGCATATCTTCACGGGGAAGAATAATAGACACAACACCCTTGTTACCATGTCGTCCCGCCATTTTGTCACCAACGGACACGGTTCGTTTTGATGCAACGTACACCTTAACCATTTTGATAACACCAGATGGCAACGAATCACCACGTTTCAGCTTATTAGTACGCTCTTCACGTAACCCTGCCAAAATACGTAACTGATTTTCATAGGCAACCGTAAGTTTTTTCAAACTATCGGATGTCTTCTTGTCTTTAGGTTTAATCTTTAATAACGTATCGAGGGTATTTTTGACCAATAACTCTTTATCAAGGAGTCCTTTGCCGTCAACCAATTTAACCCCGACAGTACCCGTTATTGCTTTGCCTGTAAGTTCATTGCACACTTTTTCTTTGATCATTCGCTCTAGAATAACCTGTTGGTGTGCAAAATGTTTTTCTAGCTGTGCAATTTGAGCATCAATTTCCTGTTTATACCGTTTATCTTTTTTCACACCACTGCGTGAAAAAATCTTAATATCAGTAACAGTACCCTCGACTCCAGGTGGTACACGCAACGAAGTATCACGTACTTCACGAGATTTTTCTCCAAAGATAGCACGTAATAACTTTTCTTCAGGAGAATACTGAACATCCCCCTTGAGCGTTACTTTACCAACTAAAATATCGCCTGGTTTAACGCGCGTACCAATACGCACAATACCGTCTTCATCAAGGCATGCTAACGCAGCCTCACTCATATTAGGAATATCTTTAGTAATTTCTTCAGGTCCTAATTTAGTATCACGCGCTTCTGCTGAATATTCTTCAATGTGAACCGAGGTCAATACATCATCAGCCACTAAACGTTTGCTCAATACAATAGCATCCTCAAAGTTGTATCCATGCCATGGCATATAAGCAACAATAACGTTATTACCGAGGGCTAATTCGTTGTTTTGCACCGATTGTCCATTACTGAGAATATCACCACGTTTAATTTCATCGCCTACCGATACGACCGGAGCATGATGTATCCAGGTACTGTAACTTGAACGCATAAACTTAGGAAGATAATACGTGTCAATACCACTAGATACCCATTCTTCAAGCGTATTAAATTCAGATTCGTTCGCTTTGATGACTATCTTCTCGGATGATACATATTCAACTACACCAGAACGCTTAGCCGTGATTACCGCACCAGATTCTTTAATAATATCCCGCTCCATACCAGTTCCAACCAATGGAGCCTTAGCATTAATTAATGGTACCGCTTGACGTTGCATGTTGGCACCCATAAGTGCACGCACCGCATCATCATGATCTAAAAACGGAATTAACGCTGCTGATACAGAGACTAACTGTTTTGGCGACAAATCAATATAATCCACTTTTTGTACCGGTACTTCCATAAAATTACCGTCATGACGCACTAAAACGGTGTCATCAGTAATCGTATTAGAATCAGATTTTACCGAATCAGCCTGAGCAATATAAAAATTAGATTCTTGGAATGCATCTAAAAACACCACTTCATCGACCACTTCAGCCTTCTTGACCGGACGATAGCCAGTTTCAATAAAGCCAAGATTGTTAACAACTGCATAGGTTGCCAATGAAGAAATAAGACCAATTGTTTGACCTTCAGGCGTTTCTATAGGACAGATACGACCATAGTGAGACGTATGCACATCACGAATTTCATGAGTCGCACGGTCTTTCATAACGCCACCGGGCCCGAGGGCTGACAGACGACGTTTATGGGCTAATTCAGCTAATGGGTTTGTTTGATCCATGAATTGAGACAATTGCCCCATACCAAAAAATTCTCGTAAAACAGCACCCAATGGTTTTATATTTACGAAATCTTGTGGCATAGCAGTACCGTGAGCATCTTGCATTCTAAAGCGCTCTCTCACGATCCGTTCAATTCGCGTAAACCCTATATACATTTGATTGTTAAGCAGTTCGCCAACAAGTCTCACACGTCTATTACCTAAGTGATCGATATCATCCAAGACACCTTCACCACGTTCACGTAAATTGACTAAATAGCGAATAGTCGCAATAATATCTTCTTTGGTCAAAATAGTCGTTGATTCGTCAACCTGCAATCCCAATCGTCTATTCATACGAATACGGCCAACGGGAGCAAGATCATAATAACGACCATTAAAAAAGAGTCCTTCAAAACGCTCTTTAACTTCTTTCAAAGAGGAGCTATCACCTGGCCATAACTTAGAGTGCACTTCTTTAAGTGCATCATCATAGCTACGACATGAATCTTGAGTTAAGGTAATAGCAATAGTAGGCTGAAAAACATATCCTGATGAACGTACCAAATATAGTGACGCCGATTTTAATTTTTTAATAACATCAAAATGGTGCTCACCAAAAATTTCTCCCTGCTCAACTAAGATCTCTCCCGTTTCAGTATCAATCAAATCTTTGCCAAATACTCTATTTAACAATGATTCACGGACTACTGACAAGTGACTTATTTTATCTTTTTTAAGGGAAGCAAGTACCTCTTTGTCGATACGTTTACCAACATAGACCTGTTCTTTTTCGTCTGGAACCATCCCTTTTTCGATACGTTTACCTAAAAGATGTTCACCTAAGGTCATGCTATAATCAGCACCCTGTATGGTAATAACATCGAACGCATAAAAAAGATCTATAATAGTTTCACGTGGATACCCCAAGGCTTGCAAGAAGGTAGTGACAAACATCTTCTTCTTTTTGTCAATTCTGACATACAGATAGTCATTATTGTCAAATTCAAAATCAAGCCATGAACCACGCATTGGAATAATACGCGCTAAATAATATGGACGGCCTCTGAAATCCTTTACTTTCTTGCTTTGAGAAAATACGACTCCAGGTGATCGGTGCAACTGACTCACCACAACACGATCAACACCATTGATTAAAAATGTACCCAGGTTTCCGACTTTAAAGCGTCCCTTTTCTTCGTACAGATCAGCCATAACCGGAATATCGGAAAAGAAAACATCCTGCTCTTTAATATCATGGACGGTTTTATTACCGGCATCATCCTTAGTCCAGCTAATCAATTGCATGCGTATTTTGAGTGGCATAGAAAATGTTTGACCACTAATCCGGCATTCATCTAACGTAACTGGTAGCTGAATTACGGTACGTGATAGACAATTAGTACACACTGCATAACGAGCATCATCTTTGGAACATTCAGGACATATGACATCTTTTTCAAGACGTGAACAACCAGTCGCATCACACGATCTGCAACGCCACCGGTAACGGCTCTCAATACCTGTCTGCTGTCCGCAGGTACAGGCCCAATGTCCCAGTTCATAACTAACATACTCCAATGAAAGTTTATCTTCATGTTCGATAAGAAAAACGTCCCGCAAAACTTTTTCAAGTCCTATTGCTTTACGTTCTCCTGGAAGATAATCCAGTTGGACAAAATCATTAAAAGACGAAGACTGTACCTCAATAAGATTAGGAACAGGAACTATATTCTCCACTCGCCCAAACGATCTACGAACATTGCCCTTGCTCATACGGAACTCAGACATTAAGCCGCCCCTCACTTGCTTTAACGAATTAATTAACTAAATACACAACCCCCATCATCACACAAACAGGCTTTTGTAATGATGACACACCCTTTTATGCCAACTCAACCTTAGCGCCTGCTGCTTCTAGTTCTGCCTTAATTCTCTTAGCATCATCTTTTGGCGCAGCTTCCAACACAACTGAAGGCGCTTCTTCCACCAATTTCTTTG
Source organism: uncultured Pseudomonadota bacterium (assembly GCA_964417975.1). Classification (GTDB taxonomy): domain Bacteria; phylum Babelota; class Babeliae; order Babelales; family Vermiphilaceae; genus CAYQJQ01. Next base: position 20,417 of record CAYQJQ010000006.1, on the reverse strand, counting down.
CATCAATCAAACTGAGAGAAGGAACTGCTTTACGCAACGCTTTAATCAACGCAACTTTCTCTGCAGTACCAGCTGCTTGCAAAGTTACCTTATATTCAGCTTTTTCTTCTGCTTGTGCTTGTTCAGCAACTGCAGCACCCGCTGGAGCACCTGCGCCAACGCTCATTGCAGCAGAAACACCAAATGTTTCTTCAATCAACTTAACTAACTCAGCTAACTGAGAAACTTTTAAACCACGAATATATTCTACGAATTCGCTATTATTTGAAATCATAATGAATCCCTACCAATTCAGAAAAAAATACGACTACCTGAAAACACTAACTAACTTACTTACTGTTCTTGACTCTTTTGTTCTTTAACTTTATCAACGGCAATAGCAAGCTGAACCATTGGAGACTTTAACAGTCCACATAGTTGAGCAAGGAGCACTTCTCTAGAAGGTAACAATGCAATCTGCATGACACCTTTACTGTCCATAACTTCCGCATCAACACATCCCGCTACCAACTTAAGTTGATCACACTGTTTGGCAAAGGTATACAATACTTTTGCCACCGGAGACGACTCTTTACGAGCAAACACAATCCCTACTTGGTCTTTTAAAATCTTACCAAGGAGTTCACCGTATGATTCTTTACCAATTGCTTTCTTGACTAAACGAACCTTTGCAATTTTTAGTTCGCCGCCTTGCTCACGCAATTGAGTACGCAACTGTTGAGTCTGGCTAACCGTCATACCTTTAACGTTAACCACAAAAGAACCGGTTGCTTGACCAAATTTGTCGCGCAACGTATCAACTACTAATTCTTTTTGACTTCTATTCATAAAAAAATCCCCACTTACCTACTAAACAAGCTCATCTGGATTAACTGGAATACTAACACCCATGGTCGAAGTCACTACCATTTTCTTAAGATACTTACCTTTAGCAGTAGCAGGTTTTGCTGACATTAAAGACTTCACAAATGCTGATAAATTATCCTTAAGCTGCTGTACGTTAAAGGATTTTTTACCAAATGCAAAATGAACGCTTCCACCTTTGTCATTTTTGAAAAAGACTCGTCCGCGTTTAAGATCCTCTACAACTGGCCCCACATCAAACGTAACTGTTCCTAATTTTTTATTAGGCAACAATCCACGTGGTCCCAATAATTTTGCTAATTTACCAATAGCAGCCATAAGATCTGGTGTTGCTACTGCATAATCAAAATCCATCCAACCGCCACTTATTTTTTCAATAAGATCATCGGTACCTACATAATCCGCACCAGCCTTTGTTGCCTTATCAGCAGCATCACCTTTAGCAAACACCAATACACGTACCGCTTTACCTCTTCTGTTAGGCAACACCACTGAACCACGAACTACCTGTTCACCCTTGGATGCATCGATACCAAGGTTAACATGCACATCTATGGACTCATCAAACTTTGCATACCCTAACTCTTTCACCTTGGAAAGAGCCTGATCAACCGGCAACACAACTTGAGGTTGTATGACACTTGCCGCTTTTTTGTAATTTTTTCCACGCCTAATCATCTGCGTACCCCTATACCTTCGATTCAGATAACATCAACACCCATACTACGAGCACTACCAGCGACAATCTTCTTCGCTTGCTCTAGCTCGACTGTATTAAGGTCGGGCAATTTTATTTTAGCTATTTCTTCAACATCAGCCCAGGTTATTCTACCTACCGCAGAATCTTTATTAGGCTTCTGAGCACCTTTAGCTATATTAGCTTTTTTTCTAATCAAGTGAGTAACCGGAGGCGTCTTGATATCAAAAGAAAAAGTCTTATCAATGTAGATAGTTACTAATACCGGTACTACATCTCCCTTACGCCCAGCAGTTTTTGCATTAAATTGCTTACAAAACTCCATAAGGTTAACTTGATGTTTACCCAACATAGAACCAACGGGTGGTGCTGGAGTTGCAGCGCCTGCCGGAAGCTGCATGCGGACTTTTGCCCTAATCTCTTTTGCCATGTATATAGCCTCAACGTTTAACTTGATTAAAACCTAACTCAACAGGGGTCATGCGCCCAAAAATACTAACCATGACAGTCAATTTTTCATTAACTTGATCTATTTCTTTCACCACTCCAACAAAGCCAGTAAAGGGGCCATCTTGGATATCTACTTCGCTACCAGTTACAAACATCTGAACGTCAGACTTAACCTCTACTTCGCCTTTCATTTGCGACATAATACGAAGAACTTCTTTTGCAGATAAAGGAACCGGATCCGTACCCCCTAAAAACTTCGTAACTCGCTGTGTAGATAAAATAAGGCGAGCAGCTTCGCGCTCCATCTCCATTTCAACCAGTACATACCCAGGGAACAATTGCTGACTCGCTGTCTCATCATCAACCGCTGCGAAAAACTGCTTAATCTTAGCAGAAGGAACTAATATTTCGCCAAACATATCCGAAAGACCCATTTCAGAAACGCGTCTTTCTAGATCAGCCTTGACCACATTTTCATACCCCGGATATACTTGCACAACATACCAGCGCTTCATAAGATATATCCTGCTTACTAATAACCGCCATAAAATTTAAACACATACCCAGCAACCTTAGCAAATCCCAGATCAATAAGTCCTAGATACAACGCAAAGGCGCACACTAACATAAGCACTATTACAGTAGAGCCAATAAACTCATCTTGCTTAGGCCACACTACCTTAGATAACTCGATTTTTACTTCGCGAATGAATTGTACAGCGTCTTTAACTGTCATGACCTAACACCTAATAAAGAATTTTAAAACCTAATCCTTACCTGGATATGGCAGGCCAGGAGGGACTTGAACCCCCAACAGGCAGATTTGGAGTCTGCTGCTCTACCATTGGAGCTACTGGCCTAACAATACTACTTAGTCTCTTTGTGTTCCTGGTGCGCGCGACAACGAGAACAGAACTTTTTTAAACGCAATGAACCGAGCGTCCTTTTTTTACCTACCACCTGTGTATAATTGCGCTCTTTGCATTCTCCACACACAAGATGGGTTGTTACCCTATTTTTCGCCATATAAACCTAACACAAGATACAATTTTTAAACCTTTACTGCAATCCAAAACCCCTAATTGGAGCCCGCGACCGGACTTGAACCGGCGACCTCTTCCTTACCAAGGAAGTGCTCTTCCAGCTGAGCTACGTGGGCACAACTTAACGTGCACCCAAAACGCAGTACACATTTATTTTAGACTAAATAAAAAAAAAGACAACTTTTAAGGCCCCAAAAAGCAATCTTTTTTTGGAGCTGGCGGCAGGATTTGAACCCGCGACCGGCTGATTACAAATCAGCTGCTCTACCAACTGAGCTACGCCAGCAACCTACGATTTCTTGGAGCGGGAAACGGGGCTCGAACCCGCAACCTACAGCTTGGAAGGCTGTCGCTCTACCAATTGAGCTATTCCCGCACATTTTATGGTGGCGAGAGCAGGATTCGAACCTGCGAAGACTTACGCCAACGGATTTACAGTCCGTCCCCTTTAGCCACTCGGGCATCTCGCCTTTTGGGCATCAAACATCGCCCAATTATAATATTGTTTTTTGCACATATTTTCAACTTATTTTTTTGTTTTTTTTATACTTTTTAAAAATTGTATCGTTTGATAAGGCAAATAGATCATTTTGAAGCAGATTGCTTACTAGCTTTAAACCTTATACCCACTTTTTTAAAATATAAATTTAGGTATAATAAAGGAAAGTGATATATAAATACTATTATTTATTCACCAAAACTGAGATCTATTGTATGATCAAACTAAAAAAACCTATATTATTGTCATTATGCGTTTTATCTACCATGGTTGCGTATGACAAAGAGTACACCACAGCAGTAGAGACAAAAGCACTAAGTGTTTTCCCGCCTGAAACAGAAAAACCTACAGCTGTAGGAATTTATAGTTTTAACGACTGCAAAACATTTAAAGAACACCTTAACTTCGGTTATAGCTTATTTACTAAAAAAAATAGTTTTTATCCTACAGAATCTTTAAGTAAACGTGAAAAATTATCTACTGCGTTCGCCAAAACGGCTCCTAATGAAACATCATTACCCAAAGAAACTATTATTGACCTTGATTTTGTGCATAACACCGAAATAATCGCACGCAACCAGGTTAACCCAACTGGACATCTGCTTGATCAACTTACGACCCAGTGTGATACATCCCTTTTTTATACAACGTTTGGCCGCAAACGCTTTACTGAACTTATCACTGAACCTATTAGCGATTGCACTGTACTGAAAGAACGCCAAGCCCTTATTGATGCACTCGTAACAGATGAAGAGCTTTTAAATGCGTGTGAAGCAATACTGCAAAAAATAGCTGAAAACGAAGATTATCTTTTTGTAATGTACAAGTGCTCTAATAAATTGCCATTAACTATCGCAAAAAATACATTTTGGTCAACAGAATTACTCAATAAAAGTACTGCAACCCTCGAATGCGGCCGCCTTTTAGCATATAATATAGATCACCTAATAGTACCTGGTATACTGTATACTAACTATATTATAGGGAAAAGCGTTTCACCATTTGTTAAAAAAAATGGCTTCAAAAAAACATTTGAAACGGTTACATCAATCTTAAAAATTACGCCAAAATCCTACCTTGGTATGTTGGCTGGTTATGCATTCTTACTAGAAATAATACTTCCATTAATTACAACAGCACATATCATCGAAAATAATAATAACTATCGGTCTGTACATAATATTACTATCCATAATGCAACGTTTTTAAAAGAGATCCAACATTTATATACCGTATTAGAAAAACATAAGGTTGCACATAGTATTACCTCAATCAAATCACTAGACCTTAAAAACACACAACATCCGCGTATACTTGAGCTCTTTAACCTTGCTAATACATGGACATTTTCAGGAAATCCAAGCGTATTTTCATTTATGGGACGTGTTTTACGAACCTACAAATTACTCGAAAGCGATGAGTACCATAACGGTATTGCACCAGTACTGAATGCCGTCGGCGAACTTGAATCATACGTCGTGCTTGCAAAAAAAATCAAGACTGCTGCAGCAAACGGTACGCCTTATTGTTTTGCAACCTATATTGAAAATAGCAGTGCACCATACATCAAGGCAACCAACTTCTTTAACCCTTTTGTCACTAAACCAGTATTCAATTCCATCGAAATGGGTACAAAACCAGGCGCTACAGACGGTACAAGTTTAATAGTAGTAACTGGACCGAATGCCGGTGGAAAATCTACCAGTATGAATGGTCTTACCTATGCTATTCTATTAGCGCAAACATTCGGTATTGCTCCAGCACACGAATTTATCATAACCCCGTTTAGCAAACTTGTAGCCCATCGTAATGTAAGCGACGATGTTCTAAAGGAAAAATCAGGGTATCAAGCAGAACAGCTTTCTGTAAAAAAGATATTCTCAACCTTGAAACAAGTAAACGAAGCACAGGGATACACATTTATCACCCTAGATGAACTATTTAGAAGTACCACTCCAGAACAAGGTGATACAGCTACAAAAGAAGTACTAGAACACCTAGCACGTGATCACAACACTTCTTCTCTCACGCTTATTGCAACGCATTTCCCATCGCCAACCGAGTTAGCACAAACGAATTCTGCCGTAGCTAATTACCGTATGGGCACCGTTTTGCACGAAGATGGTTCAGTCAAACAGTATACGTATACATTAGAGCCTGGTATTTCTCTAGTCAGAAATGCTGCTCAATTGTCAGAAGCAATCGACATGTTTAACTAAAACGTTGCTACTAAAAATTACCACATAAAATTTGATCATAAAAAGCGGCATACAGATTACCGATTTTTGTATGCCGCTTTTTCTTTTCAGTAATTTCACGACAAAACTATTTTTTGACATAGTTATAACATTGTATAATATAATGTATATAAAATGTATAATAGTAACATAAAAAAGAAGGCTATTTATGTAACAATAATTTCCTAATACGCGCACTAGATCAACTAACCTAATAATACAAAAGGAATCCTATGCTGAAAAAGCTCGTTAAATATGGCAATAGTAATGCATTAATATTAGACAAAGCGATATTAGAACTGCTCAATATTCAGGAAGGAGCAACAGTAAAAATACACACCGACGGGACATCGATTATTATTTCACCTGCACCCAATGCACCAACGCCTACAATAACACTGAATGGCCTTGAATCATGTGCAAATGTAATGAGCGAACATGTATCGTCAATAGATAATGATTCAGAAAAAAAGAAACTGTATGAACAATGGAAAGAGGGCACTGAAAATCATGATAGACTTATGGACGCTATCATGCCAATTAGCGTTAAATATCGAAAAGAGTTCAAAAAAGTGCAATCTCCTGAATTTTTAGCGGACCTTGACGCTATTGCTCAAAAATATCACGGCAACAAAAAATCAAAAGAATTCATGCAAGAGGCAAAAGAATTGCAATATAAATACGTTCCAGAATTTAAACAGATAGTTTCAGAGCTCCAGGAAGCATATGACAAGGTTGGATACCCAAAAAAGTTACAGCAAAGTGAATGGCTAGCGTGAATAACTAAAATCATGTAATTATGAGGCGTTTTTTAAAGAACGCCTCGCTTACTGGCCTCAAGACCCCCTTTTTTTTAATATAAACTTAGGTATAATTAATTATATTGATTAAATTATCCATATACACACCTTAAAAATAGAAGGGGATCTTGTGAATCTATTTTCAATACCACGGTATTTCTTACTGTTAACTATAGTACCCTGCCTTGCAATCTCAGAGGCATACGATGAAATATATAAACAACAGATTTATGCTATTGCTGCATATGGCATTGAACAATCGGTACTAAAACCGAACCCAGAGCCGGAAACATTGAAAAGTTTCTCTGATGCGGCATCTAGGCTTTTCACCTTCTTTTTCGGTAAAAAATCTATACTAGACATTCCAGAACTTAGCCGCGAAACAAAACAGGATGTTGCCTTTTCTTTCTTGGCACCGGCACAAACATCACCCGAGACACCAAGTGATACGTCAGATAGATACACGATTATAGATGCGGAGTTTGTCATCAACAATGATTTGGTAGCGTATTTGGTAGCGCATAATGGCCCAGATACGACTAAGGGCCACTTTATCGATACCATGTTCAGCGATAACGGCACCCCACTTTTGATAACCTCTTGGGGCAGAAAAGAGTGTACTGAAATCATAACTGAACCAATTAGCGATATTCAGACCCTGAAGGCACGCCAAATCATCATAAAAAAACTACTGGACAATGAAGATTTATTTAACCAGATAACCGTACTCATGAGTAAAATCAATGAATATGATAATGCATTATCATTATTCCACCTCAACCACAAATTCGTACTAGAATTACTGCTAAATAAAGACTATACATATAAAGCGTGGCCATTGAAAAAATTCAACAATTCACCCAAATTGATCCAATGGGATATAATACAATCAGACCTTTTTATACTTTTGGGCGGTATAGGACTGGGCACCGCTGCACAACAGATTTGCAAAACAAAAAGTGGCAATCAACTACGCGATGCATTGACCGTGAGTTCAGTCTCAGTAACCGGTTCAGCTCTGAGTACGCTTTTTTTAGCAGCATATATCAAGATCAATACACAATATAGAACTATACAGAAACTGATGATGGATACTGCCCGCTTATGCTCAACGACACAAGATATGTTTAATCTTCTTAACACTCATCATCTGACAACCCTATCACCTGCCTTGAACAACCTCAATCTAAGCACCCATAAGAATACTGAACTTCAAGAACTCATCACACTACTCAACACATCAACGTTTTCAGGTGACCCCTCCGTATTTTCCTACCTAGGCAGAGTCGTGCAAGCGGCAAATATATTAAAACGTCCATCGGTACAAAAAGCATTCGTCCCGCTACTCAAGGCAATCGGCGAACTTGATACGTACCTTGCTATCGCACGCAAAATAAAAATGTCTCAAAAAACCGGTACACCGTATTGTTTTGCCACGTATGTTGATGACAGTACTGCACCATATATTCAGGCAACTAACTTTTTCAATCCATTCCTTACCAAACCAGTAGTAAATAGCATAGAAATAGGCACACTACCGAACACACAAAATGGCATACGCACGATTGTTCTGAGCGGTCCAAACACCGGTGGTAAATCAACCAGCATTAATGGCATCACATACGCTATTTTGTTAGCGCAAACAGTTGGAATTGCACCAGCAACAACCTTTGTCCTCACCCCTTTTGATAAACTCATTTGCCATCGCAACGTTGCGGATGACATTACCACTGACACTTCAGGCTATCAAGCGGAAGTGGACAGCGTAAAACAGATGTTTAAAACCATTCAAACAGCTCAAGATAGAAAGGGTTATGTATTTATCACGCTTGATGAACTATTTCGCAGCACCACTCCTGAGCAAGGCGATAATCTCACTACTCAGGTGATCAATGAACTAGCGCAAGAATATCCAAACACCTGTATAACAATGATTGCAACCCATTTCAGCTCTCCACGTACGCTTGCAAACACCAACCCATATATCGCTAATTACCGTATGGGTACCGTTTTGAATGAGGATGGATCCGTTAAAGAGTACACTTATAAACTTGAGCCTGGTGTTTCGTTAGTACACAATGCTCAGCAAATAGCAACGGAACTGAATATATTCAATACCAGTAACGCTCATGCCTAATGTACAAAAGGTAAAAAATTTAATCAGCAGGATACGTAGTGAGAAGCATAACAATCACTCATTGTAAAATAAAGGTTATCTATGAATAAAATATTCCGCTGCATACCATCAGCCATTCTAGCGGCTATCATGCCCCTTGTAGCAATTAATTCCATCAATCAATACGATATCTGGAAAATTGCCCACCGAGGCCTTCAAAAACCACCCCAATTAGTGACACCCGATCTACCAAAACCAGAGCATACAAGCCTGTTTGGATCTACCGTTGAGTTCTTTTTTGGCAATAAATATACCTTAGCTATTCCTCAGTTAAGCAAAGCTGAAAAAGAGGTATATGTTTTTACGCTTCTTGCTCCAGAAAAACCAAAATCAACTACAGAAAATAATACTGTTGATGATCACAGCATCATAGATACGGACTTTATCATCACCAATGAACTCCTCGCTCATCATGGTAAAGATAGCAGTACAGGTCACTTGGTCGATTGTTTTTTCAAGGATCACGATACCTCTCTACTGAAAACGGCATGGGGAAGAAAACAGTGCACAGAGATCGTAACCGAGCCGACAAAGGACCTTGCAACACTGCATGCGCGACAAGCAATCATCAAAAACCTACTGCAGGATGAGGTATTTGCTCAACAGGTCACCGATCTCATGCAACAGATTAATGCGTACGATGCTGCCTTCATGTTCTGTTCCACCGACCATCCTTTTGTCAAAACGCTTATCAATAAAAACAATTGGCAATTTACTTGGTGGCCATTTACGCGCCTTAACTATTCACCAAAATTTGCTGAACTATATATATTCAGCATATATGCATTACCAATAAGTTGCATACCACTTGCACCATGGTGCATTACAAAATTACTAAAAGGCTGGCAGCCATCCCGGGAACTTATTCGCAGTATCATAGCAGGTGCAATAGGAGGCATGCTCAGTCAGGTAAAAATTGATTCATACGTAATACCGAACATAATAGTGAATAATATCGCGTCCACAATGAGTAATACAACAGGAAAAGCGATCGCTCTAGCAGGATCTTCAGCAGTAAGTACATTTGGCACTATGGGAACGATTAACCTCAATACGCTCCACAGAACACTACAAAAAATAGCTATCGATAATGCACAGTTTTTGGGTACCATTCAAAAACTGTTTGTTATTTTGGAAAAACATAACTTCACTGAACTGTTACCAACTCTAGGTAACCTCAACCTAGAAAAAAATACCAACAAAGAGCTGACAGAACTTATTTCTGTACTCAAGAAGAACACCTTTAGCGGCGACCCTTCTGCATTTTCATATATGGGAAGGGCCATACAGGCGGTTAATTTACTGCAAAGCACAGAGGTTATACATGCACTCATTCCAGCGCTCAAGGCACTTGGTGAACTCGATACCTACCTGGCTATTGCGCACAAAATGAAGACTACTGATCATCAAAATAACCCGTATTGTTTTGCAACCTACATCAACGATAGTACAGCTCCGTACATCAAAGCAACAAACTTTTTTAATCCATTCCTTGCTAAACCAGTTTTAAATACCCTAGAAATAGGTACCCGACCAGACAGCAAAGATGGCATCACTACCATTGTCGTCAACGGCCCGAATACGGGCGGTAAATCAACCAGTATTAATGGCATCATGTATGCTGCCTTGTTGGCACAAACATTCGGTATTGCTCCAGCTACAGAATTTATTGTGACCCCTTTTGATAAACTTATTTCACACCGAAATGTCGCTGACAATATTATAGCAAAGGTTTCTGGCTATCAGGCAGAGGTTGATAACGTAAAAAAAATGATCACCGAGATTCAAAAGGTGCATAAAACTGGTGGCTATGTTTTTGTAACATTAGATGAGCTTTTCAGGAGCACGACGCCTGAACAGGGTGATAATCTTACTACCCAAGCAGTCAATGAATTGACACACACCTATCCAACTACCTGTATAACGATGATTGCAACGCATTTTCCCTCACCGCTTGGATTAGCTGACATCAATACCCATATTGCTAATTACCAGATGGACACCCTCGTACATGAAGATGGATCAGTAAAACAGTATACCTATCTATTGAAACCGGGTATTTCATGTGTTAAAAATGCTTACCAGATAGCTGAACTAAATAATATGCTTAACAGAAGACATCAAAAATAATAATTAAACAAGCATTCATGCGGCATACGTTTGGTATGCCGCTTTTTTCTTGCGATTTTAGATACCCTCAATCATGTAAAAAACCATTCTTTTAAATACGTAAATATGTTAAACTGAAAAAAGATCTTAACGAGCATAACAATTATTAAGGAAAAACAGTCAATAAACTTGGTAAAATAACCATATTTTTAATTGCACCGATACTTTCATTGGTCCATGCACAGACACCTATTGGTATCGCCGAAATGCGGGGGAAACGACCTACCATGGAAGATGCATATGCGGTTGCTATTACGCCCGATTATGCGTTTTTTGGCCTATATGATGGTCATGGAGGTAAAGATGTCTCAAGTTTCGTTGCTCGTACCTTACACACCCACCTTGGCGCATTAAACAATACACGCAACATCGCAACCGAAGCAACTACGGTGGAAAACGTAATACAAGATGCGTTCAAAAGTACCCAGAAGAATATCCCTCATACTATTGCGGAATGCCAAGGTAGTACCGCGGTAGTTGCGTTAATACATAATAACTCTCTTTTCATTGCGCACATTGGCGATTCACGAGCTATACTTGCATCCGGTAATACCGTAACGCTTGCATCATCTGACCATAAACCGGACAGACCTGACGAAATAGAACGCATAGAAAAAATCGGTGGGAAAGTTGTTGGTGGATTTCCGTTTGGAGTTGCACGCGTCGCAAACAAACGCGTAGGAGGATTAGCCGTTTCACGTGCATTCGGTGATAAATCATATGAACCATACGTTATACAAACACCAGAAATTGTAACTAAAAAACTTGACCGTACTGATTCTTTTTTAATACTTGCATGTGACGGTGTATGGGATGTAATCAATAATCAGGAAGCCGTGAACATAATCAATAATTCACTTACCACCGCTCCAGGCAACTATAAACAAGCTGCTCGAATCTTACGCAATACTGCCTTCGGCAAAGGCAGCACCGACAACATTAGCGTTATGGTTATTAATCTAGAACCATTTTTGACACGTAACGGTCAAAAAAAATTCTGCAAAATAGGCCTCCCTCACTAAAATCACTCGACACATAATACTATTAATATTGGTTTACACAGATGTGAATTAACTCGCGCGATCACCGGTAATGGGTAACAGTAATGGTCCTCAGCTCAGATTGGTCGCCATAATCAATAGAAACCTGCGCTGTTTTTTGTGGCGGTAATAATGAAAGCATGTATTCTGGCCACTCGAGCAAGACTTTTGCATGAGGTTCATGAAGGTATTCATCAAACCCCGCTGAAAGAAAATCCGCTCTATTTTTTAAGCGGTATAGGTCAAAGTGATAGATCGGCATTCCATCGGTATCATGATAGATATTCAGGTAGGTATAGGTTGGACTGGTTACCAGATCAGAAACCCCATATTCACGTAACATTTCGCGAATAAGCGTCGTTTTACCTGCTCCTAACGAACCTTCAAAGGTCATGTACGAAACGGTGCGCAAGATAGTGGCAAGGTACTGGGCAATATCTTGCACTTCAGCTAATGAGTATTGTTTTTGATATAAAATAGATTCCATGGTACATCAACGTATATGTTATAAAATATACATATTAGCATAGCCTCCCAGGCATTTTTGACAAGCAAACAAATAACATCTTGCACAGATCCTTAAAAAACAGCTATGTTCAGAAAGACATAACCCATAAAAGTGATCACTGTATGTTTTTATTTGTTTTGCTTTCCCTCATACTCAGTTTGTGCTCATGCTCAATAGAGGCATATCGGATGTCGGGCACCAATTTAGGACTCACCAGCTTCCTGGACGGTGGACCCATTCGCCCTTCCCCGGGATGGTACCAAGAAACGTACCTTCGCTGCTACACTACGGACACCTACCATGATAGATGGGGTGATCCACTCATACCCAATACTGCTGCACCACGCCTAACGTCCCTTGCTACCATTTTACAGGCTACCTATCAATTCAATCGGGTGATCATCCAAGCCATGCCTGGTGTTGGCGTTGGTTTTCCTATCATCCTTTATTCAACCTTAGAGCCAAATGTCTTGAACGTTGTCAGCAAACAGGCAGGATTTGGCGATCTTGGTTTTGCCTGTTTTTTACAATTTTTGCCCGTTTTTTATAAAGAACGACCTATTTTTATTAATCGTATCAATCTAGGGTTTACGTTTCCCGTAGGTAGAACCGGATCGCTGACCGAAATTACCCCTGGCCTTGGTTACTGGACGATCACTCCCTATTGGGCAGTGACCTTTTTTGCAAGTAAGCATTGCGCACTTTCATGGCGATTACATTATGTACATGCATTCAATGAAAACAGGAAAACACATATTCACCCTGGTGATGCAATATACCTAAATTTTTCTGCCGCCTATGAATACTACCACAATTTGTGGCTTGGTATTAACGGCTATTTTCTAAAACAGGTTCATAACAATCGTCTTTCTGGTAAGGTTATTCCCAATAGTAAGGAACGCGTACTGGGCATTGGTGGCGGTGGCATGTACCACTTTAAAAAACATTTTTATCTATTTGCCAATATTTACGCAGAATGTGATGCACAAAATCGCCCGCAAGGAATTAATAGTGTATTGCGACTCGTCATATCATTTTAATGATAAAATCATCTGATAGGAAAGATCAGAAAAAGCTCATTGCACTATCTCATAATTTACGCAAAAGACGAACCAACTTTTTTTCATGTTTCGTCAGACGTAGAGAACCAGAGGTAATACTATGGGTAGCGGGCCTATGATGACAATCACTATCTTTAGGTGATACATTTTTTACTGACAAGCGCATCAGTTCGTCTAATTCATGACACACTGATTGGGTTGTTTTACGTATATCATGATCATGTTTTGGCACCGAACCCCCCGCAGCAATTACATCATTGAGGATAGTTATAAAATCGGCAGAATCAAGGGACGGAATACCATAGTCGTCAGCTGCATGATTTAATGCACGATCTGTTGTAATCAGTAATACTTCCTGATGTTGTACCTCATATAATATACGTTTAATATAGGTATCTGCCGTTGATGCCGTTCCTGCATACACAATACTCATACCCATACGCATCTGCTTTTCCGGCCATGAGGTAGCACCACCATCAAAGACGACGGTAATTGCATGCCCCTTAACGCGAGCATACTTCTGCAATAACACGATAAACTGATCCCTATCACGCTCAGTACCACGATGCGCACCATGCTGTTTCAAAACATTATAACCATCAATAATGAGTATCATATCAATAACACCCTACGCTCCTTCACCATATTGCCATGAAAGACACAACTCATGCGCTACTAAATCAAAATCTACTGATAGTGTACTACAATACCCAATAATACGAAAAAATAGGTGATACTTTATAAGTAAAACGATGTATTAAAGAAAAATAGAAATTAAAAATTTCAATTTTTTACAACAATATAGGCATTCAATAATAGCGCAAAACTCGTCCAGATAACATATGGTACAAGGAGCACCAGAACGATGGGAGAATTCCGCATCATAAAACATACGAGCAACAAAAAGATGAGCAGCGCAATGATATCATATAATGCCAAATCAGGCCGATGCCATCTGAAAAACAGCGCTGACCATATGAGATTGCAAAAAAATTGAAGACAAAAAAATACCAGGGCAAGCTTAGTTGCTGGATAATCACGCACCAGTATACCTAAGGCAGTCCCCATCATAAGGTACAGAAGCGTCCACACCGGACCAAAAATCCAATCTGGCGGATTCAATGGCGCCTTTTTCAAACTCCAGTACCATGCCGAACCACCCGCATGCGCCCAATACCCAGAGAGCATACCGCATATCAGGCATCCAACTGCACCGATAAACTCAAATGAATACCATATACTCATTATTTTACCCTTTCTCAACGGATAACGATGTCGCTTTCATGATACCATAACGGCTCACGCTCATTCAATGATCATGGCAGAAAAAATGAACGGTTTAGGGATATACAAGTGGCACAAGAGAACGTACACCATCAACAAATAAGGTAACCGCATACTTTATTAAAAAATGAGCACGCAAGCGAGGGGAGAGCGTTACGGCTAAACAATACACAATTCAAACTGGTGGAGAGGGTGGGAATTGAACCCACGGTCCCGTTTTTTGCGAGACAACGGTTTTCGAGGCCGCCGCATTCAACCGCTCTGCCACCTCTCCAGCATGGTACATATCATGTGAACAATGTCTAAAGTATCACGTAGACAGTGTAATCTATTTTATATTTAATGTAAAAGAATGCTTACATACCTAATCAAAACCCAGTAATATAAACGAACTAAAAAAGTATCAAAACTGTTGATTAATTAAAATGCATCACTCAAAATAGAAAATGGCAATTGATTACTATTTCTGTCCATACTGGGTACAGGATTAGTACCTCGCTCATAATCCATGCCATCCCATTCTTCGCGAAATGCATAAAAAGCCCAATGCCACCCATACTGATTAAATAAGGCTATTAAATCAGTAAAATAATATTCAATCCCACTTGTTTTGCGGTTGCAACCAAATTCACCTACAATAATACGTTCTGAAGGAATGTTATAGCTCTTCTGAAAATCATGCACCGCATTCATGTACAACGCTAATGCTTCTTTATCCCAGTAAGAGCCATTAATAACCCCAGGATATTTCCATTTACCTTTATTGGAAGCAAAATTGGTATAACAATATGGTTCATACATATGAAAAGAATACAGCACTGCAGGATCTGTATACGGCGTCAAATAAGCAAATGATTGCGGATCGGCATAACAAAAACTATCTACTATAATTGGAGTATTTTTGTCATAGGAACGTATACCAGATATTACGGCATTATAAAAATTTGACAGTATTTTATGAACTATTACGAGATTGTGATCGTTGTAAACACAATCCTTGTCATACATTTTTTCAGGATGTGGTTCATTTAAAATATTATAACCAACAATAATAGAATACTCGTTGAATTCACGCGCAAAGTCCTGCCAAAAAAGTACTGCTTCCTGTTGATATGTTGCATCCATCCATAACCGAAGATCATCATTAAAATCATTATGTTGACGCCAACGTGAGCCAGGCAAACTCAATACCGTAATTACTACCGGCATCTGTTCTTGCGTACATATAGCTAATACCTTTTTCACCTGTTCAAGATCTTGAGGCGCTAATCCACTGTACTCATCAGCATTACCAATCAAAAAATCTCTATTGACACTTGGAAATTTATCGAAGGCTATACGTAAAAACTGTATTCCATATCGCTTAGCGGCACGTATATCTTCAGGATCAATATGCATATTAAACATATTTGCACCCTTTTTTTGCGCATTCCAAAACGTCATTTTAACATGCGGATGACCAGTATTTACCACTTCGCTATTACTACTGTTCGTATAAACACAGGTAACCATACCCCATATACATAAAAAGACTGCAAAATTCATAAAAATAATTTCAAAAAAAAGAATATAAATAACCCTAAAATAGATGTATATATGGTACCAAAAAACGGATAAATGTATATCAACACTGCTATTTCCCAACCACAAATTTGAAGAATGATAAGTAAAAAACCGGGTAAGATTTTAAAACCCTACCCGGTTTATAACCATATTACATCAACCTATGCAGTTAATAATTTTCATCAGCCTAATTTACGCCGTTTTAACGACATTAATCAGGTATCTTATCGCATCTTTACCTGATTTGACCATACTTTTGAAACCACTATCAAGGTGAGATGAAAGAACTGTAGAATTTATATCTGATAGTATATATGCCGCTCCTGCGATATAAATTGACGCTAGTAGAGCTGGGAATATCTCAGGATTACGCGTCAATCCTACTTTTAATTTGCTAAACATATTCTCTTTTGCACCAGCAGCTTTCAGTATTCGTACCACTTCATACTGATTTTTGGCTTGTGCAATACCGAGTGGACTGAGACCAACCAATGGAGCACCGCCTTTATTAATATCTGCACCACCCTTGATCAATGCTTCTATTGTTGCAACATAGCCTATTGAACTTGCAATATACAATGGGGTATAACCACACGTACCACCATTATTAACCTGTGCACCCGCGGCAATAAGCACCGTAACTATTTCAGTCAAATTATTTCTGCTCGCCATATACAACGGAGTTTCAGCATAACATGAGGTATTAACGTACTGATTCACGTCTGCGCCCGCGGCAATAAGCACCGTAACTATTTCAGGACAATTACGTTTGATTGCCATACACAACGGAGTTTCAGCATAACATGAGGTATTAACGTACTGATTTACATCAGCACCCGCTGCAATCAATAATTTAACATTCTCAAGATTTTCTCTATCAATTGCGTAATACAATGATGTTCGTCCACCTTGAAATTCTTCGCGTCTGTTGATATCAGCCCCTGCATCAATGAGCAGTTTTACTATTTCAGTGCTATGGTAAGCAACGGCTACATGTAGTGGCGTACGGCCTAAATCATCGAGAGAATTCAGATCGGCACCATGGGTAATCAATACTTTAACCATTTCAGGGGTACCCGCTCGAGAAACATAGTGACAGCAAACATCATGTAATAATGAATTAATGTATGCCTTTTGGTTGGCACTAGCAGCAGATGAAATTAATAGATCAAACATTTCATGATTCTGACCGGAAAAATTATAGTACCATAAGTTTTCAAGACAGGTAACCTGTGCTCCTGCTGCAATTAATTCTTTAGCTATTTGTACGAAACCTCCTACTGCAGCATTAAACAATGCCTTATTATAGATTGTCTGCGTAGTTTGATTTGTTTTTTTCAAATAAGCAATGAGGGTTTTCACTACCTCCAAATGTCCATTTTTACTTGCTATATCCAGTGCAGAAATATGTACATCCGCACCAGCTGCAAGCAATTCCTTAACTATTTCTACATGCCCCCTGTCACTCGCAGAATATAATGGAGTATTAGAAAACTCAGGCCAACTATACAGCTGACACATTAAATTTAGATTGACATCAGCACCCGACGCAATCAACAGCTTCACCATTTCTAAAGAACCATATTCTATAGCAGCATGCAGAGGAGATAAAGAGTCACCGAGACAGAGCTGATTCACATCAGCGTGTGCTGCAATGAGCAGCTGCACTATTTCGACCTGGCCATACATAATGGCAAACACTAAAGGCGAATACTTGAAACTATCATTATATATTCTGTTGACATGTGCACCTGCTGCAATCAACATCCTCACGATGTCAACTTCACCTTTTGCTATGGCTAAGGTTAATGCTGTATGTCTATCATTACTAAATAATGCATTAACATCTACCTTAGCAGCAATAAGCAACGCAACTATCTCTACACGGTTGTAGTTAATCGCATACCATAATGGTAATTTATCAAGATGATCTTGCAAATTTACATTGACACTTTGAGTAGCTAATAAAGAACGTACCGTTTCTACATCACCCAACGCACAGGCAGCGTGCAAGGGATACTCATGTTTCTTCTCATAAACGATAGCATCTGTTTGGGCTTCAACTGAAATAGATACTGACGCTTTGGTGAGTTCGGATGTCTGTATTTGGGGCGCGACGGATAAGCCGGCACACAGACTCAGTAACATATATAAATATCTAGTATACTTGACCATTAAAAACCGCATTTATTGTAAGATAAAATATAACCTATTACTTTTATCTTAACAGATTAGATTTTTATGTCAAAGGGCCTACCTGAGCGGTATTTTTAATACAAAACCAGGAAAATTATCATTCATAAAAAAACCGGGTAAGATTTTAACACCCTACCCGATTTATAACCATATTACCTTAACCTCTGCGGTTAATAATTCTCATCAGCCTAATTTACGCCGTTTTAACGACATTAATCAGGTATTTTACCGCATCTTTACCTGATTTGACCATACTTTTGAAACCACTATCAAGGTGAGATGAAAGAACTGTAGAATTTATATCTGATAGTATATATGCCGCTCCTGCGATATAAATTGACGCTAGTAGAGCTGGGAATATCTCAGGATTACGCGTCAATCCTACTTTTAATTTGCTAAACATATTCTCTTTTGCACCAGCAGCTTTCAGTATTCGTACCACTTCATACTGATTGTTAGCTTGTGCAATACCGAGTGGACTGAGGCCAACCAATGGAGCACCGCCTTTATTAATATCTGCACCACCCTTGATCAATGTTTCTACCGTTGCAACATAGCCTCTTGAACTTGCAATATATAGTGGGGTATATGCAGAAAACTTACCACCAGTATTCACGTCTGCGCCCGCGGCAATAAGCACCTTAACTATTTCAGGACAATTACGTTTGCTTGCCATATACAATGGAGTTTCAGCCTCAAAAGAGCTATCAATATACTGGTTCACATCAGCACCCGCTGCAATCAGTAATTTAACATTCTCAAAATTTTCTTTAGCAATTGCGTAATACAATGGAGTTCGTCCATCTTGATCTTCTTCGCGTCTATTTACATCAACTCCCGCATCAATGAGCAGTTTTACTATTTCAGTTCTATTATAAGCAAGGGCTACGTGCAATGGCGTACGGCCATCAGCATTAAGGGAGTTAAGATCGGCACCATGGGCAATCAATACTTTAACCATTTCAGGTCTACCCTTTTGACAAACTTCATGTAATAATGAATTAATGTATGACTTTTGGTTGGCAGCCGCAGCAGACGAAATTAATAGATCAAACATCTCATAATTCTGATTGAAAAGATAATACCCTTCAATATGCGTAACCTGTGCACCCGCTGCAATTAATTCTTTTGCTATTGTCACCTGTTCTTTTTTTACCGCATTACTCAATGCCTCATTGTACATTTTTTGGGTAATTTCATTAGCCGGTTTCAAATAAGAAATGAGAGTTTTAACTACCTCTAGATGTCCTTTTTCACTTGCTATAGTTAATGGAGAATAATCATAACTACCAATAGATAAATCAGCACCAGCTGCAAGTAATTCCTTGACTATTGCTACCTGACCAATTTCACTTGCACGATACAACGGACTTTTCCTGAGGGAATACAAACCATTATCATCTGTATTTCTCGCTATTAGATTGACATCAGCGCCTGCTGCAATCAACAGCTGTACTATTTCTAAATCACCATTCGCTATCGCATTATTCAAAGCGTTAACTTCACTATTGCAACATAATTGATTCACATCAGCGTGTGCTGCAATCAGGATCTTCACTATTTCTACCTGACCATACACAACGGCCACCACTAAAGGAGAATAATAGTACTTATCATACATCAAGCTAACATCAGCACCGGCTGCAATTAACATCTTCACTATTTCAACTTCACCCTTTTGTATAGCTAACGTTAATGGTGTATGCCTCTTATTACTAAATAATGCATTAACATCTACCTTAGCAGCAATAAGCAACGCAACTATTTCTACACGATTGTAGTTAATCGCATACCATAATGGTAATTTATCAAGATGATCTTGCAAATTTA
>CAYQJQ010000005.1:99366-105078 GCA_964417975.1 uncultured Pseudomonadota bacterium | reverse complement strand
TCAGCTGGTCGTGTCCATGCACCACTTTGCACTACCCATAATCCATTTTCAACCGTGTTGGTTTGACCATTGAGTAACACACGATCACCAGTGGTAACTGTTACCCCATCAATCGTCGTTCCACCACTCAATAATGCAATATTACTCGTACTAAGAGCAACTGCAGGTGCATGTACCGTAAAACCAGTAGATACTGCATTATCAACATAACTTTTTGTTGCTGCATCGGTCGGATTTGCAACCGTACCGGCAAGCGTAATCATATTAGTACTAAAGTTGCCTGATGCATCACGTAACACAATCGTACTTGCTGTATTATTGCTTGTTGCATTGTTGGCTGCCGTTGCACCACTAGCCACATTTGCCGCACTCACACCACCAACGGCACTTACAACCGTCGCTGACTGTGTACCCGTAACATCACCAGATAATGATCCGGTGAAATTAGTTGCACTACCTGCCGTTGTAGCACTCGTTGCTGTCGTTGCATTACCCGTTAAATTTCCAGTAACATTACCCGTTAAATTTGCGGTAATAGTTCCTGCACTAAAGTTACCTGACCCGTCACGACGTACAAGAGTACTTGGCGTATTTGAACTGGTAGAACTATTTGCTAGTACCGTTGCTGCTGCAACGTTGGTTGCCGTTTGACCACCAACGGTGCTAACCACGGTTGCACTTTGTGTGCCAGTAACATTACCACTGAGCGAACCCGTAAAATTGGTAGCGCTGCCAGCGGTTGTGGCCGTCGTCGCATTACCGCTCAGATTTCCAGTAACGTTACCCGTCAAGTTTGCTGTTATCGTTCCAGCACTAAAGTTACCGGAAGCGTCTCGTGCAACTATAGTACTTGCCGTATTTGTTGACGTTGCATTATTTGCTGCCGTTGCCCCACTTGCAACGTTAGCCGCCGTCACGCCACCAACCGTACTTACGACCGTGGCACTTTGTGTACCCGTTACATCGCCCGATAAACTGCCACTAAAACTACCGGAGCTAGTTGCCGTTGTTGCATTACCATTCAAGTTTGCCGTAATCGTTCCGGCACTAAAGTTACCTGAACTATCACGCAATACTATCGTACTTGGATTATTTGCACTGGTTGCCGTTGTTGCTGAGTTTGAAACTTTGCCTGCCGTCGAAATAGTCGCTAATTTTGTATCCACAATGGCGGCAGCCGGATCAACGTCAGCATTGATAATTAATGATGAACTGAGTACACCAGATGCTGCATTATGTACAACACCTGCCGTACCAAATCCATTAATGGTTACCGTACCCGTCGGCGAAATATTCATCCGTTCAGCACCAGCGGTATCAAACGATAACTGATCGGTAGTAGCACAAGACAGTCCTGTTGTCGAACTTCCGGTGAAATTCAGTGACGGTAATGCCGCTGTACCTGCTGGCAACGTCAAACTGCCAGTCATCGTATCGCCTGCTTTCAGTACATTCAAAGATGCCGATCCGGTTACATTTCCAACCAAACTTGCCGTAATCGTACCAGCACTAAAGTTACCTGAGGCATCCCGTTTAACTATGGTACTTGCAGTATTTGCCGATGTTGCTGCATTTGCTGCATTTGCACCACTGGCAACATTTGCTGCAGTCACGCCACCAACCAAACTCACTACCGTTGCACTTTGTGTACCAGTAACATCGCCGGTTAATGATCCAGTAAAGTTTGTTGCACTACCTGCCGTTGTGGCAGTAGCAGCGCTTGTCGCTGTTGTTGCATTACCATTCAGATTTCCGGTAACATTACCAGTTAAATTCGCAGTAACCATCCCAGCACTAAAATTGCCTGAAGAATCACGTTTTACTATTGTTGAAGCTGTATTATTACTCGTTGCCGCATTTGAAAGCACCGTCGCTGCAGCAATATTAGCAGCAGATTGTCCACCAACGGTACTTACGACCGTTGCTGTTTGAGATCCTATCACATCACCATTTAATGGCCCTGTAAAATTAGTGGAATTCGTAGCATTTGTTGCGTTGACTGCATTGGTTGCATTTGTTGCCGTGCCAGTTAAATTTCCGGTTACATTACCCGTTAAATTTGCCGTAATAGTACCGGCACTAAAATTACCTGAGGAATCTCGCTTCACTATTGTATTAGGCGTTCCTGTCGAGACGGCATTATTTGCTGCAGTCGCCCCGCTGGCAATATTTACCGCTGCTACACCACCAACAGTACTGACCACCGTTGCAGTTTGTGTACCAGTAACATCACCGGATAAACTACCACTAAAACCAGTTGAACTAGTTGCCGTCGTTGCATTACCATTTAAGTTTGCAGTAATAGTACCGGCACTAAAATTACCGAAAGCGTCACGTGCCACAATAGTACTTGCAGTATTATTGTTAGTTGCATCGGTCGACAACGTAATCTCATTTGGATTATTCGTAACCACCATATGTGTACCGGCTGCAGTGGTTTTAAAGTTCAGCGTATTGCCCGTTTTATCTCTAAATACCTGGCCAGCACCCGTACCTACGTTTGCACCCGTTGTTTGATCGGGAACTGAAAATAACGCAAAGGTAATTGGATCAGTATTAATAACTGCCGTCGGTGTGTTACATACCCAACTTGAGCCACCATTTGTTGTACCCGAAGTAACCAATACATAGGCACTCCCAGCTACGGTACCATTTGCAAAATCAGTTGGTCGTGTCCATGTGCCACTTTGCACTACCCATAACCCATTTTCAACCGGGTTTGTTTGACCATTCAGCAACACACGATCACCAGTGGTAACTGCTACCCCATCAATCGTCGTTCCACCACTCAATGATGTAATATTAGTTGTACTAAGAGCCACTGCCGGTGTATGAACGGTAAAGCCAGTCGCTACCGCATTATCGACATAACTCTTTGTTGCTGCATCGGTCGGATTAGATATCGTACCGGCAAGTGTAATCATGTTTGTACTAAAGTTACCCGAAGCATCACGCTTGACTATAGTACTTGCCATATTGTTATTTGTTGCTGTATTTGCTGCATTTGCCCCACTAGCTACATTGGCTGCTGTCACACCACCAACCGTACTAACAACCGTAGCTGACTGTATACCAGTAACGTCACCAGTCAATGATCCCGTGAAATTAGTAGCACTGCCTGCCGTTGTTGCACTGGTAGCTGTCGTTGCATTACCATTCAAATTTGCAGTAATAGTACCAGCGGTAAAATTTCCTGACGCATCACGTTTGACTATCGTGCTTGCTGTATTGTTATTGGTTGCTGCATTTGCTGCAGTTGCCCCACTAGCAACGTTAGCCGCCGTCACGCCACCAACAGTACTCACGACCGTGGCACTTTGTGTACCCGTTACATCGCCTGACAAACTGCCACTAAAACTACCGGAGCTGTTTGCTGTAGTTGCATTACCATTTAAATTAGCCGTAATCGTACCAGCAGTAAAATTTCCAGAGGCATCACGCTTGACTATCGTACTTGGCGTATTATTGTTTGTTGCACCATTTGCTGCTATTGTACCAGCGGCAACATTCGCTGCTGTCTGTCCTCCAACTACATTAACCACCGTTGCTGATTGCGTACCGGTTACATCACCAGTCAATGATCCAGTAAAATTAGTAGCACTGCCTGCCGTAGTTGCAGTAGTTGCAGAAGTAGCATTACCAAAAAGATTACCGGTCACATTTCCCGTCAGCGGTGCAGTAATAAGATTTGCTGTTAATGAATTAACACCTAAAATGTTATCACTTGTATCAATCGTAATACCAGATTGCTTAACATTAGTAGAACTAACAACTGTATCAGTAGTGATAATTCTATTGAGCACCGTGAACGGTAATGCAGTAGAAACATTTCCTGATCCCCCACCACCGCCAGCACCCCATACAAGGCCACCTAAACCATCACTGGTCAATACGGTTCCTAAGGTACCAGCCGTAGTAGGCCAACTGGTGATAATACCATTTTTACTAATACCATTCGTAATAGCATTACCATTATCATCCATAGGTACATAGCTTACCGATGAACCACTCCCCGTATTGCCAACTAAGGACCCACCAAATACTATGTTACCAGAAACTAATAGATTACCGGTAACCGTCAAATCACTTCTGACAGGAACTATATAAATAGGATCAGTTTGACTTCGAGGTGCAGCAGACAGTTTTCCCGAAAAAAGTAATAAAAAGACATAAAAAAACCTCAATTGATTTATTAGCTTCATTGTCTACTCTCTTTATTAGACGACTATACTCTCTTACCCCTGAATTATTATATAAAGGATATTCCAAGGCGCTTCAGTCAAGTATGTATTAAAATAATTACCGACTAAAGTCAAATTCTGGAAAAGAGTATATGAATTGAAAATAGAAAGACAATTTCCGCAACAAAATCCTATGTTCATATAAAATCGTTATCGATTTATCCGCGATAAATTGGGTACCAGGTATTGTTAACGCCGTTAAAATAGTAGGTAACAGAGTTTAAGGAATAAGGCTGTCCATAATCTACAACAGTAGCTGCTGGAGTAAATTGCACTACACCAACGATGCCGCTTACTGCCGATGTATAAATGTTCTTTCCATTACCATTATTACTAACACCAATGTAATATTGTGTAGATGTGCACAGTATAGTAAACAATTGTCCATCACTTGGAGAACCAGGAAATACTACGGTACAATTTGCTACCCCACCAGTATTGTTATTAATAACCAAAATTCTTGTGCTACTCGTAGTCGTAATTGTACCACCGTTAGTGATATTGACATTCATGTAACCACCTTCACCATTGCCGGGTAATATTTCCAACGATTGCATTTTAAATGGCACGTTAACGGTAGCCTTAGTTTGAGATAATTCTAATGATGCTGGACCAGCAACCAAAACTGCACGGATATCAGCACCAGTACCAGTCAAATACAATGGCGCCCCATACACGAACATGGTACCGCCATCAGTAAACAATTTAACATTCCCATTTACCTTCCACCCAAAGGTTGTTCCTCCAGCGGTATAAAATCCTGAATTTTGACCTGCCATTTGTATTCCTAATAAACTCGTACTACCACCACTAAAAATAATTTGTTGCGAAGTATTTAAGGTACTGACGCTTACGGTACCAGCACTAAAATTACCGGAAGCATCACGCGCAACAATCGCATTCGCTGTATTCGCACTCGTTGCCGTGGTTGCCGAGTTAGAAACTTTACCGGCAGTACTAATGGTCGCTAACTTTGTATCCACAATTGCTGCTGCAGGATCCACATCCGCATTAACAATCAACGATGTACTTAAAGCACCTGCAGCACTGTTATGCACCACTCCCGCCGTGCTCAACCCATTGATAGTTACCGTACCGGTTGGTGAAATATTCATACGCTCAACACCAGCAGTATCAAAAGATAATTGATTCACGGTAGCACAGGAAAATCCAGTTGTCGTACTGCCGGTAAAATTAATCGATGGCGCTGCCGCCGTTCCTGCTGGAGCCGTTACACTAGCTGAAATAGTACCCGCACTAAAGTTTCCTGAGCCATCACGAGCAACGATGGCACTTGCTGTATTTGTGCTCGTTGCCGTCGTTGCCGAATTAGCAACCTTATTAGCCGTACTAATCGTTGCTAACTTTGTATCAACGATTGCCGCAGCAGGGTCCACGTCAGCATTCACTATCAACGATGTACTTAAAGCACCTGCAGCACTATTATGCACCACACCTGCCGTACTCAATC
>CAYQJQ010000005.1:0-99266 GCA_964417975.1 uncultured Pseudomonadota bacterium | reverse complement strand
TAATTGATGGCGCTGCCGCCGTTCCTGCTGGAGCCGTTACACTAGCTGAAATAGTCCCCGCACTAAAGTTTCCTGAGCCATCACGTGCAACAATTGCATTTGCCGTATTTGCACTCGTTGCCGTCGTTGCCGAGTTAGAAACTTTACCGGCAGTACTAATGGTCGCTAACTTTGTATCAACAATTGCCGCAGCAGGATCCACGTCAGCATTCACTATCAATGATGTACTTAAAGCACCTGCAGCACTATTATGCACCACACCTGCCGTACTCAATCCATTAATCGTCACCGTACCGGTTGCTGATATATTCATGCGTTCAGCACCATTGGTATCTAACGATAATTGGTTAGCGGTGGCACACGATAATCCGGTACCAGTACTTACTCCTGTAAAATTAATAGATGGCGCTGCAGCCGTTCCTGCAGAAGCCGTTAAATTCGCTGAAATAGTCCCCGCACTAAAGTTTCCTGAGCCATCACGAGCAACAATTGCATTTGCCGTATTTGCACTCGTTGCCGTCGTTGCCGAGTTAGAAACTTTACCGGCAGTACTAATGGTCGCTAACTTTGTATCAACAATTGCCGCAGCAGGATCCACGTCAGCATTCACTATCAATGATGTACTTAAAGCACCTGCAGCACTATTATGCACCACACCTGCCGTACTCAATCCATTAATCGTCACCGTACCGGTTGCTGATATATTCATGCGTTCAGCACCATTGGTATCTAACGATAATTGATTCACTGTGGCACAGGATAAACCTGTTGTCGTACTACTCGTAAAATTAACCGTCGGTGCCGCAGCCGTTCCTGCCGGTACCGTCAGTATCCCCGAGTTTAAGGTCAAACCCGTTGAATTCAAGGTAGTCTTTGCAGCGCCACTAATACTGGTTACCAAAGTATTAGCAGTCGCACATGAAAATCCAGTTGTCGTACTTGCTCCTGCAAAGTTAATTGATGGCGCTGCCGCCGTTCCTGCTGGAGCCGTTACACTAGCTGAAATAGTACCCGCACTAAAGTTTCCTGAGCCATCACGTGCAACAATTGCACTTGCTGTGTTTGCACTCGTTGCATTATTTGCTGCCGTTGCACCACTGGCTACGTTAGCTGCCGTCACACCACCAACCGTACCTACAACCGTCGCACTTTGTGTACCGGTAACATCGCCAGACAAACTACCACTAAAACTACCTGAACTCGTTGCTGTTGTAGCATTACCATTTAAATTTGCCGTAATAGTACCCGCACTAAAATTACCTGATGCATCACGTGCAACTAATGTATTTACCGTATTATTTGGAGTACCATCAGTACTCACCGTGACTTCATTAGTAATAGTTGAAAGCAGTATATGAGCAGCAGCAAGTAATGTTCGAAAATTAATAGTGTTACCTGTTTTATCTTTAAATACTTGGCCAGCACCAACCCCTACATTTGCCCCTGTTGTTTGATCAGGAACTGCAAATAATGCAAATGTAATCGGATCAGTGTCAATCACTGCCATTGGCGTATTACATACCCAGCTTGATCCAGCACCAACATTGCCTGACGTAACCAACACATAGGCACTACCGGTAACCGTGCCAGTTTGAAAATCAGTTGGACGAATCCATGCACCACTTTTTACAACCCACAAACCATTTTCAACTTGATTCGTTTGACCATTGAGCAATACTCTATCGTCGGTTATTACGCTGACGCCATCGATGGTCATGCCTCCACTCAATGATGCAATATTAGCAGTACTAATCACTATGGCTGGTGTATGTACCGTAAATCCTGTCGATACCGCATTATCAACGTAGCTTTTAGTTGCTGCATCCGTTGGATTAGAAACTGTACCGGCAAGCGTAATCATATTTGTAATAAAATTACCAAATGAATCCCGCTTAACTATGGTACTTACGGTATTACTTGGCGTTGCCGCATTTGCTGCGTTCGCACCGCTGGCAATAGTAGCTGCACTGACCCCAGCAACGGTACTCACCACCGTTGCCGCTTGAGTTCCAGTAACATCACCCGACAATGATCCAGTAAAATTAGTTGCACTACCAGCTGTAGTCGCAGTAGTAGCACTCGTTGCCGTCGTTGCATTACCATTTAAGTTTGCAGTAATCACACCTGCACTAAAATTACCCGAGGCATCACGTTTAACAATAGTACTTGGTGTATTATTGTTTGTTGCATTGTTTGCAGCAGTTGCTCCGGTTGCTACACTCACCGCCGATAAACCGCCAACCGTATTCACAACCGTTGCGCTTTGTGTACCGATGACATCACCACTTAATGATCCAGTAAAGTTCGTTGCACTGTCTGCCGTTGTTGCACTTGTTGCCGTCGTTGCATTACCATTCAAGTTGGCCGTAATTACACCTGCACTAAAATTACCCGAGGCATCACGTTTAACAATAGTACTTGGTGTATTATTGTTTGTTGCATTGTTTGCAGCAGTTGCTCCGGTTGCTACACTCGCCGCCGATAAACCACCAACAGTATTCACCACCGTTGCCGATTGAGTACCAGTTACATCACCAGATAATGATCCAGTAAAGCTACCCGAGCTCGTTGCCGTCGTTGCATTACCATTTAAATTTGCAGTAATTATACCTGCACTAAAATTACCCGAGGCATCACGTTTAACAATAGTACTTGGTGTATTATTGTTTGTTGCATTGTTTGCAGCAGTTGCTCCAGTTGCTACACTCGCTGCCGATAAACCACCAACAGTATTCACCACCGTTGCAGATTGAGTACCAGTTACATCACCGGTTAATGATCCAGTAAAATTCGTTGCACTACCAGCCGTCGTAGCATTGGTTGCAGAAGTAGCATTACCAAACAGGTTACCATTTACATTAGCATTAACGGTGTTTGCCGATAAAATATTAACGCCAGAAATATTATTACTTGTATCAATCGTAACACCAGATTGCTGAACATTAGTTGGACTAACTGTAGTATCAGTCGTAATAATTCTATTATTAACATTAAAAAATAATGCAGTAGAAACATTACCCGAACCACCACCGCCACCCGTCCCCCAGACTAATCCACCTAAACCATCACTAGTAAGCACGGTACCCAGTGGGCCGGCAGTCGAAGGCCAACTTGTAATTATACCGTTTTTACTAATACCATTAGTAACAGCATTGCCATTTGCATCCATCGGAACATATGAAGTTATAAAACCATTGGTATCTTTAATTAATAAACTGCCTTCAAGGGTAATGTTTCCTGAAACAAGAAGGTCTCCAGTAACCGTCAAGTCAGCTTTAATGGGTACTATATATAATGGGAAAGTACCACTTCTTGGTGCAGTATGGATAGATAATATAAAAAAACTCAGAAGAAAGAGGCACCATTCTTTCCGCATAGAAATAATCATCAATAACTCTCCTTTGAAAACAAACTTCAATAAATTTCTATAAAAAATATCAAAAATTAATGCATCTTTTTTGTACATAAATCAGATACCACAAGTCAATGTATACAACAAAAAGTTCACAAAAAAGGCGCTAAAAGAGCTGATAAAACATTATTGCTAAAACTAATAGGTAAAAATTTTAAATCATTCGATAACGAGCTTAAAAAGTAAGAAAAAGCAGAATATTTTAATTGTGCATCACTCATGGTGATGTTTCATAAACCCTTCTTTAAATGCAGTAGGAGTAACATTTTTTTTCATAAAGTTTATAATGTTTTCTGCAATTACCATAGTGTCATTATGCGTAGTATCGAGCATCAAATCATAATAACGTATTCCAGTATGAATACTTTCCAATTGTCCGCGTGCTAAACCAGGTAACCGATTATGACGATCACGCTCTCTTTGCTCAAGGACGGCTAGATCGCATGTAATCCCAATTGAATAAACCGTGAGATAATGAAATAAATTAACGTATTGTAAAAAATGATAATCATCTAAAATCACCTCATCAACAATAACATTCAAACCTTGTCGTACAATCAGTAATACTATATGTGGAACTAAGTTCGTAATTTTATCACCAATAATTCCAGTAGTCATCGTAACTATCGGGGCTGAGGAGGGGGTTGCAAAGTGCTGCTCATAAAAAAAACCATTATGTGCCGTTTTATTCGTACCACAATATTTTGATGGTAACATATCAATACAAAAATCTAATCCCATAACCAACCATGGTTGATCAATCAGTTCTGCTAGGGCATATGCAATAGTCGTTTTACCGCTTGAACTCGTACCATTGAGTAAAATTACTTTTCCTTGAGCTACCTCTTGAGATTCACCTTTTTTCAAAATTTTTACTCCTTAAAGAGGATAACGTTGTATACTCACATACATTAAAGTAATTACCATATACAATTGAAAGATCTCAAGATGATTTATTCAGTAACTGGCACAATAGAGGAAATATCAACTACATCAATAATACTTTCAGTAGGCACATTAAGCATTGAATTGCAAACACCAAGTAACAATCAATATAATAAAAAGGAATCTATTACTTTGTACACCTACTTACATTGGCATACAGAACAAGGTCCATCATTATATGGTTTTACTGAAAGAGCACAAAAGGAGCTATTTTGCCTACTCTTATCATGCTCAGGTATAGGACCTAAAATTGCTTTGTCACTCCTTAGCAACTTAAGTACACATATAATAATTGACGCTATTGTAACGGGCAATAGTACTTTGCTCAGTAATACACCGGGTATTGGCACTAAAAAGGCAGAACACATAATTATTCATGCAAAAGACAAAATCCATAAAATAAAAACATACACAGCACATCAAACTTCACATGACTGGGAAAAACTTTCTGAAGCACTCAAGTCACTCGGTTATTCAAAGACAGAAATACAGAAAGCAGTTTCTACACTTTTTGAAAAACAAAATGAATATACATCATTTGAACAATTAATGCGTGCAGCATTAAATATTTTATATAAAAAATAAACATCGCCTATTATATACTGGTGTACAGAATAAACGATGTTTACTTTAAATCTTATTATTTTATTTTCTGAAAATTATTTTTTTAAGCCTACACTATATGTATTATTTTTGAATAGAGCAATATCTGGGAGCAGATAAGTTTTTTTGTTATCTTGACAATTAAAATTTTCTATTTTATTCATTTTTTCTTTCACTGCTAATTGAGCTTGCTTATGCATATCAATAATATGCTCAACAGATTGTGATAAATTTGTTTCCTCAGTAATTAAATCATTCATCTGTTTCTCGACATCCTTTATATAATTAGAAGCAGCTTCTTCAAAGTACTGTTCTGAGGATTTTTTAATAATATCATCTTTTTGACTAAACAAAACATCATCGAAAGTCCTTCTGGTAAGCATAAAAAAACTAGTGGTTTCCTGCGAAATATTTAAAAAATGCTTCTGAGACATTATGTTATAACACTTATTTAGTAGCTCTGTGATGATCTCATAGTGTTGCGCTTTGAAATACTTGGATGATCGACTTAATTTCCTCAAAAAATCCATAAATTCATTATTATTACCTTGTTCAATCAATTGTGTAACCTTATCTGGACTCTTAATATACGATAATAAACCTACCTCAGTAACATCAAACGGTATTGTACATAACGCATTAAGAACATCTTCTTTAAAACACCTATTTTCTTGAATCCTAAGGTCAATTCCCTTAATTAAAGGAATATCGACACATGATTTTACTTTTCCTCCTGTCTTGTTTTCAGAAAGCAAACAAACGGGTAGTCTTGCAGTAATTTTTTCTAACTTTTCTTTTAAATAAAATTTATTTTTTTGCAGTAAAAAATCAACTGATACCGCAGCATTTAATGATTTTATCATTGGTGATTTTTTTTCAACTAATGCTCTCAATAATTGAAAATTTTCATTCTCTATATTACAACTTTGAATATAACTAAATTCAGATGTAATACTTTCTCTAAAGTCCAGATAATCACGCGTGTTTAATGTATTAATAATATCAAAACATTGCTTATACTGTCCTTGATCAAAAATCTCTCTAAATGGCGATTTTCCCTCCTTATTTATTGAAAAATATTTTTTAGAGCGCCAAAAACAAAGATTAGGAATCCAGCTACCCTGCTTTTTAGGCACTATAGGATTTATCGGTTGCTGTTTAATTGGGTCAGATTCATTATTTAATGTTTTAAGTGAGTTTGATTGCGACTCATCGATTTCATGAGAAAAGATATGAATACTCATCAACAATAAACATGGTAAGAATAAATCAGAAAGAATTATGCTATGGTTCATTAAGCCAAATGCCTTACGTAAAAAATTCATTTTTTTAACCTCATAAATATTAATTTTTAAATGACCAATTTATATTATCAAATAATAAAGGCCTGACAAAATATTTCTAAAAGCTGACCTTTGTGTAAGTGTAGCAAAAAATATAATTATGTTAGAAAAATAAATGTGAATGATTATAATTACTATGAAATAAATCTTTTATGATGGCCCTTGAACACATATAGCAAGAAAAAATCATCAATACGAATAAAATAATATTCATCAACATACGTCAAAAATTCACTGCATCTTTTTATCTCTCATTTTATGTTATACTCTTGTAGTAAACTTTTTTTATTATCAAAACTTAAGGACATAGCGTGTTCTCTGCTGCTCGTATCCTATTCTTTTTTCAATGGATCAATAACAACTGGCTTGCCTTGCCTGCCTCTTTATTATTTTTATTTGTCGCATTAATCTTAACCATCAAAACGCGCTTTATTCAAGTACGCGGATTACCTCGTGTAATAAGTTTGATAATACAAGGTGTAAAAGAAAAAGAGGACCCTTCAGCGAGAAAAAATGATACCTTACCCCCCTTTCAAGCACTTTTTGCAGCCCTTGCAACCACTATCGGAATGGGCAACGTAGTAGGACCTGCTACTGCCATTGTAGCTGGTGGTCCTGGTGCGCTTTTCTGGCTTTTGTTGTACATGTTTTTTGCATCGGCAACTAAATTTACCGAAGTAGTATTTGCACTGCATACACGTATACGCACGGCACAAGGAAATGTAATCGGTGGTCCTATGGAATATTTACGTCTCGTTAGTCCATATCTTGCACTGTGGTACGGCTACATCATGACTATACTTTTTATAGGATGGTCTGGCCAACAAGCAAATACTCTTGCGAATATATATGTACTTGAAGGCGTTCCTCGTCCAATTATTGGTGGTTTGCTGGCATTTTTCGCTTGGATTGTACTTCGTGGTGGTGCAAAACGAGTAGGTACCATTGCAAGTAAATTGGTCCCTATTATGTTTGTACTATATGTTTCATTTAGTATCTATATTATCTTAAAAGATATTGCGGCGTTCCATTCATCGTTAGCATTAATACTACAAAACATTATTAATCCAGCAGCACCTATTGGTGGTTTTTTAGGAGCAAGTACGTATGAAGCAGTACGATATGGCGTATTTAGAGGTATTTACATATCAGAATCTGGCCTAGGAACCTCATCAATTCCTCATGCAATGTCGGATGCAGGCAATCCGGTTGACCAAGGATTATTAGCCATGGGATCAACTATAGCCGATATGTCATTATCCTTTTTATCTGGTCTATTAGTTTTGGTAACTGGAATTTGGCAAAGCAATAAATTAAGCACTACCTTAGTTTATGAAGTATTTAAAACTCATGCACCTATCACTGGCCAATTAGTATTATTATTGAGTATATCTCTTTTTGTATTAACAACGGTCATTGGTAATAGCTTTAATGGCCTAAAAAGCTTTAGTTGCCTTTCGCGTGATAAATATGTTGATGTATATCTAATAGCAACTATAGTATGTATATTTTTTGGTGCATTAATGCCCGTTAAATTAGTATGGGAAATGATGGATACGTTCTTAACATTTGCGGCCGTCCCTAATTTATTAGGAATTTTATGGCTTGCCTGGAGGTACCCAAGTGTACTAAGCTTAAATAAGTAGATTTTAAGAAAGCAAAATAAACAAAGAGGAGAAGACATGAATAGAAGTATAACTATAGTAGTTTTTTTAGTAGTTTTTGTAGGATGTTATATTTATTTTAACGATATTTATGCAAAAAATAAGCTCACCGTTGGAAGTAAAGCACCAGATTTTTCATTAACTGCAAATGATGGTAATACTTACACCCTAAGTGAATTATTAAAAACACATGCTAAAGTAGCACTGGTCTTTTACCCAAAAGATAACACTCCCTATTGCACACAAGAGGTGTGTTCACTGAGTACAGGAAATAATATACTGAAAGAAAATGGTATTTGCGTACTTGGCATTAGTCAAGATTCATTAGAATCGCACGCAACATTTGCAGCCGAGCATTCATTAAATTTTCCTCTATTATCTGATCCAAAGGGTAAAGTAATTAAAGAATATGGAGTAAATGGTACCATTGCAAATAAACGAAGAACCTTTTTGATTGATAAAAACCAAATTATCATAGGTATTATTGATGGTAATGATATTGATGTCAATAATCATGCAGATCAAATTATTGAAGCTTTTAATAATCATGGGAAGTAAAGCAAAATAATTAAAAGGGGTATATTATATGTTCACACGATTAATAGATTTATTTATCGGTGAATGGATTTGGAGCATGATGTATGGATGGGCATATATATGTTCATATGCTTTGTGTGCTACTATTGTCTTAAAAAGATTTCTTCCTACATCATATATTAAATCATTATGCATGAGTATTGGAGCAAGCGTTGTTGCTTTTATTATTTACTCATCGCTCATCATTATTCTCTCAACGTTTTTTATCCATCCATTACACTACCACCCAACACATATTGTTCAAAAACCATTCATCGCTCACCTACTTCTTGCCACGGTATATACTGTATTTCAAATTATGTATTTTGTAGTATTACACCGAATTTTTAGAGTGAATATAAAAAAAGCACTACTAGGAAGCTTTATTAGTTCGCTGGCAGCTACCATTATCAGTTATTTATACCTACGTTTAAGTATCGGAATTATTTTTATGCACCCCTATCATTAACAATATCTGAACGTAATAATGTATTTAATTGGCGTGAACATTGATGGTATTCAAGTCCTAATTTTACTATTCGGTCAATGAGATCCATTGGTTTCAACCCAATTTCAGC
This sequence comes from uncultured Pseudomonadota bacterium, assembly GCA_964417975.1. Classification (GTDB taxonomy): domain Bacteria; phylum Babelota; class Babeliae; order Babelales; family Vermiphilaceae; genus CAYQJQ01. The sequence continues at coordinate 90,145 of CAYQJQ010000005.1, read as the reverse complement.
TGCTTGATGGAACAAACAGGTTGCAGGGGTTAAACCAGGTAGTGTATTAATTTCCAGAATAATAACCCGCTCTTTACCGGTTTTACTTTTATCTGCTGATTGATAAAAACAATCAATGCGCGCATACCCAGCACAATTGACTGCCTGATATACTTGAGCAACCGTATTTTTTACGAATTGCAAAGCACTTGCGGATAGTGGTGCTGGTGTTTGATTTTCACCCGCACCTGGTAGAAATTTTTCTTCTATGGTTAAAATGTCCCCGCTGACCACTGCTTGACTTGGTGGCAATGCACACACATCATTGTAATTACCAACAACACCAACCGTTAATTCCATTCCTACAACAAACTCTTGCACTAATGCAAACGTTTTATGACGAGCAAATACTGCTTCAATAGCGCCTATTAATGCATCGGCATTATATACCTTGTGTACAAGTACACTACATCCGTCATCGTGCGGTTTTACAATACACGGATATCCTATTTCAGACGAAACAGCATCTATCACTGCACTATTATCTCTTTGCCAATCGGCTGCACTCACTAAAAGTTCACCAGGTATGTCAAACCCATTTTTTGCTAAAAATTGCGTCGTTTTATATTTGTCCATACAGAGACTACTTGCAAAAACAGATGAACCATTATACGGTAACCCAAGGGTTTCTAAAACTCCTTGTACAATACCATTTTCGCCATTACCTCCATGAAGGGCAATAAAAACGAAATCAACTACATTAGGTAACTGAGACCATGGAATATTCCTTGATTCTTCTAGTGCTTCGGTAATTTCCTGTGTAGAACTTTTGACAAGTAATGAATGCTCAATTGAATATATTTTTTCTTCTCGCGTTAAAAATAAAGGTAAAACGGTATAATTATGATTTGATAATTTATAAATAACGTTACGACCTGATTCAAGCGATATTTCTCGTTCATTGGATGCTCCACCAAATAAAACACCAACTCGTAATTTCACTGACTGACTATTTTTATTGTATACAGTAGAGACTTCCAGATCACTCGATATCATATTTCTCCTTTTTAAATCTGCAGTAATGAGGTAATTAATTAAATCTGCATGACTCATGCCTACCTGCGCAGCAGCTCTAAACACAAAACTTGCAGGCCCCATACCGGATATAGTATTCACATCAATAATGGAAATAGTACCATCAGCACCTACAAATCCGTCTATACGCGCTATGGTCTTTACATTCAGCGCCTGCATCACATAAGTAGTAATATTTTTTATAGCATCTTGAATCTCGACAGAGCAGCGTGCTGGTGTATATTTATGTGCCCTACCTGGCATATATTTTTGCTCATAATCAAAAAACATTGTACCTGATTCCGTTTCTATTTCAGTCGGCGGCAATGCTTGATAATTACCAAGCCCATCTTCAAGGATAATAGAAGTGAACTCCATACCACAAATACATTCTTCAACAATTACTGACTGCATAATTCCATCAGTTACACTGGCCGCAAAAGAAATACCCTGAATCAATTCCATTAATGAATGCGCAATTACTATACCAAGACTGGAACCTTCTCCATGTGGTTTTACAATACATGGATAGGTCACCCCATGATCTGCCATATACTGTTGCACCACATTTGTTATTGTTTCCTTATCTTTTAATTGATTCGGAAAAAGCGTAAAACCAGCTGGTACATTAACATTAATAGATTTTAAATAGGATCGTAAAACTGATTTATCCCTGCATAATGCACTGGTTAATACATCAGAACCAAGGTATGGAATGCACAACAATTCTAACATTGCCTGCAACGTACCATCTTCTCCATAACGGCCATGTAAGGCTATGTATACAAAATCTACTACAGCAGGTAACGTATCCCAAGTGATAACCTCGGATTCGGTCTCTAAACGATGTATAAAATCAGTTGTTTTACCTCGATGTAAAAAATACCATGGAATTCTGTATATAATGCCATTTTTTGTTTGAAACAAAGGAATTACTTCATAAAGATTAGTATCCAAATGATCACATATGGTTCTTCCAGAATTAAAGGAAACTTCACATTCGACGGATCTTCCTCCCATCAGAACACCAATTTTTAACCGTTGCATAACATAATCCCCATAATAGTAAAAAATTCCTAATAAAATTAGTATATAACACTCAAGATATATATGGTAATTCTATCATATCAATTACTGTAAAAAAACATGCCAATACAGAAATAATTTGCAATTAATTTGAAAATCATCGACCCTTGAAAAAAATTGTGACAAGCAATAACCGCACACCATAACGCCTGCGGTTATCGATACACCATACCACTCACCAGCCATTCAGATTGATTCTATCAAAAAAGGCATCGATGAAGTGGTAAAATTATCGGAGGCTGGTACTGCAATAGTTCATGCACCAACTACTGCACAAACTGCCATGACCCCACAGTACAATCTTTTGAATGCATCGGATATTCCGCAAATCATCAAAAATGAAAGCAAGCTCATTACCTCAGGTGAGCAAAAAATCCTGTTAAAACGCATAACAGTAGAACCAAAAAACACCGAATACACCATGCACATTTTCCCTCCCAGCCTTGATCACAGTACCTTAGAGTCATTACGTCATTGTACAGTGCTGCATGAAGGAGTACAAAAACCATTAGAGATATTCCATATTCTTGGTTGCGAGTATACTATTAAAGTAAACAATACAACGGGCGCAGCTAATTCAAAAATAAGTGGTCTCCATTATAACTTTCCCGAAGCACAAGATGTACTTTAGAGGAATTGAATTTACCAATGTGCAACACCACCCAACAGGGGTAGTAGCTGCGAAAATCAGCTATAAGGGTAAATTAGGACTGGGTTATGGCATTATGTTAGGGGTGTTTTTAGTAGATTGTCTGGAAGATAGATTAATTGCACAGTTATAGGCTCTGTGAATAAAATTTTGTTCACAAAGCCTATTGATAATTCATATTACAAAACCCTAATAAAGAGTTCTTGCTAATCCCAAGATCCGTTAATTCTGATTCACGGCAGATCAAAAAAATTAACAGTATTTTGAAAATTTTTTATAAAAAGATCTAATTTATTTTCTTTTTTAAGAATACTTAAACCTTTTGCTAATTCATCACAACCCAAAAGCTTATCAAAATCATTTGTTTCGTCATTAGCATTTAAACGCGACTCATCTAATTTGCTGTAATCTGAATTTTTTCGTTCTTCATTTTCTTTTATAGTAACACATACTCTGTTTGCTAATTCATCCAAACGCTTGTTTTGCTCTTCTTGCTTAGCTTTTTGGTATTCCTGGTATGTATTTGGAATGCTCTTTTCTATGCAACCAACCACTAGATTCTTATGTTCTGGAAGCTCCTCTATTATTTTTTCAAGATCTTCATCAGGCCAAACGCTTTTCCTAAAATACTCCCAGTTAGATTCGTAGGTTCCTACCGGTCTTTTCCCGCCTCGCTTTAAATACAATGTTTTAAACAAATCACCAATAGCACTCAGTTTATTACTCTTACTGTCTACAATTTTAATTTGTATTTCATCACAATCGCAACAATCTACGGTATTCCTACGATTCCACTTAATGTTGATTTGTTTGTTGATATATGCATTGACAGCAAAAACGGTAACTGGAATATGGTTCTTGAATAAAAGGTACACACCATCAATATCTAGGTTGTTTATAGCTTGCGCATAGGGATCATGATTACCTTCTTCCCATTCTCCTATCTTTTCTTCTGCTTGCATAGCTACCGGCAATACCGAAAAAAATACTACCCCCATCAACATTTTATATATATCTAAAGATATTTTATTCATAATAATACTCTCTTAGTTTAATATACTTTTTATACACATTACTGCACCTGAAAATTAATAATTGAAATATCACCCGGTTAAATTACCGAATATCAACCCAAATAACAAGTATATCACATAAAGGAAAGTTTAATAAATGTTTTAGCTAAAATTAATAATAGTCTGAATTTAATATATTAAAATCACCAGAATAGAACCAATAAACCGTTATGAAATCAACACTTATACAGCCTAAGTAAGGTAAAGCAAGTCTTACCGAAGGTGAAGCATCTATTTTTAACCGCATCAAATAGAAAGTTTTTTACTTTGCTAAAGTAAAAAACTTATAACAAAAATGAGCTTCAATAAATCGATAATACGACTAAATAGTATAGACAATAAAATCTAATTCTATTAACTATATAAAGATATAGAATTTGATCAATGCAACAGAGGAAGAAATGCAACCACCAGAACTTATTTGGATAGATCTTGAAATGACCGGTTTAGACGTGAATAGTGATGTCATACTCGAAATAGCTGCTATCATTACAAACAATGATTTAGAGATTATAGCTGAGCACCCTTCAATAGTAATACATCATGAAGACAGTACGCTTGCTTCTATGGATGAATGGTGTAAATTACAGCATCAAAAATCAGGTTTAACACAAGCAGTACAGTCATCAACGATCACCACAGAACAAGCCGCAACAATGATTTTGTCATTTATTAAAGAACACATACCATATAAAAAAGGTATTCTATGCGGTAATTCAGTGTGGCAAGATAAGCTATTTTTACAAAAATATATGCCTGCCATTACCGATTATTTATTTTATAGAATAATAGATGTCAGTAGCATAAAAGAGCTTTTACAACGTACCTATGCCCCGGAAGGCAAAAGATTATACACAAAACAAGAGACTCATCGCGCATTTGATGATATTCACGAATCCATTGCAGAATTAAAATATTATAAAGATAATTTTTTTATAAATTCTAATACTAAAAAAGCCATATAATTTTCATCTAACATATAAAAAAAAACTATGCAAAAATATTGATCAAATCTCATCTTCGCTACCATTATCATCAATACAAAATAACGATCCTAAGTTAGGATAGTGATTTATAAAAGAATCCTCTGAAAGCATATTTGCTTTCAATGCTTCACTAACATCATCAGGAGTATATGGTTGATCGTCCTCAAAAATAGCATCATTACCTGCTTTTATTCCTTGCCAATCATCTCCAAAAAACGATATTCCCTCAGTATCGTCAATAAAATCATCGCTCGAACACTGAATCATAGAACAAAAAACGACACAAACGATTGCCAAACGTAACAAAAACATCCCAAACCTCCATAAATAAATAATTCACAAATGACAAAAGCTATTTTTTGAGTAACTGTAGTCCATATTCGCGTAATTTTTTATCATCCACATTGGTAGGTGATGCCATTAAAACATCAAAAGCTCGCTGTGTTTTTGGAAACGCCACAACATCCCTGATGGACGGCGCATCAACAAGCAACATAATAAACCGATCTAACCCAAGCGCAATACCACCATGTGGAGGGAACCCATACTCTTGAGCTTCTAATAAAAATCCAAATTTTTGCTCAGCCTGTTTTTCATCAACTGAAATTAATTCAAAAACTTTACTTTGTGTTGCGCGATCATGAATTCGAATTGATCCTCCACCAAGCTCTATGCCATTTAATACAACGTCATAGGCACGCGCTTTAATATCGCCAGGCTGCATACCTTCCCAACCTGGTTGCGGACTGGTAAATGGATGATGCATAGCATTGAAACAGTGTTCTTTTTCATCGTATTCTAATAAAGGAAAATCGGTAACCCATAAGAAATTATATTCATCATGAGGAATAATATTTAACTCATGAGCAAGCGCTAATCGCAACCTGCCTAGTAATGTCCATGCATGATTATATGCCCCTGCAACAATAAACAACGTATCTCCAGGCATGATATCTGGTTTCAAATTCTTTAACGTAGTTAAAAAATGTGCCGGCAATACTTTACTAATAGGAGACTCAATAGTGCCATCTGCCGCAATTTTCATCCATACAAGACCTTGACCACCCTGACGTTTAATATACTCAACCCATCGCTCAAGATCAGTACGAGAAAACTGCTTTCCAGTAACATGCAACATACCAATCTTGCCCTGTTTTTTCACGACATCAGCTAAAAAGGTAATCGGTGTATCAGTAAAGATAGAAGTAATATCGGTAATTTCTAATGCAAATCTTCTGTCAGGTTTATCTGATCCATAGCGCTTAAACACTTCATCATAGGTCATACGAATAAAAGGAATCTGAATATCAATATTAAGCACTTTGCCAAAAATATGCTTTAATATTTTTTCTATAATATCCTGCAAATCTTTTTCTTCAACAAATGACATTTCTATATCTAATTGGGTAAATTCAGGAGCTCTATCGGCACGTGAATCTTCGTCTCTAAAACAGCGTGCAATTTGGAAATAGCGTTCTAAACCCCCTGCCATTAACAACTGTTTGTATAGTTGTGGCGATTGGGGTAATGCATAAAAAGTACCCGGCTCAACACGCGATGGAACAATAAATTCACGAGCACCTTCTGGTGTATTTTTCGTTAAAATTGGAGTTTCGATCTCATAAAAACCAAGACTGTCCAACATTTCACGGATTGCATAAATAATCTTATGCCGTAATGCTAACGTAGACTGCATTTCAGGACGTCTAAGATCGAGATAGCGATATTTTAATCGTAACTCTTCATCAACATTACGTGCTTCATCAAGCTGAAATGGAAGCTGCTTTGAACGGCTTAAAATACGAATGTCATTAATTTGTAATTCCCATTTTCCGGTCGGCATAGCTGTATTAATAGTATTTTTAGTTCGCTCTACTACGGTACCGCTAACAGCAATAACAAATTCTGAACGTAATTGCTGTGCAACTAGATGGGCTTGCTCATTAATATCAGGATTAAAGACCAGCTGCATAACACCAGTACGATCTCGCAAATCAACGAATATCAGACCGCCATGATCCCTTCTTCGATGTACCCATCCTGCAAGGTGCACTACAGTGCCAAGAAAGACTTCATTGATCAACCCACATCCTGTTGTACGCTTAATCATTATTAAATCCCAACATTAGTCGTTATTATGATTTGATACCTATTAACTCATCTATAATCCAGAATATATCTAAACGTGATTTTTAGAAATATATTTCAAACCCAATATTACACGTATACGCAATATCATCACCTATATTTGGAATATTAGCGCGGATAAAATTAGGCAATTTACTTATTCTATCAAGCTCTTTTGCTTGCTCAGCATTTAATGGCTTACCTTTTACATCTGAAAAATGTTTACCAGGGAAAAAGACTGAAACCACTGCAAAGCCTTTTAAATTTTTAAACATCGTCATATCAGCAAACAAGTTTAATTCTGCGCCAAGGTAACGACTTGCATAATCACCACATAGCTGTTTTTGAGTTAATGCATCAAACTTAGGAACCTGATTATATTGCCAATAAAATAACAGGTTAGGTTTAATAGAGAATGGTTTTTTAACCTCACGTGGTCCCCAGTGTCCACCAATACCAACAAATCCTATATTGGTAAATCCAGAAACTGCACGTGCATAATTTGATGATGATGCAACGCGGACTGGGTTTGGAATAGAAAGGGTACGGCCCACCTTACCCGCACTACCCATTAAAAAGGCACTTTTTACTCGTTTACCGGAATACATTTCTTGTAACGGTATAAACCCTTTGTACGTACTGTCATGTGGATTAATATTAGGATTTTCATCACCAGATGCTAGACCTGCTGTTCCAGCGCAGCCCACCTGTTTTTCACAGAACCATACCATACCATCAATAACCGCCATCCATCCACGATAGGTATTAGTATATGCATCTCTGAATCGTGTATCACTATTTTTAAGGGTAACGTTACCAGAAGGATTGAAGCAAGGAGGCGTCGATGTTTGACCAATAGTTTGTCCATTATCCGCTGCAGTAAAACAGGTACCATTAGATGCAATAATAATATTTTGTGTTTCTGATCCAGGAACAAATGGAATCTTTGAACCATCTGCAGCATTTAATACTTGAGTATTAACGAGTCTGATCTGGCCGCATTGGTTTTCACTATCAATCTTATTACGATCCCATCCACGTACATTTTGTCGACCAACGTTGACCGCAGTATCAAAACCACACTCGAATATAGGACTAAAGAATTCACCAGATAGTCCAACCGTTCCAAGATGACTCTGTGCATCAGCTTCAAATTCAACTTTTTGCTCAGGATCATGTGCATAGAGCACGTAAGGCTGAATCAGTACTTTTTTATTCTTAGTGCTTAATAGTGTTGTATCAAATTTAGCAGCAGTAACGAAATTAATACGACCAAAACCTCGTTCAGGAGAATTAAAATGACCGCGCTCTTTGAGTCTAATTTTTTGAGTAGTATCTGATATGCTTGCTGACTTATTCTGTAATAATCCAAAATAGAATGCATAATGAATAAAGTTAGTCAATATATCACCGTCAATCATCATACCAAAGGCATATTGATCAATAATATTATCAACATAGAAACCGAGAAGTTCAGATCCAACCGCATATGCATCTCCAAGCGCAATACCTCTACCTACTTGGAAAGGGAAAGCACCCAAAGTAATAACATGACTATCATCGATACCAATACCAAATGCTTTTGCTGGTTTAAATTGCAACCAAATTTCACGCAACCATACCACGTGTCTTGGAATTGCATGGCTATGAGCACCAACAATACCATCTAGGAATCTAGTTTCTGATTCAGTAGTACGTGCTATACTACCCGAATTACCCCATACACTCTTATTTCTAATAGTACAGAAAAATTCACCACATACTTGTTTCAATAACTTATTACCGCATACTACATCAAGGTTAGCATCTAAAGTACCACGCCAAAATAACACTTGGTCATTTTTATTTTTTTTATTAAGCCAATTAGCACAAGTCGCCCAAAACCATTCAGGTCTAAACCTACCTGAAAATGTATAGGTACACTCCTCGGTTTGGCCAGAAATTTCTGCCTTGGTTACAAAGAAAGAATTAACAAAAAATAGTGGAAAAAAAACGCCAATAAAAATGTGACGAATACTGTTACCAGAAGTTCTAGAAGAGATCATAGTGCAAAACCAAAAAAATAAATTTTTTAAAATAGCTGACGTAAAATAAAAGCAATAATTATAAAATACTTTATATAAGTATGATTTTTTTAATAAAGTATGTCAAATAGCTTATATCAAAGACTACTATAATGAAAATACCTTATGAGCAACAATATCTGAAAGGATACCATGCCGCAAAAAACTTTACTGGGAGCCCATATTACTATTGATGATGGACTTTCTTACGCACTAACTAAAGGAGAATCGATTGGCTGCAATGTTATTCAAATATTTACCAAAAGCAACCGTCAATGGAAAAGTAAACCGATAGACCCAAGCATAGCTAAACAATTTCAAAGCGACCAAAAACACAGTTCAATCAAGATGACCATAGCGCATGCAAGTTACTTGATAAATCTAGGATCTACTAATCAAGAAACAGTAGAAAAATCAGTTGTCGCATTAATAGATGAACTTGAACGATGCGATATCCTCGGTATCCCGTATCTTGTATTGCATCCAGGTAGTGGGGAAAAAGATAATACTGATAAGACTATTGAACAGGTTGCTCAGTATATTAATTATGTAAATAATCAGACACCAGTACGAAACGTCTCATTATTATTGGAAAATTCTGCAGGGCAGGGACAGAGTATCGGAAGAACTTTTGAAGAACTATTATCATTATATCAGGATATAAAATATAAAAATAAGATTGGGTTTTGTTTAGATACCTGCCACGCCTTTGCTGCCGGCTATGATTTTAGAGATCATTCGGGATATATACATATGAAAAGAAAATTGAAAGACTTACTTGGACTAGAAAACATAAAAGTCATTCATATGAATGACTCGAAAAATATACTAGGCAGTAATGTAGACCGACATGCAATGATTGGAGAGGGAAAGTTAGGACTAGATGCATTTTCCTATATTATGAATGACCATGATTTTATAAATATACCAAAAATAATCGAAACACCGTACGAAGAACTAGCAGACCATCAAAAAGACTTAGAGACATTAAAAACGCTTATAAAAAGAAACTAGGGAGCCAAATAGTAGGTACTAATAATATTTGAGTACCTACTATTCATACTCTCTAAAAAAGCAGTGCTTCAAATAACCTACCTTCTTGAGGTGTATTTGAATGTGTCATCATTTTCCGTTCAAATTTTAATAAAAACAACCATCAAATTTGTTGCACAAAAAGCAACATAAATAAAATGCGATATCAAAGAGCTTTTTTTTCAAAAATGTTGCATTTTGTTTTTTTACAACATATTGCAACAAAATAAAAACAGAACGAAAATTAACGCCGAAATATCCGATTAATAAAAAAATATTCACTCACTTGCCCATAAAAAAACCCGTTATAAAAAACGAAGTTCAATCATTTTTATAACGGGACTTTAGGAATTAATATCAAGAAACTCAACAATCTAGGCTTAACCATGCAGTAAGCCAAGCAATCTGAGATTAATGGTAATTACTTTTTTTCGACTTCTAAATATACTTCAACCATATCATGGGGCTGCCATTCGGTAAAACCAGTTGTGATAAAACCACATTCGAAACCTGAATGAGCTTCTTTTACAACCTTTTTATCACGTTGTAAACTCACAATATCGCCTTCCCCTATTTTGCGTTTATTCCTAAACACTATAACCTTAGAGCCTTTTACAATACGGCCAGAGTTAACGTAAACACCGGCAATAACACCGACACCTTTGATATCAAAGACCTTTAACACTTCGGCTTCGCCAATTTTTGTCTTTACTGTTTGTACCTGAACAGCTTTTTTTGCCTTCTTTTCAAGGTATTCTAGTAAATGATAAATCACATCGAATGTCTCAATGGTCACTTCTGCCTGTTTAGCTGCTATAATGGCATTTGCCTCAACTTTGACATGTAATCCTACAATATCTGAATGCGTATTGGCAGCAAATTCAACATCACCTACCGTAATATCACCAATACCAGATTTGGTAATCGTAGTAGGATGCATATCAGCTAACTGATTCAAACCTGCAATACTGTCTAGTAAAGCTTCTTTAGATGAATTAGTGTCAACTTTTACCACAATAGAAAAATTATTCTTTACATCTGTGTTTGTATGGGTAAAAAGATGCCCTTTATCGATTTCACCAGTACTTCTTGATTGACGCCTTAGTAAATAATCTTTTTTATCAACTACTTGGAAAACATCCCCTACCATAGGAATATCTTCAAAACCGGATACCCGGACAGGTACTGCAGCTGGTGCTGATTTTAGGTCCTGTGCAGCAGAGTCATTAATAGTAATAACTCGCCCTACTGTATCTCCACATACAAAAAAGTCCTGTTTATGCAAGGTACCTTGCTGACAAATGATAGTCGCTATAACGCCGCGCCCTTTTTCTAACTTTGATTCTAACACAATACCACGTGCTACCCCAAAGTCAGATACACGTAAATCCATTATTTGTCCCTGCAAAACAAGAACTTCTAATAATTGATCTACCCCAAGGCCAGTTTTACCAGACACAGGGACACAGACAACGTCTCCACCCCAATCTTCACAAATGATGTCATATCGTGATAATTCGCGCTTGATTATATCAACACGTGATATATCGACTTTATCAATCTTAGTAATAGCAACCACAACTGAAACCTGCAAAGATTTAATATGCTTGATAGCTTCAATCGTTTGTGGCTTTATCCCGTCGTCGGCAGCGACAACCAATACAGCTATATCGGCAACCCTCACACCCCTTTGACGCATCTTCATAAATGCTTCATGGCCTGGTGTATCAAGGAAAATTATTGGACCATGGTTAGTAGTCACTTCATAGGCACCAATATGTTGGGTAATACCACCCTTTTCTTTTGCGGCAACGCGTGTGTTGCGAATAAAATCTAACAGAGTTGTCTTTCCATGGTCAACATGGCCTACGATTACCACGATCGGAGGACGACTTCTTAATTCTTTACCTTCGGTAAGCATAGTAGCACGTTGAGTACTAATATCAGAGCTAGCAGTAGCCGGTTTAACCGCATCTATACCGTATTGATGAAGTAGTTTCTTTATACCGTCTTCATTCACTGTTTGATTTTTACTAGCAACGATCCCAAGGCGTAAAAGAGAGACTATAACATCGTTAACCGGAGCTTTTATTTTTTCAGCTAATTCGGTTACTTTCATTGGGACTACAACTACACTAGCTACTTTATCGACTTCACTGGCTTTAGTTTCTGCATGTATTCCAGAAGTATTTTCGATAAAGGCTTTTTTTGAATCTATTTTTTTAGAACTAGCAATAACTTTTTCTGTCAAGCTGCGCTTTGATTCAGCTAAATGATTGATATCAGTATCACGTGCACCAGTTGGCATTCCATTTCCTTGATCTATTGTTGAATGTAAGACATTAATATTGTTTTGCGTATCACTAATCCTTGCTCCGTCCAAAAATGTCTTAACAAGGAAACTTTTTATTGTATCATCGATCACAACCATATGGCTTTTTACTTCAAAACCGGCTTTTTGTAAAACTGCAACTAATTCTTTTGAAGACAAATTATGCTGTTTTGCAAACTCATACAACCGCATCTTGACCCCCTTCTACGTTATGGCTACAGGCAAGCTATTTTATACTGCCCTACCCCTCCCAATAGCCTACAGGCTACTCATCATCATTATGAGGCAATTCCTCAGTAAATTCTATAGGGAAAGATGCTGTAGTATCCTGATCTTGAATCAATTGGATGTCAACTCCAACCAACTTTGCCGCCAATGCTATATTTTTACCCAGCTTACCAATTGCCAAAGAACGCTGATCTTTATTAAGCCATACTTTTGCAATCTTTTTATCTTCAGAAAGATCTACTCTATCTATCTGAGCTGGCTTTAAAGCATTTTTAACCATTACTTCTAGCGAATCGCTCCAAGCAATGACATCAATTTTTTCGCCATCTAACTCTTTAAGAACTGGCTTAATTCTACTACCACCAACCCCAACACAGGTGCCGACAGGATCAATGTTTTTATCATTCGAAGCAACCACTACCTTGGATTTATAACCTGGCTCCCTGACGATTTTTTTAATTTCTACTAATTTCTCAAAAACCTCAGGAATCTCTAGTTCAAAGATAGCCTTCAAAAACTCAGATGACGCTCTGTCTAAAATCAATTGGCTATCATTCTTCGGCTCTACTAAGACCTCTTTGAGGTATGCACGGATAGCGTGCCCTACAATGCATTTACTGCCAGGGATTGATAATGAGTTAGGTAAAAACGCAAAATATTCACCGATTTTAACCACCGCACCAAAACGCTCACATTTGTGGATTATACCGTGAACAATTTCGCCCTGTTTTTCTTTGAATATGTCGTATACGCGCTGATTTTCTATATGTCTTATTTCAGTAGCAATGACCTGTTTTGCCCTTAATATCTCAAGCCTGCCAATTTTACCTTCAAAAGTCTGCCATATAGAATCACCGAGTTCCAGAGTAGAATCAATATTTTTTGCGCGTTTAAGAGTAATCTGAGCTTCGTCGTCGAGAACATCTTGCGTAGCAGCTACGATTTCTTTGTTGATTTTGACGCTAACCAAGCCGCTCTTTTTATCATAATCAACGCGCAGTTGGTATTGGGGATACTTTTTATTGTATGCTGCAAGTATTCCATTGCATACAATTGTACTGAGAACATCCCTATCGAGACCTTTTTCATCGACTAGCTCTTCAATGACATCAAACAGATTCACTGGATCCTTACGAAATAGACTGAATAAACATACCAAAAACTAGATAGCTCCTTCCGGAGCATGACCATTGTAGACTTATAGTATCATATTTTTTCAGCTTGGCAAATAATAACACGCTCTTTTTTTGAATTTTTACTATTTATTTTCCCTTTTTGCCAGAATTACTAATTTATATTAATAATATTATATTTTTAAATAATAATAATAGATGAGACAAAAAGTGGTGGATAACTTTTGATAAATTGCTTCTATATACTGACTGAATCAATTAAAATGAAATCTTGTCGTTGGTGGATAACTGGTGGATAACTGGTGGATAAAAAATAATAAATTCATCCATTCGTATCTGCAGCAGATGTTTTACAAAATATAAAAAAACTAAAAAGATCTCTAGTAAGTGATTTTAAGTATATTTTATCCAATATTTTTTTTAAGGACAAAAATGCTTTCTGAGTTATCCACCAGTTATCCACCAGTTATCCACCAGTTATCCACCAGTTATCCACCAGTCGCTAAAAGATTTGCTTTCATGAAAGCTTTTTCTAAGTCTTCCACTAAATTTGGTAATGCTTTGGGGTTACGCAGTATGAAAGCTGGATGATACGTGGGAATGACCTGAATTGTTTCAAAGAGTAATTCATTGCCACGAATATGCTTCATTGGTTTGTCTAATGACTCATTCAGAAGTCCTTCGATAGCAGTGGCTCCAAGTGTACAAATGACTTTAGGTTTTATTATATTTATTTGGCCTAAAAGTAAAATTTTTTTACAGGAGTTCATTTCAAAAGGAAGCGGCTTTCTGTTATTTGGGGGTCTGCATTTAACAATGTTTGTTATAAAAATTTCTTCCCGTGATACATTGTATATATCAAAAATTTTGTTTAATAATTGACCTGATCTCCCGACAAATGGCTTACCTTGGCGATCTTCTTCTTGTCCAGGGGCTTCACCAATAATCATCAAGGATGCATTACTATTTCCTGCGCCAAAGACTACATTTTTTCTGCCTTGTGAACCCAAGGGGCATAAAGTACATAATTGATATGGTGCATATAATTTATTAAGCAGGTCCTGCTTGTATGATGCTAAATCGTTATTCATGGTGGTATTAATTATGGTAAAAATTGGGATAAAATTAATTGCCTTTATGTGGAGCACATAATGATATTAATTTATACCAACCATTGATTAGCGCAAAGTGAGAATTATGGTATGAGTAATGGATGCTTTTTTCAGGGAAATAAATCGATATTCCATGTGCGCGCGGAAGATTTTTCCCCGATGCATTTGCAATAACTACTTGATTAATACACCGTTTACCTTTTTCAAGTAATTTTTTTAAAGTATCTTTGAGTTGAGCATCCCGATTTTTATCGGTCAATTTTATGTGATACATATTTTTTTCTAAATTTTCATAAAAATCGTACAGGTCGACGTAATTATGATTGTGAAATCGTGTACAGGAACCTTTTAAGTGACTCATAAACAAATAATCTTGGACGCTTTTCCCTTGTTGTTTTTTTATAGCTTCGATTAAAATAAGTGATATATCATGAACATTTTGCTCTAAGTTTTCAAGGTTTTCATCTAGGGTAATTGCTGCTTGGGTATAATCATTTGTTAATTTTTCATACGTAGAAGCAAATGAATATACTATGTGTTTTGCCAATGCTATGTTTGACATGGTGCCGTCAATAAATGGCTCAAATAGTGTGTCGTATTTCCATCCAACTGCAAGTTCTACTTCCTGGGATCCCACCATAACCTGGCTGTAATTTTTGATCATTGAAGCTATTTCTAGCATATTCATTAAACATGCATCGAAGCCTATCAAGTCAAATTTTTTACTACCAAGTATTTTTTCTGATATTGTATTCAGTGCGTAGTCAAGTTTCTGGTTTGTTAGATAATTTCCTGTTGAGCTATCCCAGCATATACCCCGCGTATCGTCATGAGTTTGCTGTGTGTAAATTTCATGTAGCGAACGGTCTAGAATGAATTTTTGTGCATATGGATTAAATTTAAAAAGACGCGATGAGTGAGATTGGTTATTCGTTGGTTCAACATACCCGGTGCCATGATCCCAAAAAATGAGTGCGTAATGATCTGCTGGAAAAAGTGACATTGCTGTCTGGCAACATGAAATTAACGTTTCAGGATTACCACTATCAAGGGCCGGTTGATCGGGTGGTCCTACATGGGTTAATTTATCTTTTTCTACTAAATATCGACGTGTTATTTTTTGATTATTTGCTATACGAATATCTAAATGAACGAAAATATTACAGAACTCGGTTGATCCTATATCGGTCATTTGCCTTAAATTATGAATAGCAAAGCTTCTTAAATCATTGTCAGCCGCCATATATATTATTACTGTCCAGTCCTTTTTTTCTCGTACTTTTGATGCATTGGTGTAATAGGTAGCTATTTTTTCAGAAGTCTTTGGCAAAGATAAGAGTTCATCAGGGTGTCTAAGTATTTTATTTGCCCATGAGGTCAGAGTAGTAGCCAGTAATAACGGTATAACGTAGTTGGTAAAATAGCGAGTATTTAGTATCATAAGCCCCCTTTAATATATTTTTAAGTAAATACTAAAGGATATTTTTCTGGGCTTTCAAGATTTTACTGTTTTATTGTTTTTATCGCTTATTGATAGCTCATTAAACCATAGTAAACCATATGTTAAACCGAAGCTTAATTGAAAATCGAGGAAAAATATGTGCATTGGATTATTGAGTATAACACCAATAGTAATTAGGGATAGTGCGTATAATGAGCTGTATCGGAGGGCAAAAAATAGACATATGCACTGATATAGTAGCATGAGTAATGCTCGTAAAAATGATATTGACTGCCAGGTAAGGAGATTGTAGAAAACAGTCATTATAATAATCAGTATCGATTTAACACCGAAGCGTATTGGCATTAAAGAGGCAAATTTTAGCCATATAGTTGAGAGTATAACCAAATGTAATCCTGATCTTGCTAAGTAGTGTATAATGCCCCATGTTTGAAAATCATTGCCCATCTGACTAAGAAGTATTTTATCATTTGTTTTGTTACCAAGAAATAATGCCATAAGTAGTATTGCTGTTTTTTTATTAAATTTTTTTTCGAATGCTTCTTTAAGTTCAATTTTCCTCTTATTTATCAAGCGTGCTAATGAAAATCGAGGAGAATACAATATATACGGGTCTTTTTTTTTTGACCAAAAAACGGTCTGTTTAATGCCTTCTTTAATACAGTAATTACCATAAGATTCCGTGGTGGGTTTTTGTATTAACACATCGCTTAGAAAAATATAATCACCAACGCGGATGCGTTCCCCTGTATTAATCATGAGTATAATAATCCCAGATTTTTTCACCCATAATTTTCCTTTATTTGCTTCTTTTATCGCGGCCATCTGTAAGGTTATTTTTTTCTTATATCTGTGTGTCCAGGGCTCAATTTGTTGGACATATGCTTTTATAAAACATTTTTTATTCGCAAATTCATTATAAAAGATGTTCATATCATTAATTTTTGCGCGGTACGTGTATGCTCCCAATAAAAAAAACATCACGCTTGATAGTATTAATAAAAGTAGTCGATTAGATTTTTTGATGTGTACTATTACAAGGCTAATGCAACAAAATATAAGCCCAATATATATACTGAAGGTCAGGCATGATGCATTGCTTACCGTAGTCGTGTGTTTTGCTGATATAATACCTGTAATCAGAGCGATAATATACAGCAGGAGTTGAGTATGTGGTAAAGGAAGAAAAAAATAATTTAATCGATAAGGGAAGTACATGGTCGGTATAACAAAGTTATATAGAGTCATCAACATTAGTATTAAAGGCAGAAGATATTCAGTCTATGTATGAACAAGCTTCTATGAGTAATGTGGATATTTTGTGTATATTTTCATCATCTTTTACTATGTCTTTCACATAAGCTAAAGGCGTTTTTTTATATTGATCTTTCATATTTGGCTTTGCGTTATAATTGAGTAACATTTTCACAATCTTAGGATCTCCTGTAAAAACAGCATAATGCAGAGGGGTCCTTTGACGTGGACCGCGGGCATCAAGATTTGGTTTTTTGGTTAGCAATAACTCAATTAAGGATAGATTTTTTGTCTCAATCCCGTACATGAGCGGGGTTTTATTAAAATCATCAACCGCATTTATACGTGCTCCAGCGTTTAACAGTATCTCGACTAAATCTTCACGGCCCTGAGTAATCGCATAGCTTAGAATAGGCATCCTTTTTTTGTTGCTTCTTTTAAAGCCTGGCCCGTTAAGGTTAATGCCCTGGACTAATTCCTGCACGTGTTGACTATCCTGGTTACTGTCTATAGCGGCCACCAAAGTTTTGTACGTATATTGTGGAGGTGCTGCAAAACAGGAGGGTATTACTAATAAAATCATTACAAAATATTGTCGAATACCATATGCGTTCACCTTCTCTCCCTAAAATACCATTTTTATCCTTTATTTAAGATAAATGATACCATTTATTTTAAGTAAAATTCAAGTTTTTATTAATTAATTCCTAATTTATTGGCTCTTTTGCTTTTAAAATATTTTATATTTAAATTTCTTTAAGACGCGATACAATGGTGATTAGGTTAAAAAAATTAGAGTTAAAATTTTGAGGGAGATGGTATGTTTTGGCGTTTTTTTATGGTATTATGGTTACTTATTGGAAATCAGATCTTTCCGAAGAGTGTTATTTTACAAGAAAGAATGGGAATGGTTAGTAATCAAAATGTCAATCTTCATGCAATAAAAAAATTCACTGATATAAATAACCAAAAAAGTATTTTGGCCAGTGATGGTAATAAAATTCATGAATATAGCTTAAAAAATGGGATGAAACTGTTAGTAAAGCCCGTTCACGATACGCCTAAGGTCTCCATTCAGATGTGGTATAAAGTTGGCTCAAAGAATGAGGTTGACGGGCAGCGGGGGAGTGCTCATTTATTAGAACATATGGCATTCAAGGGTACTAAAAAATTGCTTTCTGAATCAGATATAAATACATTGTCGACTAATTTATCAGCCTATTGTAATGCCTTTACCTCGTACGATTATACCTGTTATGTCTTTGATCTTCCTTCCCAAAATTGGCAATTGGTATTACCAGTTTTAGCTGACTGCATGACTAATTTAGCCTTAAATGATGATATGCTTAATTCGGAGATGAAAGCGGTTATTCAAGAGTTAAAATTATACAAAGATAATTATGTATCTACATTAATAGATATCATGACGGGAGATATTTTTGCTGATCATCCCTATCATCACCCAATTATTGGCTACAAACAGGATTTATGGACAGTTACTGGACAAACCTTACGCGCTTTCTATGAACAGTACTACCAACCTGATAATGCTGCATTAGTTATTGTAGGTGACGTAGAGCCTGATAGTG
Source organism: uncultured Pseudomonadota bacterium (assembly GCA_964417975.1). Lineage (GTDB taxonomy): Bacteria > Babelota > Babeliae > Babelales > Vermiphilaceae > CAYQJQ01. The sequence continues at coordinate 70,966 of CAYQJQ010000005.1, read as the reverse complement.
CCTATAGTAACGTTCAGCGTTGTTTCGAACATATAACCAATCAAAGTAAACAGTCGACATCAGTCTTTTATCATCAGAACGATTTAATGAATAAAACGGTAACGATTTATCGAGATGTTCAATTACCTACGTATGCATATGTATTTGTTATTCCTGGTTTGCAAAAAAAACAGATGCATATTGCTTCTTTATTAGATTATATGTTAGGTAAGGGTAAAAATGCGCGGTTATATAAAAAACTTGTCAATCAACTTTCTATAGCAACAGATGTTTCTACTTTTGTGCACGATCTTTTTGATTACGGATTATTTTTCATTATTATTGAACCAAAAAATAACATTTCTAGTGATGAAATAGGTGAGGCGATTAAACGTGAGTTAACCACTATTTTAGATGAGGGGTTTTCTCAAGAAGAATTGGAGTCTGCGGTTAAAAAAAATAAAATGGAAACATACAGAGTTTTGGAGGACTATAGTCATCAAGCAACTGAAATAGGTAAAAATTTTATAGCAGGTAATGATCCTAGCTACAGTTTTACTGCTTTAGAGCTTCCGATGAATGTTTTACTTAATGATGCAAATAAAATGGCACGGGAGTGTATACGTCCGACCCTGATGTATACGGGGCAAATATTGCCTTTAAATGGTGCAGATGAATCTATATGGCTTACCTTACAAGAAGCATCTGATGCGCAAGACGAGGCAATACTTTCGCATAGGATTAGAGAAAGCCAGGTAGAACCACCAAGGTATAGCTTGACTGTAAAACCTCTGCCAGTAAAGCAGTTTAATTTCCCAAAAGCTTCGGAGCTTGAACTAAAAAATGGGATGAAGGTTTTATACCACAATCATACATTAATACCTAAAATAGAGTTGATTATAGATTTTGCGGCAAAGAGTTACTATGATTCAGATACACATCCGGGATTATATAACTTCATGATGTCAGTAATTACTGAGGGCACAAAAAATTATTCTGCTGCTGAATTACATCATTTTCTTGAATTGCGCGGTATAGAATTATGCTGTGAACCTGGGCGTATCTATATGAGTATGTTGAGTGAGGATTTGGTTGATGCCCTTAATATTTTAAAAGAAATATTAACTACAGCTGTTTTTGATGAAAAAGAAATAGAGAAAGTACGGCATAAAATTTTTGCTGATATTAATACGTATTGGGATGATCATAATCAATTTTGGCGTCAATTGGTAAAGGATATCGTATATGAAGGCCATCCTTACCAAAAAAATCTTTTGGGTACTCATCAAAGTGTAACATCGATCACCAGAAAAGAATTACTTGCCTGTTATAATCAATACATTACCCCTAAAGGTATGGTTGTTTCATTGGTAGGTGACCTGAGCCATTATCGTATTGAAGAGATTTTTAATAGACTTTTTGGAGCTTGGGAAAATAGTTCTATAACACCGGTTATGTTTCCTGAAGTTAAAAAAACAGAACCAAAAAGGCTCGTGTACCCGATTAATAGAGATCAAGCAGTATTATGCTTTGCGGGACGTTCAATAGAAAGGACGCATCCAGATTTTGATAAATTGCTATTGTTTGATCAGATTTTTGGTGGTGGTGTTTTGGGGTCTATGAGTTCCCAATTATTTCAGCTTCGTGAAGAGTCAGGGTTGTTTTATAGTATTCATGGTTCATTTTTAACGAATGCGAATGAGCAGCCAGGAATGTGTTTAATTAAAACTATGGTTTCCATGGATCGTTTTACTGAAGCAGAAGAGAGAATAAAAAAAGCTATTATTAGTGCTGCGGATGCAATTACTGAGCAAGACGTTGCTAATGCTAAGAATATTATTAATAATTTCTACGTTAGTTATTTTGCTACCGCGTATGACATAGCGTCTACCTTCCTATTTCTCAATAAATATAAATTTCCTGCCGATTATTATGACAATAGAGCTGCTGAAATATCAAAAATATCTCTTACGGATATAAAAAACGCAGTAAAAAATGTGCTTGATAAAACTGATTTGGCTATTGTTCAGATAGGAAGATTTTCCAATGAAGAGTCAAAAAATAAAATTGCTTAATCTATTTTTTCTAAAAGGGCTTAATGTATGAATAAATATAAAATTTTAATATTGAATGTTTTTTTGTGTGTTGCATATCATACTTTGCCTTGTGGAGGACCTCATTTTTATGAGGTTGGACCATCACGTACTCCTTCACCCGCAATACAAGACCTTCTTTTTAAGCCTTCTTTAGTACGCAGGGTTTCAACGCCTTTTTATGCAAAATTTCCTGGAGCTAATTATTTACCACAGGAGAGTAAGCGACCAGGGACGCCGCCTATTTTAGGTGATTGTAAACGGCCAAAAACTCCCGTAAATTTTATTAATAATAACAGCCCTGTTATGCCGCAACCATTACGTCCATTATACGTTTTAAACAGTATTCAGGAAGCTGGGGTGAGTGAACGTTAATCGGTGAAGTATGTATAGAGATTCGTCAATAATGGCTGTAGAAAAATTTAAGGCTTGTGTGTGGGATTATTATCATACACATGGGCGATTTTTTCCATGGCGTCATAGCGAAGATCCTTATTTGGTGTTAGTGTCTGAGATGATGTTGCAACAGACCCAAACATATCGAGTGGAACCATACTTTAATAAATTTATTAGCAGGTTTCCCGATTTTGTCGCATTAAAAAATGCTTCTTGGGCAGAAGTTTTAGCGTCATGGCAAGGCCTTGGGTACAATAGGCGCGCTAAATATTTACATCAAATTGCCAATATTATCGTTACTGATTATCATGGTGTAGTTCCCACTGATATAGAATTATTGGATAACCTCCCCGGTATTGGGTATGCAACAGCGTGCGCTATTTATACGTTTTCATTTAATCTACCAGTGGCTTTCATCGAGACTAATATTAGATCAGTTTTTTTGTATCATTTTTTTAAACTTGATCAAAAGAGTATTACTGATGCAGAAATTATGGTTTTTGTTAAAGCAGCGGTTGATAAAGAGCGGCCCCGCGATTGGTATTATGCTTTAATGGATTATGGTGTTTTTCTAAAAAAAACATACGGCAACCCCAATACGAGTAGTGCTCATTATAATAAACAGTCGCGATTTGAAGGATCTAAAAGACAGGTTAGAGGAAATATTCTCAAATTATTGGTGCATACTAACGGGGTTTGTGTAAAAGTTTTGTATAATACTATTCCAGAAGGTCAACGGAAGTATTTTGAAGAAGTTCTAACTGAGTTATTAACCGAAGGTTTGATTAAACGTGACTCTGAAATGATTTTCTTATAGATCCATTTGGTAATTTAGTGGTAGTATCTTGTCAGTACATATGATAGCATCTACTAAACAGTTCAGGAGAGTGTATTATGAAAAAACCTTATAAAAATGCTTGGATATTGCTTTGTGTGTATTTATTTCACATAGGTACAGATATTAGAGCATATTCACTTGATAATGATCTTTGTGTTTTATTATCTGTCAGCTCTGGAGCATTCTTTTGGTGTTTTTTACAAAAAAAGAATTTGAATCTTTTTACTAAAATAAGTAGCACATGCTTGGCAGGTTTCTGTTTATATAGTGTTTTATATAAATACAGTTACAAAGGGAAATTAAAATATGCTAATAAAATTTTATCATCAGTGCATACTAATCCATTACTGTTAATAGCGTATCAAGGAAATGGAGCCATAGCGAATTTCTGTAATAAAGATCGCTGCGATACGTCAAAATTATTAGTTATAAAAAATGACTTATTGAATTTACAGGAACGCATTCAGCAAGGTATTAATGCCAGTTATGACGTGTATGAGTATTCGAGTGAATATAAAGATGATGCTTATATTATCTGTATGCAACTTAATCATGCATTAAAGGTGGTGAATGTAGCGTTGCAAGATATTAGTAAGATGCTTGACAATAATTCTGTTGTTCCGTATAGGTATTTTGAAGCTAGTAATGGTGTTATCTGAACCATAAAAAGGGAGTTTTATGAGGTATTTTAGTATTCATAAACAAACGGATACAAAGATAGGTCCGCTTATCCAGATTATTTCAATTATTGCTAGTTTATGCATTGTCTTTGGTGCTACATATTTGAGAATGCAAAAACCAATTATAAAGGAAAGATATACTGGACTAAGTACTTTTGTTCCTGAAGATCAAGCGATTTTTGGAGAATTTGCAGAGAAAATTTTTATTGGGCTCTACATCGATGATTTTCTACGCTTTGATATGAATAATAATGAATATATTTTTACCGGTGTTTTATGGTTTCAATTTACTCCTGGCGCTACCTCTTTTAATACACTAGAAAAGTTTGAATTTGCATCTGGGACTATTTTAGAGCGATCAGAGCGATTTGCGAGTTTGGTAGATGAAAAACTTTTAGTACGTTATAACATTAAAGTCAGTATGTCTACTTTACTTGATTATAGTGATTTTCCGTTTGATGGGCATAGAATTCATATAGTAATACAAAATAAATTTGTTGCTCCAGATCAAATTTTGTTTGATTCAGCTCAGTCTATATTTACCGTTAATGCAAGTGCCAAGGCTCATGGATGGCTCGAATGTGGTAGTTTTGTAAAATCCGGTTACAAAAAAATAGACCTAGATAAATACGCAACGAACGAAACAGTAAATTATCCTGCTGTGATCTTTTCAATTGATTATCAACGGACCGGTATTCGATTTTTACTTTCAATATTATTACCCTTGCTCCTAATATTTTTTATCGTTATGTTTAGTTTTTCGATTAAAGGCACTATTAGTGTTAGTACGTGTACGGTTGGCGTTACTGCGATGTTAGGATACCGTTTTGTTATTGAAAATCTATCACCAAAAGTTGGATACTTTATGCGTTCTGATTATATGTTTCTTATTGCGCTGACCCTCAGTAGCCTAACTTTTATAGTTTCAGTGGTTGATAATTTTGTTTTACCACTTTCTTATAGAACAAAACTTTTTATGTATCACCTGACTTATCAATTACTGAATGTGGCGATGTTGTACTGCATTATTTAATTAAAAATCGAGAGTATAATGAAGTGTATATCTATTTTGGGAATTATTTGTGTTGTAGTTCCTGCACTGTATGCCCAATTTAATACAATTGAGTATTTAAAGTCATATGCATCGGCGTACGAGGAAAATCCCCCTGCTGATGTTGAAGATTGGGTTAATCCTGATTATACCTCCTACCATCAAAGCATATCCCAACCATTTTATTTACAGATCCTTGAATATTTTAACGTATCGCATAACCGTTTATTTTTTTCGCCAAAAAAATTTATAGATAGTCTCGACAATATTGTTAACATTCGGAACGGTATGAGACTTAATGGAGAGACGGTTGCTGGATTACAATTTGAAAGAAATAGCAAGTTGTACCTTTGGGGTGATCTGAACGGGTCCTTTCATTCACTTGTGCGTGAATTAGCATTATTAAACGAAAAGGGTGTGATTAACAATAATCTAGAAGTTATTGAGCCTGATTGTTATTTGATTTTTAATGGTAATGTTATAGGTGCATCACCATATGTTTTGGAAACGCTGGCGACCATTATTGAGCTGATAAAAAAAAATCCTACGAAAGTGTTATATTTACGGGGTAAAAATGAATATAAAAATTACTGGAGAAATTTTTCTTTAGCAGGTGAAGTGGATGGCAGAATTTCTGGTATTCAAAAGAATAAACAACGTGTCTTTGAAAAATTAAGCGACTTTTTTAATACGTTGCCATTAGCCTTTTATATTGGCACTGTCAAAGATCAGAATACCTATTTTAGAATTTCATATTTTCCACAACGTACGGCAATTATTAAGGAAAATATGATGGGTGATTTTTGGAAACATATTGTCAGCACTAAAAAATTAACCTATCATTCGCTAGATAATCCTTCTCCTTCATCTGAGCCAGCAGAAGTTTTGGTAGTAATTGAATCAGAGGAACCGAAAAAAGCAAACCGTACGGTTGCTGGGGAGCCGAAAGGTGTATTTGGTTTGGGCCGCTTAGATCAGGATTTTGGATGGTTTGCGTGGGCAGTATTATCCTCTCCAAATACTATATATCAGCGATATTATGATTTTCACTATGATACTTTTACGCAAATCAATATTACTGTCCCTATTTTGGACAGTAATATATCGGTATACAATCAAGATATTCGTACTATGAATGGATTTGAATTTCGGTCAGCTTGGAATTTAATTTCGGCCGTTTCTCGGGAAAATATTGGTTCAGCAAAGCCGTTTAATATTGGCTCTAGTCTTTCGTTAATCGGGGTTACTTCCGCGATGGCAACGATGATAGCGCGTGGTTTATCTATACGTTTAATCAGGACCAATATGCTTGGAGAACTTGGAGATGTATGGATTAAGTTGAAAATCTATAATGATGGTTATATTCCTTCAGTTGCTCGAAATAATATAAAAACATTGATGTCTAAGGATCAAACAAATGTGATTCTATCACCGATGGGGAGTGGTACAACTAGTAGTTATTTAGATTTTATTAAAAATGGATCTCTCCTTGTTTTATTTCCTATTACCGGCGATATACTCTTACGCACCAACGATTTGTATGGAATCATTAATTTACGTGCTTCCTATGCCCAAGAAACTGAAGCTCTGATGAGTTATGTAATGAAAGAATATGCAACGAAAAAGTTTGTCTTTTTTTATCAGAATGATTCGTATGGTAAAGGGGTAAGAGATATAGCAGCTGCCTGGTTAAAACGACAAGGGATTACAGATTATGTTGCAGTACCCTACGATGTTTCCACTACCGATTTTACTAAACAGGCAGAAATGATTAAAAATGCACAGCCGGATGCAATTGGATTCTTTTCTACTGCTAAACCGACACAAGAAGTCATTGAAGAATTAGGAGTCGATAATTTGGCATCTAAGGCATTATTTGGCTTATCTACACTCGCTGATCCATCACTGCGTTTATTTTTGCGTCGTATGGGACTTAGTATGGTTTTCAGCGCTGTTGTACCAAATCCTGCCATCAACACGCTCCCTATTGTCAAGCAATATCGGGAAGAAATGGATGTGTACGAATATCAATATTCAACCTTGTCGCTAGAGGCGTTTATTGCGGCAAGCCTTTTTGTTGAAGCTATGAAAAAAATATCTACAAATCCTTCGGTTGAAACCCTCAAAAAAGTGTTAGAGTCATTCAAGGATTATGAATTTCAAGGTTTAAAATTGACCTTTGATCCAATGAGCCGTTCTTTCATTATGCCGGTGTGGATTGAAACAGGGGAAACTACTGATTGGATACAATATGATAATTTTAATACATCAAAAATGTTGATTTCACAGGATGGTTTAAAGAGTAATAAAGAGAGTAAAACGGTGGCGTAGTAATGTTAATAGGTGTAACTACTGATTGATAGTATTGTCTATAAAAAAAGGTGAGAGCAGCATAATGCTAATAGAGCGGGTAAGATTCTATAGAATCTTTGATTCCCATAATAATATTATTGTTGAATGTAATATTTTTTTAAAAGGAATTGATATTCCTTTTGCAGGGAACTCATTCTTGCCTCGTGTAAGTACTATGAGTAATAAACCAGTTACTGTCTTTGATATTAGTAATTACGAGCGTTTATTTTCGAAAATATTAGTTGGAAAATTGCCACATACCGTTGAAATAGATAGTCTCTTGGAACAAGAATTCTTAGAATGCTCGCCTGATATAATTTTGGATAAAACAATATTGTTTGCAGTGAGTTCTGCAGTATGTAAAGCACACGCATTTGCAGAAGATATGACATTATATGAATTAATTGCGTGTTTAACCGGTACGTATGATATAGCATTACCACGTCCTATCTTACCGTTTTTCACTAGTGATGGTTCCGCAAATTTTACTATGACCGGATCGTTAGTTGCCAAAATTGTTCTGAATGGTACGATTGTAGATGTTTTTGCTGCCGCATATATGGTGTATGAATATTTTGGAGCATTACTTAAAAAAAATAGCATTTCGTATCATATTAATAATAATGGTTATTATCATTGTCTCGCTGACGATGTTACCTTATTGACTTTATTAAGTAATGCTATCGCTAATGTTAACGATAGTATGAGTGTTGATTTTGCATTATCGGCAGATATTATTGCTGGTAAAAAAAATCGTGGTATGCGCAGGGAAACTTGTGCTTTAGATGAGATTCCTGATCTCCAAGGCCTCAAAGGTTTATTAAAAAATAAAACAATAGAATTAGTTTCTTTAGATCCAGGGATTCAAGGTATCCATGGAATAAAAGATATATATAATGATGTTATCATAGCTGATAACTATATAGATCACTCAACTCCAGATGATATTTGGCAGCTTACCCAAATGCGTAATAGTGATGCTCTGGTGCTCGGTTTAGAATCTATTGCCTTGGTATCTCATATAATACAATCAGTACAACTATGCAGGGAGAAAAAAATTAAGCTAATTTTTAATGGCCATTATTTTTCTGCAATAGATGATTATTATATCGATTTTTCAATAGGGTTGCATGCTCATTTCATACATTTTACTGGCTTTTATAGGAGCGAATATACTTTGCAATGTAATCGTTTTATAAAAATTTATTCCGATTTAGATGATTTTTATAAATAATCTATTTTTCTAAAGAAAGAGTCTATGAGCAAAAAATCCCTAATAATTGGACTACTAATAGTATCGACAGGCAATCTTTATGCGATTTTTAGCTCTTTGGATGATGCGCAAAAGTATGCGTCGCATGTTATTGAAAATCCCAGTTCAGATGATAATGATTGGTTGAATGCTGATTATAGTACCTATCATGCCACGCTCAAACCAAGCTTTTTAGATAGAATGCTTTATTCAATTTTTCCATCATTTAGTAAGCAAAAGTATGCCTTTAATGAACATTATTTTTTATCTGTATTAGATGCCTTGATTATACAACGTACAAGCAAACGCCTGAATGGTGATAATATTTCAGCATTAAAGATAGCAAGCGATAAAAAAATAATTTTATGGGGTGATATTAGAGGTGCTTTCCATTCATTAGTACGTGATTTAGAATATCTTTTGCAGCAAGGTATCATCGATAATAATCTGCAGGTTATAAAAAAGGATTATTACCTTGTATTTAATGGAGAAACGGTAGGTCCCTCTCCTTATGCACTAGAAACATTACAATTATTGATGCTGCTTTTACTCAAGAATCCAGAAAATGTTCTATACCTGAGGGGACATATGGAACAAAAACGTTTTTGGGTTAATTACAATTTAGGACGTGAAGTAAGAGTACGACTTGGTGGAACTTACGAGCATACTCTTTCTATATACAACAAAATTGATGATTTTTTCAGTACCTTGCCAATTGCATTTTATATTTTTCCTAATAGTACTCCCGTGCAATTAATTCGTATATCGCCATTTGGTAATACTGAGGTTAAGTTTAATGAGCCTCAATTAGGGTCTTTTTGGCAGGAAATGAAAATAGAATCTCTGTCTCATATTACGTACAATGCCAAAAAAACGTTTGATTCTGGAGTTGCTTTGTTATCAGTTTTTAAAAATGAATATAATACGCTGATTAGTCGTGCTGTTTTTGGTGAGCCAAAGGATATAACTGGTTTAGGACGTCTTAATCAAGATGCTGGTGTACCTGCATGGGGGGTTTTATCGTCTCCATTACCGGTATATAAAAAATATTATGGATTTTATTATGATGCATTTGCAGAGCTTCATATTAATGCTCGTGATTTAGCGAAAAGTACTATTATTTTTCACAGCCAAGATACTCGCTTAATGAATGGATTTACAACGCATCGCTCATTAAATATGGTGACGGCTACTATCAATAAATCAGATAAGGATCCGGTGCCGATATCATTTGGATTGACGTTGCCCTTGATAGGAGGTACCCCTATTTTAGCAAAAATGGTTGAGCAAGGACTTTTTACTAGTTTAATTAATTCAAATTTATATGGGGATTTCTTAAATGCTTGGATTCGTGTAAAAGATTTAAATGATGATTATGTTGGCTATAAAGTACGCAAAAATGTACAATCTTTTTTAAATGAGGGTATCGATACGCTTCTGTTTAGTGTTGGTGGTAGATCTCTTGTAGCTTTATCTGATCTTATAAAAGAAGATAAAATTTTATCATTATTTCCTATTACTGGGGATATTTTTTCAAGACTGCCAGAAAATAAGGGGATTATTTATCTACGCGCTTCTTATGTGCAAGAAATGGAGGCAATGATAGAGTATCTGGTCACCGAGAAATCAGTCCGTAAATTTGCGTTTTTCTATGAGCTTGCAGAGGGCGGCGTTACCACGCTTTTAGCGGCTCAACAAGCGTTAAAAAATAAAGGTATCACTGAATGGATTGATGTATCCTATACTCCTGGTTCTACGGACTTTAAAAAACAAGCAGATACGTTACGTGAGGCACAGGTTGATGCTATAGGTTTTTTTGCGGGAGCTAAACCTGCTCAACGTATTATTAATTTGATTGGTGTAGATCATTGCGTGAATAAAATTCTATTTGCCAGTTCCTTTGCGCGTGAGCCATCACTAATTAAGTATTTAGAACGAGTAGGATTGAACGTTATATTTGGAGCGGTGGTTCCTAATCCAGCAACGAGTAATATGCCTATAGTGAAGCAATATAGATCAATGATGGATAGATTTGTGTATCCATATGACGTTTTTTCTCTTGAGGTATATCTTGGGGTCAATTTACTCTTTGATATTCTGAAAAAAATGAAATTACCTATAACTCGTGGATCGTTAAAAAAGGAACTTGAGGGCCTTAAAAATTATGAATTTGGTGGATTGACCTTTACGTTTGATCCTGAAATGCGTTCATTTATTATGCCAGTGTGGCTTGATATAGATCCGGGGGTTGAATGGCCACGCTTTGATAATATTGAAAAAGCAAAAGTGCTATTAAATCAAGAAATCCTTAAGCCGGAAATTGATAAACATCGCTCATCTGAAAATACGCAAAAAGTATTACCGAAATCAATAAGCAAATAGATGATTTCGATAAGGGTATTATGTGGTTATTTGTTTGAGTGGATTGTCTTGGTGCTTATACCTACTTTTTATTTTTTCAGCGTATTCCTCTTTTGTATTTTGAGGCTTGATTTGAGTTTCATTAGGTCCAGCTTGTTCATCGGCCTTAACCGAATCATTTGTGGTTGTAGTTTCGGTATTTTTTTTCCTCTTTTTTTTCTTTGTCTTTTTACCAGCAAATTCTATCTTTTCACCGGTGATATCGGTGGCAGATTTTTTAAATTCATCTCTGCCCAAAAATGATGCAACTTCTTTAATAGGATCATTATCTGGAGAAAAGAACCAATGAGTAATCGGATCTTTGAGCGAGTCGAATAATTCTCCTTCTTTTGCAAAATCGCGAACCACGCCAACATAATCAGTTGAATATTCACCAATACCACTTCTAAGCCGTGGCTCAATGATAGTTGGGGTAATAAAAATAGTTAGACTTGTTTCATTTAATTTTTTATTTCTGTTTTTGAAAAAGTATCCTAAAATAGGTATTTTGCTCAAGAATGGATCACCCGATACTGCGTCTTCATTATTATCTATTCTTAGTCCACCCAGTACAATAATGCCTCCAGAATCAACGTTTGCATTAGTAACAAAATTTCTAATGGTGCGAGGTGGGTTAACCGTGCTCGCATCAGTAAATTCACTAATCATTATATCGATATTTAGATTGACACTTTCAGAAGAGCTTATGCGTGGTGTAATTTTTACAACTAGTGCTGCATCGATTTTTTCATATTTCTGTACCGCAGCACCACCTTCAGTACTTGCACCAGGACCTGCTAAAAGTCGTTCATCTCCAGATGAAATTATTGCTTCACTATTATTAACAGCAATTATGTGTGGATGAGAAAAAATACGAGCAGTACCAAATGATTTTGCGACGTTAATCAGGCTCCATACTTTGCCATCATTATCACTTAAAGACATGAGTGCCGTGCCTGGTTGTGCCTTGTTAGCAAGTGTTTGATTATTCGGTAATGTATTAGTTCCAAGTAAATCAGCTTTAATGGTACTTGGGTCTGGTTGGTTAGTAATAATACTGCTAATGGGCGCGGTTTGGTAATTGATAAAGCTTGGCAATGGAATTTTATCAGGATTTCGGGTAGTGGCGCCTAATAAACGGTCGTCAGTAATAGTAAGATCGGCAATAAGCATTTCAATTAATACGGTTCTTTTTGGTGTATCAAATGTTTCTATAAGTCGTTTTATCTGTACCCAGTCATCATGCTTACATGCAATAATAAGTTTATTACCACCATAATATTGTTTTGATTCAGATCCACCTATTGGAGTATCAGCGCGGATGATGACTTCATCAAAGAAACGTTCCGGTGATGCCGTACTGCTGGTATCTCCTTTTGATTGGCCAGTAGATGATTTACTAGAATCTATTATTCTTTTGAGTACATCAGCGAATTCACGTGCGTTTAGGTATTGTAATTTGTAAACATGTAACATAGAGTTGCCTGATTCTAGCTCAACATCTATTGATTTATAAATAAACTCTTTGATGCGTTCGACTGCCTGTGCACGTCCAAGTACCAAAAGGGCATTTTGACTTTTTAATGGTGCAATTTTCACATAAGGAGAAAAATAATGTTCATTAGTTTGTGATTTACGTGCGTCAAGGTGATATTTATTTGTATCCAACGGTTTTAAAATATTTTCATTAAAAATATTGGCAACCATCGTTGCTGATGCGTGGTGCAAATTAATGATTTCCATTTTTTCTTGAAACATGACTTGGTCTAATTCACCAAGAATATTGATTACTGATCTAATATCACATGAGCGTGCTGTAATCATTATTGCATTCGTTATGGGATCGGCTACGGCACTTGCATCAGGCGGTAATAAAGCTTTAAGTGTGCCCATTAACGTATTATTTTCGACGCCTTCACCGACCTTCATATTTGCTAGATAATATATGTATCTAATTCGCTGTTCGTTATTTGGTAACTCCTCTATTTCATTGTTAACGTACAATGCAAATGGCTCTCGGTTAATGAGATTATTATTACGTGTTATGACATACATATTATTTTTTGGGACTAAACTAAGGTCTGCAGCGTCTATAAGCATAGGAATAATCTTATTCCACATCTCCTCTAAACTTATTGGTTTTGGCAGTTTCATGCTGACTTTTTCTTTGAGCGCTGCGGTACCTTGTGGCAGTATGATATTAATACCGAGTTGGCTAGCCACAGTATTAATTATTGTTCCCAAATCGACTGATTGATAATTTACTTCAATGTATTTTTCAGGGATTGATGAAATGGTTTTTTCTGATGAATCATTTGTATTTATGATATCTAATGTAGTTTCTATTGCTTCACTATCAACTGATCCGGTATGTCGTATTGGAAAATCAGCAGAAGCATTTATCACGCTACCATGGTATAGGCCTATACTGAATATTAGTGATAGAATTTTTATATATTTATCGTTAAAAATAGTGCGTATCATACGTTATAGTCCCATAAGGCAATTATTTTTTCTGTTCTATGGTTGCAATAGTAATGATAACATCTACTGAGCGAGGCAACCTTTTTGATGTACTAATATCTATTTCTTTCGTGTATACGCGAGAATTTTTTTCTATCAATTCCAACATAGAGGTAACATCGATCATAGTTATCCCGCCAAACTCTGCTGTACTCGTTCTTTCTATATAGCCATTTTCAATATCCAAAGAAGCTAAATCGCCATATCGTAAACATTTACTTTTGAGGTTTAACGTAGGGTTATTGATTAACAATTCCATATATTCATTAATCTTAAATTCATCATCTTTTTCTTTTAACATTGATTCAACAGCGCTTTTTTGTAATTTTGCTTTTTTTGCTCGTATCAAAAGTGACAATACCTGTTTTTCACGAACCGTATTCAATTCATCTATTTTTTCGTATAATTCTGATTTTTGTGTATAAAATCGGTATAAAACAATGCCATGAATTACGTATACAATAGAAACAAAAATTCCCGTTGCAAGGTAAAATTTTCTTTTATCAAATGTATCTAATACAGATTTAATGTTATCTATGATATCCATTTTTTACCTAACTTGCGGATTTAATGTAATCTTCATTACAAAGTTTGTGTATACTTGTTGTCCTTCAACTTTTTTGAATAATTTTGAATGTTTCAAACTTTGTTCAAGTGCTCGTAATGCATCATAGCTTTTTACTGATGCTTGTATAGTAACTGTTTTTTCATTGATTGCAATACTTTTTGGTTCAAAACCAAGTGCTTCTTTATCAATATTTGCCGTTAACTCTAAGAGACATTCTAAACAAGAAGTACGTGAAGCAGGAGAAAACACATACCAGGTATTTTCTTCTTTAGTTACTAATCGTTCTGCTTCAGTGATTATTTCATCAATATTTTCATCGGTATTTTCAGATAATTGAGGAAAAATATTTTTAAGTTCTAGAATAGCTTCTTTTTCGTTTTCACTGACTTCTTGTGATAACGTATTAAGTTGTATTTGAGTAAAGGTAATCAAAAATAATAAACTAATCAGAGATAAGATCAACGGCGAAGTAATTTGGGTAATAAAACGATAAGGATGTATGATATTTTTATTTATTGAAAAATTACAGTCATACTCTTCTTTCATTGGCAGAGCAGCACCAATAACAACGATATCATCAATTTGCGCTGGAATATCTGCTATACCGCTGTTTTCTAAAAATTCATTTACTGCAAAACTCTTACATTCTGTATTACTGATTGTGCTCAAATACTGTACAAACCCCGGTATTTGTGTGCCCATTCCAGTTACGATTAAGGTATTTACTTTGTTATGTGGATTTTTATAACTCAATATATCTATAGTAAATACTATTTCTTTCCATAATCCATCAATTGCTTGTTTAATGGCTTGTATTTGATCTGGCGGTTGTGTCGTTTCGAGCCCATACCGCATAATTGTGTCGATAGCTTGCATATTATTTTGATTCAGTAAGGTCGATATGCCCTTTGTGATATAAAGCACCCCATGCGGCAATGACCGTATTGCTTTTAGTTGGTTATTAATGAGGTAGCTAATCTGTGTATTATTAAGTGATATATCTAAAAGAATAACGTTACTATCTGATTCTTGGTACGAGGGTACCGTTTTATAAAGCCCATAGAGTACAAATGTGTCAAGAATGACTTTGGTTGGATTCATGTTGACTGCTTGATACAAAGATAGATGATCTTCTACGGTACTTTTTTGTACTGCAGCTGCTATCATTTCTGCGCTATGGTCCGCCTCTACTCGTTTAGTAATGAGAAAGTCTATAATAGTATCTTGTTTTGGAAAGGGTAATAGAGGTTCCATTTCAAACCCAATAACAAGGCTAATTTTTTCTCTATCAGCAAATGGTAATTTGAGTTCTTTAGTAATTGCTATATTACCTGGCAAAATAGATACGAGTTCAGTATAATTGCCTAATTGTTCTTTTACATGTGTTAATGTCGCTATTATTCTTTCTTTAGCGGTATTAGCTGGACCTGGTTCAATAGGAATATTGATTATTTTTTCAATGGTTCTTTTGTTCCCGGATAGTGATATGACGCATGCTGAAATATTGGTTTTTTTAATATCAATTGCAGCAACTTTTTTTGTAATAAAATAATAATTTCCTATTACGTCAGGTAAAAACAACTCTTGTATCATACTGTTTTTTCCTTTTTATCATCAAAAAAGCGCGATAATGATAGAGTACCCGGTTTTTCTTTTTTGTTTTCATGTGTGATACCCGCTACAGCCGTACTTTGCTGCAAAAATTTACTATCTTCCATGGTATTGAGCTGAGGAGAGTTGTTACTTTTTTCAGAAGAGTTTAACTCTACAGTTGATTCGCTTTGATTTTTTAATGCACTATCTAGCCCTACTTTTTTATTACGTTTAAATAGGAAGTTGTCAACCGTTTTGTCCACAATACTGTCCGAAAAGAACTTATTTACTGGGTCACGCATTTCAGTATACATTTCCATAGTTTGGCATGTTTTTGCATAATCATCTAAATGTAATTTAGTGAATTGATTAAACTGCTCATCGTCTTTTTGTTGACCAATAATTCGTGGTGAAATAAGGAGTAATAAATCATCTTTTTCCTCTGTTCTGTCTTTGTTTTTGAAAAACCATCCGAGCAGTGGAATGTCACCCAATAATGGCACTTTTTTAGTATTGTTTAATACCTTTGTTTTAATCAATCCACCAAGAGCAAGTACTTCTTTATCAGCTGCTATTGCTGTAGTTTTAACTCGCTTAATGGTTTTTTCTGCACTTGATGGGTTATCTGGTTGTGTAAATTGTTCGATAACAATATCAAGTGCGAGGCTGATCATACCATCTGAGTTAATCAATGGCGTGACTACTACCTTTAAACTTGCTTTATAATCACCAAGCGTATTCAGTGGAGCAGAACCTACGATAGTACCGGTTTGAACACGTCTTGTGGTACCAACTTCTAATGTTGCCGGGGTTTGGTTAGTGGCCACTAAAAATGGATTAGCAATAATCTGTGCATTGACCGTATTATTAAGAGCCTGAAAAATACCCCATATCCCAAAAAGATCCTGTCCCAATGTGATAATCGTATTGCCTGGGGTAGTGCCATTTACTAAGCTAATTAGGTTACCTAATAATCGATCAACGCCTGGCCCGGTGTTATTTTGAACAATCGACCCTGTTTGAAATAAACCAGATGTTTGAAATTTGATATTATTTCCTAGCAGTTGGTTTGTACCACTCGGTACTTTACTACGAATTTGCGCACCTAACTGTTTTTGAGAACTGAGGTTTACTGATACTAGTAATATATCAATAGCTATTTGTGGCTGTTTTTCATCCATTTCAGCCATTATTTTTTGTGCAATTAAAAAATCTTCATAGCGTCCACGTACCAGTACTCGATTAGTTTCTCTTTCAGCAACAAATGATAATGATTCAAGGTATTTATCGCCTCCTCGAACTCCACCATATTTGCTTGCCTGTGTATTGCCACCAAATTGGCATACATTATTCATTATATCGGCAACTGTTTCAGCATCAATATATTTTAATTGATAGGTGTGCAGCCCCGAATATGGTTGTTCGATATCAATATCAATAGATTCAACAATAAATTTTTCGATCCGTTCATTTGTCTCACGAGTTCCTAATAAAATTAGTGAATTTGTGCGTGGTTCAGCAATAATACGTGTACCTTCTGGGAAGTATAGAGATGTCGGTTGTTTTCTATTAAAAATCTTTGTATTTGCTGCATCATCTGTTTTATTAACGGTATCAAGAATATCTTTTACTTGCTGAGCATCGATGCGTTTTAATTTTATGATGGAAAGCGATGCAGGCATACTGACTTTGTCAATTTCTTTAATAATTGTGACAATAGTTTTAACGTTGTATGCTTTATCGGTTAGAATAAACCCTTTATGATCTTCCAAGATAATGAGATCTGAATAAGGATTAGGGCTTCTTAATGCATCGACCATGGTTGTAATAGAACGTAATGAACTATTTTCAACAAAATAAACGTATCTGATAAGTTGATCACTCGTTGGTAGTAATGATATGTCCACACCAAAAAAAGTTGGTAGTGGTGCTTTGCGTGCAGTATCACTTGATTTAATTTTAAATCTATTAGGCACACCATCAGGTACTATAGTAAAATTAGCCATAGCAAGGAAATCAACAAAAAGACTCCAAGCAGATTTTTTTGATAATGGTTTATTAGTTTTAAATGAAATCTTATTTCCAGATAATGGGCGTACCTGTTTGGAGCCTTGTTCGATAATATCATCCGTCATAAAGGTAACATCGAAGATGGTTTCAATTTCTTTTACAAAGCTAGACAAATCAGCCTTCTCAAAATTAAATTCGACCGTTTCATCGAGAAAACTTTGTTCGTGTTGTATCTCTTTTGAGTGCGGTAATAAATTATAAGGATGATTTTCTGGTGAAACGTGTAGTACTGGGGGCAGGGTTTCATTGATGGTTTTCAATACATTATGCGCCTGAGATTGTTCATTAGCTTCTTTTGTAAGAATGTGATCCTGGTCAATAGAGTGTACTTCTTCTGGAACACTCATTTCATTATTGGCATCAACCCCGGTAATTGGTTGTGTCACAATGTTATTATGTAATGAAGACTTATTGCTTTCTAATCCAGTCTTTACCCCTGTGTTATTGCGACGAGGTCTTTTTTTTGCAAATGCTGTATCATGGTACACACATACAAATATGCATACTGTGAATAATAATCTGATATTTGTTAAACGTCCTGAAAACATGGTGTGCCTCAGCAGATGTTAGGGGTTGTAGATCTCGATTCCTGCTTTGCAATCATTAAGCCATCCTGTATCATTGCATTTTTTTCTTTTTTTCTTAATTCATGCTTTACTTTTTCATATTGTTGATTTGACATAGCAAGTTCTTGCTGTTCGCTTTCTCTTGGTTCCGTATTCTCTATCGGTTGAGGTGCCGGAGTTGTTGGCGTTGTACTACTTTTTTTCTTGTCTATTTTAGGTATACGCAAAACTTCATTGTATTCTAATTGATAGGTTATGACCAATGGATTATTATTTCTCGTTGCTTCAATTTTTATCGTTTCTTTATCTTTTTTATCCAGTATTTTTTTGTATATCATGAGCCTATTTTGTGTGTCGGTTGCTGGTATGCCATCAATAGTGGTAATGATATCGTTGCTGGTCAGTCCTAAATAATTTCCAAGGCTATTGTTTTCAAGTTCACCTATTTTACATCCTATACTAATACCTTTTTTATATGCTGTCGTGAGATTAAGTGTATCTATAAATTGACTTAAAGATGAAATTTTCGCAACAAAATCCATGACATTGATCGTAAATGTTGTTTTATCAGTTTGTTTTATAATTTTTTCCCAACCTAGCATTTTATTGTAAAGAGGGTCAGTCTGTGCGTCTTCTTCTCTGAGGTACAACACTTCTTGTTGGCCATTAGTACGGAGTAATATGATTTTATTAGAAAATATTTTTATGATATGTGCATCTTCAATCTGCTCGCCAGCTTTATACACCCGTTCTTCATTAGTTTTGAGTAATTGAATAATAGCTTTATTCTTTTGTACATCATGTTTAAAGGCGATAATCCCCTTCAAATTTACTTGCAACGGCTCTAATAAAACTGGCTCTGGCATACTTGGGATCGGAATAGACTGATTTTCTGGTGGATTTGGTAGTGGGATATGCGCTTCCTTAATAGCATCAACCTTTAATTCTTTTTGATAGGTATCAAAGAGGTCTAATTCGTAAATTTTACTAACATTAATTTGTGATTTTTTTTCGGTATTTTTTAATTGGATCGCAGACGGTTCAATAGATGCACGCTCTGGAATAACAACATGGGACGTTGACAGGAAAAGAAGTACCGTCAAAAACAGGGCAAGTAATAAATCATTTGGAATCCAAAAAGGATATTTCATTTACAATCCTTGCTCAATAATAATCGCCATTCAAAAAACACCCGTGCTTTCAAGTAGATCTCCCTCGTTAATTATGGCGATGGAAGTGTATTGAGGATAGTATGTACCAGGTCTTCCTGTCTTATATTATCCGCTTCCGCTTCATAGGTTAATGTAATTCGATGAGCTAATACCTTTAGTGCTACTACTTTTACATCATCAGGGGTAACAAAATCCCTGAGTTTTAAAAAAGCATATCCCTTTGCTGCATTATATAACGCAATAGTAGCTCGTGGTGAAGCGCCAAATTGTATATAATGAGCTATTTTTTTCAATCCAAAAAGATGAGGATCACGGGTAGAAAAAACAATTTTTGCAATGTATTCAACTATCTTATCATCGATGTAAATATTTTTAATTTGTTCTTTTGCAAGTTCTAAATCTTCTTTTGATACTATCTGATTCACTGTTTTTTTAACCATCGATCGCTTCACGATCTCTTGTTCATCAGTAAGAGAAGGATATCCAATTTTTATCTTACTGAAAAAACGATCAACCTGAGCTTCTGGTAAGCGATAAGTTCCTTCTTGTTCAAATGGATTTTGTGTGGCAAGTACCAAAAACGGACGTTCTAATGGATACGTATTTTTCCCGATAGTGACCTGATGTTCTTGCATAGCTTCAAGTAATGCTGATTGTACTTTTGCGGGTGCACGGTTAATTTCATCAGCTAAAATAAGATTAGCAAATATAGGACCTTTTTGTGTTTCAAAAGTATGTGTATGAATATTATATATGACGGTTCCTGTTAAATCTGCAGGCAGTAAATCGGGAGTAAATTGGATGCGACTAAAGGTAAGTCCAAGTGCCTGTGCAAAGGTCTTTATCATGGTTGTCTTGGCTACGCCTGGCAATCCTTCAAGTAACACATGCCCATCACACAATATTGAAAGTAAGATAAATTGAATAGCTTCAGTTTGTCCTACAATGACCTTACCACATTCAATTTTGAGGCCTTGTAGTTTATTACTTTCTTCTTTTATTTTATCAATTCGCGTTGTGTTAGCGGTTGTTTCAATCATAACAATTACCCATATGTATGCGTTTCCAATGGTGATAACAGTTCTGTCTTGCTCATACTAACAAGCTTATAGAGATCTTTCAATGCCTAAATAAGCTATTCAATAAATAATCTTTTATAAAAGAACATCAAAAATGAAACCCTATTTTTTCAGATAAATAAGCGAGGTAATAAGTACTGTGAATAGGTTTTTTTTATTATTAAATTCTATGGTTACTGCATCAATACTTAAGACCTGTTCTTGTTTGAAAAATGATAACAAATTGTCAAACTGTTCTCCTTTACCTTCTAGTTGCCATGTTACCGAATAAGATTTATATCCAGTAGTATTAGTATGTTCTTTAATCGTGCATTTAGTAGTTTTTATGTGTTGCGAGGCAAGTTTTTCGGTGATAGATGAGAGGTATGCTTCTAAAGAAATCCCCAGTAACCGTTTTTGCAAAACTTTTTCATTTTTATTCTTTTGCTCGGTGACTTCAGCTATCTTATCAGTAATTTTTGTTATGAGGTTGATATCTGTTTGCATTGATGTAATCGATACCTGTGTGGTAGTTATTCTATTGTTGATTGATTGGTAAAAGAGAAAAAACCATGAGGACCCTATCATCGATAGAAACAGAATAGTAGTGCAATAAATGGTCGCTACATTTTTTTTCATAATGTAGTGATAAAATTTAATACGGCCACTAATAAAAGAATCCATTATATGGTTCTCCTTTTATAAAGTTAAAACGTAGGATTTGTCCATTGTAATGGGTCAATAGCGATATTATTTATACGCATTTCCCAATGTAAATGGTATCCTTTGGCATACCCTGTTTTACCGATATATCCTATTGGGTTACCCTTACTAATTTTACTCCCAACGTTAATATGAGGCGCAAAATCATCCAAATGGTAAAACAAAGAAAGAACACCCCAGCCATGGTCAATAATAACGGTGTTTCCACTAAGCGCAAATCTTTTTTTCATCGCTATGATTCCATCTTGGGTTGCCCATACAACGCTTTTGGGTGTATTTATTATATCCAATGCTTTGTGTGTGTAACGACCTCTGTGTTGAGTCGTACGTATAGTCCCAAATTCTCCAGTTACTTGAATGATATCAATCGGTTTACAAAATGATCCGCGCCATAATTTTTCTTTAATGGATTGCTTTGTTAATTCGGCAATCTCCTCTTCTAGTTTTTGGCCATCTGGACCAAGAGCTTCCTCTTCCTTTATTTTTTCAGGATTAATAAATAAAGTGACATTTTTAAATGGATAGGCAACTACCTGAAATTTCCCTTCAAGTCCTACTTTGTTACCAACTTTATCGGTAACTTCTATTTTCATCTGGTATTCGTTAGGTTGTTCTTCACATGCTATTGGTACAAAACATTCATAAACGAGAGATCCTTTGGTTTCAGGGAAACAGGAATATGCATTAGAAAGTGTTATAAATTGTGCTGTTTTTATTTCTTTATTTACCTGGAATTGAACATGAAGGGTTCTTCCTTGAAATACTTTATAATCACCTTCATTATTGATTAGTGCTGCTTGCAATGGCGTATTATCAACGAAAAAGGCACGTTCCAGGCGTATATTATTTTTATGATAATTAGTATCAACGAATTCGATTAATAAATGATGCTCGCCTGGAGTAATAGTTTTAGTAGGAATAGTAAAAATGCATTCATCATTTTTACCGATTTTGAATCTACCGTTCAGTGGTTTATTGTCTAAATAAAGTGAAACATTACCCGTCTTATTACTTTTTAATTTGCAAAAGATATCGCCAGCATAATATTCACCATTTTCTATGCCGTGTACCATGATAGAGGGTACCGTCTTATCAAAGAAATAGGTATACATATACCAAGAAAAAAGTCCCGAAATAAGGAAAGCGAACAAAAATAGGGCATTTCGTAATCGAAAAATCATAATTATTACCTAATGAAAATTAAAAGCTATTTTACTGTTTATCACTACTAAAACAAGTAGTAAAAATGTAGCAGTTTTTCTTTTTTCAGTAAACAAAGAAGCTTATAGAAATATAAACTGACATTCTTATCGTAAAATAACGGTATTTTTTGTCAAAAATAAGGGGGGTAGATAATATGAGTATTTGAGTTTTGAAGCATTTAAAATATAATGAGTATATAAATGTTTATAAGTGTAGGTCAGATATTTTAATTGTTGGAGTCTTTATGTTGTACGGTTTAATGATATTCTTTTACGTTTTAGTCAGTTTATTACTTGGCTTAATTATTTTAATTCAGCGCGGGAAAGGTGGTTCGGGACTCAATATTTTTGGCAACAGTTCCCAAGTACTATTTGGTGGTTCTGGTGGACAAGATATTTTGCAAAAAACAACCTGGGTGTTGGGTGCGCTTTTCCTAACCTTATCGCTTACTATTTCACTATCACGTTCGTATGGAGTCAGAAAGATGCGTTATATTAATGAATCAGTAAGTACAGCGCAACAAGCGCCGGTGCATTCAATTCCGTTAGCGGAGTCAAACGAATCACAACAAGATATTTAACCAAGATTTAGTACGTATGTTTTTAATATCGTATATCGATTATGTAGGTATTTTTGTTATATCTTTGAGCGAATCTTTGGGGCGGTTCTTTATTTTTTTTGGTTATACGCTGAAGATTTTTTTTTCTAAGCGCAGTAGCCTGAGGAAAATAGTCTACTATATGAATAAAGTAGGTGTTGAATCGTTAAGTATTATTATATTGACGGGTACTTTTACCGGCATGGTTCTTGCGTTACAGACCTATATTGGTTTTCAACGCGTTGGTGGTGAACAGTTTATTGGTTCTGTTGTTGCTCTTGGTCTTATAAGGGAACTTGGTCCTGTATTAACTGGACTCATGGTTACTGGTCGTGCTGGATCTGCTATGGCTGCTGAAATAGGTACTATGCGTATTACGGAGCAGCTTGATGCGCTAGAAACATTACATATTAATGTCTTTCAGTATCTGATAGTCCCCCGCATTGTTGCAAGTGCTATTATATTGCCATGCTTAGCTATATTTTCAATGATTTTTGGGATTATTGGTGGTTACGTAGTGTGCGTTGGTGTGCTTGAATTAAGTGCTGAGGATTTTATTAGTAGTATTCGTAATTTTGTTGAGCTTGACGATGTGTATGGCGGTCTGCAAAAATCATTTGTATTCGGTATTATTTTGAGTTGGGTTGGTACTTATAAAGGATATTATACGGATAATGGCGCGCGTGGGGTTGGGTTGTCAACCACCCAGGCGGTAGTACTTAGTTCAATATCAATTTTAATAGCAGATTATTTTTTAACAAAGCTATTAGAACAGCTGTAATGAAGTGGTCCATAATGGATGATATAGCGATAAAAATTGCTGGGGTTCAGAAAAAATTTGGGGACCGTTGGGTCTCTCGTGGAGTGAATTTAGATATTCCTGTTGGGAAAATGACGGTCGTTTTGGGGCGATCTGGAGAGGGTAAATCAGTCTTGCTTAAGCAGGTCATTGGGTTACTGCAACCTACAGAAGGTAGTATTTTTATTAATGGTGTAGATATTACCACAGCGCCATTAGTTGAGCGGCAACAAGCATTAAAATTGTGTGGATATGTGTTTCAGTTTGCAGCTTTGCTCGATTCGTTGACGGTACTAGAAAATGTTGGTATTACCTTGCTTGAAAACGGACAGTCACTTGATGATATCCAAGACTTAGTTCAAGAGAAATTACGCCTGGTGAATTTGAGTACCGATACCTTATTTAAATATCCATCAGAGCTCTCTGGAGGTATGCGTAAACGTGTTGGTCTTGCACGAACGTTGATTACCGATCCATCAATCATTTTATACGATGAGCCTACCACTGGGTTAGATCCGATTACCTCAAAAATAATTTACGAACTTATGCATTCTATGCAGCTTCGCTTTAATCTGACCTCTGTCGTAGTGTCGCATGATCTTGAATTATTAAAATATGCAGATCAAGTGGCACTATTAAATGGTGGTAAGATCGAGTTCGTTGGGGATGCACGTACTATCTGGGATTCGCAAAATCCTTACATATACCAATTTCTACGTGGGCTTCCTGAAGGACCTATGTCTTCCTAGTGAATTGTTTCGCTTAAAATTCTGTGTATAGTAAGCTTGGCTGAATACCAGTATTGTTTTGGTATTTTTTACTTTTGTACCGATCAAAATCGCCTTCAATAGTGTGGTAAAAAATCTGGCATATTTCTACGCCTGCATAAATACGAATTGGTTGTACACAGTACATCTCCAACGTCCAATAGCCACAAAATCCCACATCCCCAAAACCGGCAGTAATATGTATAAAAAGTCCTAGGCGACCAATAGATGAACGACCTTCAAGCATGGGAACTAAGTTGTCCGTTTTTGTATATTCTAACGTACGGCCTAGGTAAAGTCGGTTTGGCTCGAGTATCATGCCTTCTTCCGGGATGGTAATGGTGTCAAGGCTATGTTTTGACTTCATATCAAGGGTCTTTTCTCGATACATTAATAGTTCTCTATGCAACCGTAGATTGTAACTGTTTGGTCCAATTTGGGTTTCATTGAATGGTTCTATAACGATATCTCTACCTGACCGCCTCTCTATCTCTCTACCCGAAAGTATCATTCATTTCTCCGTTATTGTTTATAATATACAGTTTCTTACTGTAGCATACCAGTTTATAGGTATATGTGTAGAGCTGAAGGTATTCGACCAAAATATTAAATAGGAATGACTATATAAAATTGAATTATCAATTTAACAGAATAAAAACCCTTCAACTTATAACAAGCTGAAGGGTTAGGGGGGTGAACAATACATAGAGTATTGTTCATTTAGGGATTTGTCATAGGGATCTAATTCGCCTACAAACCTATCAAGACCCTCTAGCATTGTCAAGTATGGTGCTGAGTGTTTATCCCAAGGATGATGTATGTGTTACCAGACCATTGCATAACTGCACTGAGCGATAAGGTCTGTGTTAAATATAACAGAGGTGTCGTTTTTATTACGTAGTTTTTGAATCAGATTTATTATTAATCGCATGCCATACATATACCAAGGGTTCCACCAGCTAATGCGCCAATGGTTTTTCCTGCTGCTGCACCTCCAGATCCAAGGGAGATTACTCCAATTATTTTACCAGCGGTTGTAGTTTTTACTGTATTAAGCCCAAGTGAGGGAAAAGTTTTAGCTATCCAGTTTCCGGTAAGTCCGCCAATTTTTGATCCTGCAAATCCGCCACCAATACCTCCGGTGACGAAACCAATTCCTCCTCCTACCATCATGCCGAGTCCTGCATATAAAAACACTTTGGATGTGTCGTTTGTATTGTAAGAAGATGATTTTATACGCTCCTGTTCTATTACTTCTTTGTTTAATGTATTATCGATACAGTGTGAACTTGAAGAAAATATCAATAGCGTGAGTAATAGTTTTTTCATATGTATTGTTCCTTAATATTAAGCTATCTGTTTATTTTCATCGCATGCAATATGGGCACCAATTCCCCCACCAACGGCCATGCCGAGCTTCCATCCTCTACGTGCACCTATAGGTATAGCCCCTAGTACTCCAACTGTCTGTCCGACTTTTGTGATCGTCGGTTGGTAGTAGTTAGCGCTAGGAATAATTTGGAGTATTTTTCTAGCAGTATGTCCGCCAATTTCATATCCTATACGACCAAAAAGGCCCGCACCAATTAAAGCCCCAGCAGTTCCACCAACGAGCATGACGGGTATAGCGTATATACCAATTCTCACCATCTTTTCAGTTTCATTACGATCGAGCATACAGTGTGAACTTGAAGAAAATATCAATAGCGTGAGTAATAGTTTTTTCATATGTATTGTTCCTTAAAATAATTATAAATTATAATAACCACGAACGTATTCCGGCACCAAACATACCTCCATACAAAAAGCTTCCCGCAACAAACAGGATTTTGTCTGATGTTCTTAGAGCATGGGGCTTTGAGCTTTTATCTTTGATTAAAAGAGCTATCATTAATGCGCTACCTGTTGTTCCACCCGCAATAAAGGCATCAGTTAACTTTTTTTCATTTTCTTTTGTTAATGGAGTATTGTATCTATTGTAACTAGTCTGGTTGTTTTCTTGTTCAGTAGTATCAATTTTACCGCCATATATGGTTGTACCCAGTACGGTAAGTGCTAATATTAGTTTTTTCATACATTACCCTTCATACATTTTTAACATAGTTGATTTCATTATCTATTAAACTATATTAGTTAATTTTTAGCGATCAATTGCTGATGTTAATAATGATCTGAGCGGTATGTTTTCAGAGTATGTTGTATGAACGAATAAGCGAGCCCAGCTACTCCTCCAACCACCTTACCAGCAAAAAATCCTGTTATTCCGTAGAAAACTGCTCCGGTAGTACAGCCGATACACTTACCAATTACTGCAGCCTCTTTATCTAATATCGCCTTTGCGGCTCTACCGCCAAACCGCCAGCCTCCTTGTCCACCAGCAAATCCTCCGACTAAAGAACCACTGATTTGACCTATTGCCACAGCAGTACGTATTATTTTGGTTGATTCTGGTGTATCTATATCATATTTGTTTGTGTCAATGATATAAATAATTGGTATATCGACAGCATGATTCATCAAAGCTAAATATACAAAACTAATAAATAAGCTTCTTTTTACCATACTGTATTCCCAGATATACTATTAATAAAAGCTTATTTGGTCATAAACTGAAACTACTTCATACTCCTTTAGTTAGCAGTTGTATTCAGTTGTGCGTTTATACCTTTTAAAAAGCGAAACCCACAATAACTTGAAGCCAGTAATGAGGTGTATCCAATTACCTTTTTTGTAGCAGGATTAGTTAAGAAAGCTTTCAAGTTGCTCTTTTGAGTATCGAGAGACGTTTTTATGAATATTCTATCGAGTGCTAGGGCTTTTGTATTTTTCTTTTCATTAATATATTGTTCATCAGGTTGTGCACCATGTATAACTGTACACAGTACTATCATCCCTAACAATATTCTTTTTATCATATTTGCCTTTTCATTTTAGAACTGATTTATTTTGAATTTTAATCTGCTCTATTAATAATTGTTAAAGATTTTTTTGGTAGGTATGTTTGCTGTATACCAAAACGAGTATAATCTAAAACAGCAGGTTCCATACGTTTACTAGGAGCGCTTTGTTTTTTTCCATATTGATCACTTTGTATATTATTGATGATTTTGTATATTGATGATGGAGTATAATACCCAATAGTCGCTCCAGCGAAGGTAAGCCCAATTGTTACCACCGGATGATAAAACGAACATTTGTTTTGTTCTAGTAAATTACCAATGGTGTTCCCGATCAACGTTCCCATTGTTGCTGCGGCAACAACTAAAGGATCGCGTACATTATTGAGTTCCTCTTTGTTTTGAAACTCGTCTTCTTTTGTTTGCTGTGTATCAATAATACTACTTGTATGCACGGTTATACTATGAACAACAGTACACAGTACTATCATTGCTAATAACAATCTTTTCATTTATTGACCTGACGGTTGATGTAAGCTTAATTTTTCGGTGCTTTTTTGCTTGATGAAAGAATTAAAAGAACCGTAATCTATTGTTGCAGTTATACTAGGTTGTTTAACGGCCACGTGATTATTTCTTGGTGCATCGAATAAAGGTTTATCAGCTTGATTTCTAGTCATTAATAATGGCTGTTTTTTTTGTAGTCTTTTCATCTCATAAGTAGTTTTGATATACCGTATTCCTAATCCAACTACTACTCCAATTACTGCACCAGATGCGGCACATATTAATACGAGAGACAGATTATCTGGTGTGACCTCAAGATCTTGTGCGCCAGCAAGGATTTTACCACATATTGATCCTCCGATAAAACCAAGGCTACCCCCCACAAATACAGCATCTTCAGTGCCAAATTGGTCATTTTGCGGCTTTTTATCTTGCAAGTATTCTTGTGATATGAGTGATTGGGTATGTATTGATAAAAAAAATGGTAATAACAAAAAGAGAAATTTTTTCATAATAGTAACTTCGTTTTTTAAAAAAAAGATGGCAAACAGTCTTTTTAACGCCTTAAATATCCTAAAAGAAAGTTAGGTAACTATACTAGTAGTTTTATCCACGGGCAAGGTAATAAAACAATCCTCCCACTGCCCCAGCAGAAATATGTGCAGGTAATATACTGTAGATCGTTCCAGCAGTAGCATCAAACAATGAGACTAGACTTGTGACCGATGCCCTTCTGAAGAGTATATCTTTACATAACTTGCTATTTGTGGCGATACAGCTCTGGGTGCCACGAAGACCAGCATAAACAAGACCGCCTAGACTGCCTTGTGCCATTCTATTTAAAATAGGATTTTCGAAAAACGTAAAATTTGATTTTTTAGGTAAATTCAAATCTGAATCTGCCTTTTTTTTGCATGATTCAATGTCTTGTACATCAATTTTTGCGCCATTGATAACTGTACACAGTATCATCATTCCTAACAACATTCTTTTCATGGATTTTTTGCCCCCAGTTTTTTAAAAAGCCTAATTCGATAAACCATTCTATCATTAATTAGAATGTCATTTTTTAGGCTTTAAGTCAATCTAAGCTAAAAAAATACTTAAATTTAGTATCGATATTATTTCCGTTTAGGATTTTTTTGGTGCTTATTTATAATTGATCGCAATTATCCGTTAACCTTCACTGGATACATGTCCAGCGATGAATTTCTGAATCAACGGAAACTGGTCCGGGGTGGCGTTAAACCTACCAGCCGCCGCATGTTCGACGATAGTCCCATTTTCCATGAGGTATATAGAACAGGAAAGGTTATTGATAAGTCGGACGTCGTGAGAAGCAACCAATACTATGTACCCCTGGGCAGCTAATTCTTGGATATTTTTTGCAACATATCCGGCTAAATGGGGGTCTAAGGCTGATGTTGGCTCATCCATACACACTACGGCCGGTTTTAAGGCTATGGTGCGGGCTATGGCTAACCGCTGTTTTTGGCCGCCAGAAAGTTCAAAAATACGGGCAGTGCGTTTATGATCCAACCCAAATTTTTTTAAAAGTTCCTGGGCAATAGTGCTTGCCTCTTGTGTTGTTTTATGTTGTACGGTTTCTAGGGCAATGGTAATATTTTCTTCAACATTCAGGTGTTCAAATAGGTTAAATTGCTGAAAAACCATGCCGACAGTATGTATGTCATGGCGGAGTGGCTTACCATTGAGCATAATAATGCCAGATTCAGCTGTTTCCAGATTGACGAGCACCCGTAGTAGGGTGGATTTACCAACCCCTGAGGTGCCTAAAAAAAGCGCTATTTCGCCTGGGTGAACGGTCAGCGAAACTGCATCCAGTATTTTTTTAGTGCCAAATGATTTGGATAATTTTTCAATGCTGAGCATAGTTTTTATTGATCCTTTTTTCTAGTAATGATACCAAGAGTGTTGCTATGCCAGTCATACACAAATAAATCAAGCATATGCCCGTAAAAACCGTTATAGCATCAAATGTATCACTCTTGACCTGTGATCCGCGACGAGAAAGTTCCATAACTCCTATGGTAGATGCAAGACTTG
Organism: uncultured Pseudomonadota bacterium; assembly: GCA_964417975.1. GTDB lineage: Bacteria > Babelota > Babeliae > Babelales > Vermiphilaceae > CAYQJQ01. Next base: position 40,814 of record CAYQJQ010000005.1, on the reverse strand, counting down.
AGTCTTTTATCAGGGTTATGAGTTCATTGCCAATGGCCGGGAATACCGTTTTAAATGCTTGGGGAAGAATAATATAACGAGCGATCTGGGTGTAGTTTAATCCAAGTGTTTTTGCTGCTTCTATTTGTCCTTTGCTGACTGATGCGATACCGGCTTTCACTATCATACTTATATATGCAGCACTGTTGATACCGATAGCAATCGTAGCAGTCCAAAATGCCGGAAGCATGATGAAGCCACATTGCGGGAGTACATGATATGCCATGAAAATCTGTATCAGCATCGGCGTGCCCCGTATGATGCCTGTCACAATTTCAAGAAGGACGGTAATAAGAGAGCGACGTGTGGTCAGGATGATGCCAATCAGACTGCCTAAGGTGATACCAATAAAGCAACTTATTATGGCAATATTGATTGAAGTTACTGCACCACCCAACAAAAAAGGAAGCTTTTGATACAAGAGATTTATGTTCATACAAGTCCCCATCGTTTTTTTAGCTCATCAATGAAACCATTTTTTTCAAGCGTTTCAAGTGCATTGGTAAGCTCTTGCAAAATATGAGGATATTTTTTTGATACGGCCATAGCATACTTTTCTTCAGTGCCCGGGATAGGGTGATAGACGAATTTCTGTGCTATTGGTAAATCGAAGAATTTTTTTACGGAACTACGGGCCGTGACAAATGCATCAGCCCGATTATTTTCTACCGCAAGTAATGCCTCGGTAACGGAAGGCAATTTAACAACCGTAATCTCAGGAAAGGTGGTAATGTAGTAGTCAGCGGTATATCCCTCATTAACTGCTACAATTTTATTGAACAGCCCTGGTACCGTTTTGAGATTGTTTTTTTCTAAAGAGACGATAATTAATGGGTCACCATAAAAATAACAGGGGGTAAACGATACGGTTTGACTGCGTGTTTCAGATGGGGTAAGTCCGGCAGCAATAACGTGTAATGTACCACTTTGGATTGATGGAATGAGTGCATCAAATGGCATATCAGTTATTGCTACTTTTTTTCCTATTTCGCGTGCGAGTGCCTGTATTAAGTCAATATCAAAGCCAGTAATAATACCCTCTTCGTTCAGATAGCTAAATGGTGGGTATTCGGCATTAGTACCGACTAATAATTCCATATTATCTGGTTCATTAATTTGGGGATTTCTGAAAAAAAAGAATCCGTAAATACCTACTAAAGACAGTATCACTATTACTAGTATTTTATTCCACGTATGAGACATACATTCACCATAATATAAGGTTTCAAGTTATGTACAGCTTGCTTGTTTTATATTTTTTAGTCAATAGTGCTAAAGAAGATGTATGACGTATTATGATGTTCATTATTACGTACATTTATTTCTGTAACCCCTTTTTCATGCATTATTAAAAGAGAAACGCTTCAGGTGGAGCGGTAATGGTAGCTGGATTATTTTGTATCGCCTTGTAGAATGCTTCGTTATAACTGCGCGACTCAATGGTGATAGGAATAGGGAGTGCATGACCAAAGAGTAATACCTGTTTTTTACTTTCAAGGCCAGCGAGCATTGTTTTAAGGGTATTTCCATTTTGCTCACCTGAGAGCACTGCTTGTATATCTTGATCATTACTGAGCTGTGCAACTAATCGGGTGCCGATTTGTGACATTATTTCCTGATCAATCGCAGATGGTCGTTGATCAACTACCAGGAGTGATACATAATATTTTCGCATTTCTCGGGCAATGGTGCCAAATATGGTCTGTTTTGCTGCCTGCGTATTTAAGAATTTATGCGCCTCTTCTATAGTAATCAGAAGTTTGTTCGGTTGATCAGATTTATTTTTTGATCCTAAAAACTGTTCAGTTTTTTTGATATACCGTGCATGGATTCTCCGGGTAATAATATTAGCTACCAATAAATAGACAAACGAAGAACTGAAATTACCGAACTCTACAATAACATTTATATCTTTATCAAGATACTCAAGCATACGTTCAACGATAGATCCGGCGGTAATTTCTTTTTTGATAAATGGTAGGCGCTCTAACCGCTTTAGTTTACGGTACAATGCAGCGATTGATTCAGGGTGTGCTCCTATCTCGGCGGAGAATGTTTTAATCGTTTCGCCATTGCTCAGTAATGCAGATAACCATTCTTTTTTATAACAGGCGCTTATTAAATAAGCTGCTTCAATGGCAGTGGGATGTAAATTTAGTTCTTCCTGTAGAGATAAAATATCTTCAATTTCTATATCTTGATACGAAATAGTTAGATATACATCTGGTGATGCACCCCGTTTGCGCGTTGTTTCAGGGTCTAACGAAAATATAACGACATTGGTAGGAAACAACGTCTTGAGCCCCTTTACAAATGGTTCTGCACTACCCTCTTGCCGTGCTTGCAGTCCATATTCACTATGCATATCAAAAATCAGATTTACCGATCGTTTTTTTGCAATAGTACCGGCTAATATGAGACGCGTTAAAAAGGTTTTACCGGTGCCCGTTTTGCCAAAGATTCCTATGCTCCGTTCAGTCAATTTTTCAAGATCTATGCATAATGGTGTGTCAAGATCGATAGGTGACCCGATGTGGAAAAATGCCCCACGTGGATCAGATTCTTTTCCAAAAATATGGGCAAAATCTTTTTCTGATGCATTGTATACCGGAGAAAGATGTGATGGGATCGTTTTGATTGGAGTAGGTTTTAATTGGTAAGTATATGACAATATTGGGTGTATATGTACGTTAACATACAGATTATGTGAGCGTATCACGCTGCCCAGTAAGGAAGTTTGTTTCGGTAACTCATATTCCATTATTTGTGGATTATTTGCTTGCAAACTCAGGTCGGTAATGATGGCAAAAAAAATAGTATTTTTGTCTTTGATAGTAACAAAATTTCCTGTTTTGATTGCCGTTAGTGTGGTTGATTGCAGAAGTCTCATGACCAGACCTTCGCGCAAAGAACCACCTATAATGGTTCCGATATGTGCGCTCATATTATGGCATCAGTTACAAGGGTAATGCTGTTTCGTTGTGTTTCTAAAAAACCACTGTTGACGATAATGGTCTCTGTTTTGCCATTAGAAAGTACAAATGAAACAGTATTTTTTTCAGTAAGGAGCAGTATTGTTGGTGCATGTCCGCGTTGGATTACGTAACTGCCTTTTGCGGTCGATACTTGTACATAGCTAATGAGATACTCTTTAGTGTACAAGCTCGTAATTATCTTTAATTCCATTAACGTGAGCTAATTCTTTTAAGAGTTTTTGCCTTTTCTGTCGCTTCATCAAGGGTACCCACCATATAAAAAGCGTCTTCAGGAAGATGATCATAATGCCCTTCTATAATAGCAGCAAAATCATCTATAGCTCGTTCGCGTGGAACATATCGCCCTGACATACCGGTTGCAAATTCCGCAGTAAATAGTGGTTGAGTAAGAAATTTTTGTATCTTCTTTGCGCGCATAACGGTTACTTTATCATCTTCGGATAGTTCATCGATACCCAGAATAGCAATTACATCCTGTAATTCTTTGTATCTCTGGAGGGTTTGTTGTATTTTGTGTGCAACGTAATAATGTTTTCTACCAACGACCGATATCTGGAGCCCTTTTGATGATGATTCAAGTGGGTCAATAGCAGGATATAATCCAAGTTCTACTAGTTTACGTGACAAAACAGTTGTGGCATCAAGATGTAAAAAGGTAGTAGAAGCAGCTGGATCAGTGATGTCATCAGCAGGTACATATACCGCTTGAATTGAAGTAATTGAACCGTTGATGGTATTGGTTATCCGTTCCTGAAAAGATCCTAATTCTGTTGCGAGCGTGGGTTGATAACCAACGGCTGACGGTAATCGACCCAGTAACGCCGATACCTCAGCACCTGCTTGTACAAATCTGAAAATATTGTCGACAAAGAGTAATACATCCTTTTTATAGGTATCGCGAAAGTATTCAGCCATTGTAAGTCCGGTTAGCCCGACACGTAAACGTGCTCCAGGCATTTCTCCCATTTGACCAAATACTAATGCAGTTTTATCGATAACCCCAGTTTTATTCATTTCAAGCCATAATTCATTACCCTCACGTGTTCTTTCACCAATACCGGTAAATACCGATACCCCACCATGTTCTTTTGCTATATTACGAATCAGTTCCTGTACAATGATGGTTTTACCCACGCCTGCACCGCCAAACAGACCTATCTTTGACCCTTTGATATAGGGGCACATGATATCGATAACTTTGATACCGGTCTCCTGGATCTCATTTTCTATTTTTTGTTCAATAAAAGGGGGCGGTGTTCTAAAAATGGGGAGTGTCGTTGTTTTTTCAATCGGTTCTTTACCGTCTATTGGATCTCCAAGGACATTGAAAATACGACCTAAAATTTCATTTCCAACAGGTACTGATATAGGTGCATTGGTGTCGATAACTTCCATACCGCGGCTAATGCCAAAGATATTTTCGATTGCAATACAGCGTACAACACCATCACCAAGTTGTTGAGCTACTTCGACACTTGCTTTTTTTTCTTGGGAGTCTTGTGCTGCTGGTATTATTATGTGCAACTCATTAAGAATGTTAGGAGTTGCAGTTCGAGGAAATTGAACATCAACGATAGTGCCACTAACACGCAAGACGTAACCAACTGGTTGTTCTATCTCTTTTTTGAGCGCGATTTTCGACATAATAAAATCCTTCTATAGTCCCAATAGTATCGATAAAATCATTAAATAGATGCTGAAATTAACGTTTGAATAATGAATCGAGGCAATTATAATATTACTCCCAGAAATATTCTTGTAAAGTTCGGCTTATATAGGTGATTCACTTTATTTACTTATTAAAAATTAACCACTTATTGTATGTTTTAGGATTTATTTTTTATGTGCCACCTGAGTATTAGTGATGATTAATAGGCAGTAAGATTTTAAAATCTCTGCTCAATTATTTAATGTTCTTTAATATTTTTTTAAAAGTGTATATTCTGAACCTAGTAATGCAGTATGCTTCCTTTGTTTATCAATTAAAAGAGGAAGCATCATTTTTTTAATCATTTAGTAAAATTTATTTACTGATTTCAATTTATGTACTTTTCATACCGTCTTGTTATCGCTTATGATGGCACCTCATATTATGGCTGGCAGAAACAGTTAGATTTTCCTTCTATCCACCAAGTTTTGGAGGATAGTTTTGTGAGGGCGTTTCATGTAGTACCCATTATTATTGGGGCATCAAGAACTGATGCAGGAGTACATGCGTTGGGCCAAGTTGCGCTGCTGCGCACCACCCTTGACCTTGATCCATCAAGGTTACGTATGATATGGAACAAAAGTCTACCATTGTCCATCCATATTTTTTCATTAAAGCGAGAATTGAGCGATTTTCATCCCCATCATCGGGTGATTGAAAAGACCTATTATTACCACCTTTTTTTGGATAGACCCCTGCCATTTGTCCAATCCTATGGCTTTTATTATCGATATCCATGTAATATGTCATTACTGGAACATAATTTGGCTGTTTTTCAAGGAAAACATGATTTTACAGCGTTTTGTACCGGGGCCCCAATTGGTGATAATCCCCTATGTACCCTGAGGGCACTATACGTAACTTATATAAAAAGGTATAATATATTTAGGATAACTATTGTTGGTAATAGATTTTTGCATCATATGGTACGTAGAATCGTTGGAGCGGCTTTGACCACCACCCGTATGCATAGTCCTGAAAATGGTAGAAACTTATTAAAAAAGGTTCTAGCCGAACGCAATCCAAATAACGTATTATTAAATGCACCGTCGCATGGTCTATTACTGAGATCAATTCGGTATGATGTTAGTGATAATAATCAGGAAAATGATAATAAGGAAAGATTTCTTTTTTATGAATAAAAACCTTTTTCGTGCAAAAACGTTTAAAATAGCGGCACTCGTATTTTTCTTAACTCTGCCCCTTTGGTATAAGGGATACGTAGCGTTATCTAGAAATTCAAGTCCTATTTCTGTTTATCAGGATGATCGTGATTTTGATCAAGTTATGGAGATTTTTAAAGATGATGCCTATTGGTTGTATGCGAGTCCAGATTATTCACCGGCATTTGCATTAAAAACACACTCTCCTAACAAAGATGTTAATTATTTAGGCGCAATGCATATTAATGTACTTCGTGTTGAAAATAAGGTAGCTGGATTTGTTACTTATTATATGATGAAAGATGGTGTTACCGCACATATTCTTTTCTTAGGGGTACATAGAGAGCATAGACGAAAAGGGTATGGTCGTCAGTTGATGACTCATATCATGAATGAAATTAAACAGTTGCCATCAGCACCGCAAAGAATCCATATATTAACGCGAGTGCAAAATACTAAAGCTCAGGATTTATATACATCCCTAGGCTTTCAAGAAGCGTATAGGGATAATGGCTTTGTGTACTATTTCTACCCAGTCGCGAGATAAGCATTCAAAAAATATGCGATAATGGGATCTGTTGTACATAACAGAAAAAAGGCTTGCATAATATCGATTAACCAATATAACATGAGTTATTATGAAAAAAAGTATTCTATTATTACCCGTTTTTGTTATTGCAACTAATAGTGTTTATACGGCGCCAGAAACAAGCAACCGTTGTATGGTTGAATCTATAGCCAGTGTTACCCAGAGAACAGAAACGTTATCACAATCAGAAAAAGAGATTAGTGAAATGTTTGATGATTTACCGGTACCACCATCCATTAGTGAAGTACAAGAACCGTCACGAATTAGTACTTTTTTCCAAGACCTTGGTGTGCAAGTATTATTTTTCTTTTTGGATCTTAAGACTGCTATTTCTAGAAAATATCGTAAGATAAGTACCAAAATTTTAGCCCTCTGTTTGCCTGCTAAAAAATCCTAACCATGCAAAAACATGAATTTGCCATTTTTTTTCCCGATCAAAAAAATATCCTTGGCAGATTAAAAAATATCAAAGATTCTTTTGTAATTGATGAGCCTGAGTTGCTCCATCGAATAGTGTCGGTTCTAAAACTTGATGTAAGCGATCAACTGATATTGTTCAGTAAAAAATTTGTCATACGATGTACCATGAAGGCAATCACAAAAAAAATGATTGAATTCGAATATAGAGAGTCCGTCATAACTACTAGGTTCCAGACAAAACAACATATTACGGTGTATGTGCCGTTATTGAAAAAAGATGCCCTAGAAACCACGGTATATAATTTGGTTGAATTAGGTGTTTCTCGTATTCACCTTATTAAAACTATGCATTCTCGTACTATCGATTTTTCTCATCATGATATACAGAGATTAGAAAAAATAATTGTTGCGGCTATGGAACAAGCAAAGCATTTTCAATGGCCATACATTACGTATGGGGTAATGGATTTACCAAAGATGTGTGATGTCGTCACGGCAGGATCGCGAGCATTTTTTGCGGATATAGATGGTAACAATATTTTTTTTGAGATTCAAAAGTTAGATAACAGTAACCAGGTATTATCACCTGAAATACACCTTTTTGCTGGTCCAGAGGGGGGCTTAGATCCCCAAGAGGTTGCTCTTTTGATGTCTAAAGGATGGGTTGGCGTACATTTAACTATGGGTATTTTAAGAGCGTGGCACGCCTTAACCTTGCTTGCTGGTTTCTTTTGTGTGCACGCTATCGATAGATAATTTTTTTCGTGATCTTCCTTGCTTTATATCAAATCCTCACGCTACAATAATAAGCATTAAAAGCATTCAGGTATAGTTTTAAAGAAGGATAGATTAAAAAATGAAACGCAGGCATCATGTACATTCTTTTTTGTTTATAACGGCACTTATTATTCTATTTATTACTCCTTTCATTGTGTATAAAACGAATTTATTAAAAAAATTCCATCCAGACATGGGCTGCGCAACAAAACCACTTATTGCTGAGTTATGTTGCAATGAACGCCTTGCAGAATTAATTCATGCGTTAATTCAATACCCAGAAGATCAGTTACTGGCGACACTGGGTGATATTATCCATTCTGATGCTGGTCAATCTCTTAATCGGGATTCCATAAGCGAGGTTATTATAACATTGATAGAAAATAAGAATGATAATCAGGTATTATGTAGTTCCTTAATTACTTACCTCAGTACAATCATTGGTATGAAAAAATGTCTTCAAATAGCAGTTGATCGTCGGTCGGCCCCTTTGCTAGACGCTCTATTGAAATTATCGAAAAATAATAACAATACGTTGTACTATGAATGTCAGGTATATATAGATCATATGTTAAATCATATAGTACATAGCAATAAAATCGAGCAATTAGAATTTTTGGTAGGGCAAGGAATTAGAATCAGTAAAAAGCAGGCTACTATGTTGCTAGATATTGTAGTGTATGAAGGTAAAGATCCGTTATTTATTCCTTTTTTAACCAAGCGTGGCGCAGATGTTAATAAGATTGGTCAGGATGGTAAAACGCTCTTAAGTTATGCGGTTTCCCATAATAAAGTCGATGTGGCTCGTTTATTATTGGAAGCTGGGGCTACGATAGACAATAACGATAGGTTCCAAGAAATCGATATTATTGCTCGTGCACGGCATCAAAGAAATCCACGTATGGCTGAATTGCTAGACGAATATTATACAGAATAAGGGAAAATCTTAAGGTACTGAGGCACTAATTGTATATAATCGCCGGCTTTCACGGTATTAGTTTGATAATGGTTATATCCTACCGTATGCACCTGTTCAAGAGAGCAAAATAATGGTCCGTCGCCAAGAACAATGGTGGTCTGAAGCTCCTTTGTTAGCAATGCTACTAACTCATCAGTGACGCCTGTGCCATATAAAGTACATTTTTGCTGATCGGATAAAGATAAGCGTTGTTGAACAAATGAAGGAAACTCTGCATATTGCATATAACCAGTTATGATATCACCATTATTAGTTTTAAACGCATAATATATGTCATTATTAAATGCGTTTAGCACGGCAATAGGGGTGCTATTTTGTTGGTTGGTATCGATAGAATGGTAGTATGTTTTGAGGCCATCAACGCCAATGAGCGGTATGCCGGTCGCAAGATGTAAGCCATTAATCGTTACTAAACAGACACGCAATGTGGTGAACGGTGCTGGTCCTGTCATCGCTATGATCGAGTTAATATCTGACAACGTATACGAATACGCGTGCAGTAGTGCATGACAGGTGATTAATAACGTTTTATTAACGGCAGTCTTTTCGACGATACGTGATTCAAGTAGGTGTGTGTCGTTAAAAAGTCCTACTTCAACTCCCTGGGGTGTGGTATTAAATGTTAGAAATAAAGCCATGTACCTATCTAGTTGCGGTTTTTACACTTGTTTTGTTGACAGAAAATACTAAACGAATCGTATTCAATAGTTTTCTCTTTCTTCATTATCATTCTACCACAATTTAGACATTTCCACCCCTCAAAATTCAAAAAATGATCAAAAAATAGTTGCGCTACCATTAACCCCTGACATTTATCGCACTTCATATTGCTCTCCCTCATGAAAAATCATCCTGCTGTGAAGCTACTTGATGCATTGAAATATTGTCAAGGATAGTGCACACTTAATGAAAAAATGTAGCTACTCACCTTCTTTTTCATATGAAAAAAGTAAGAGATAAGACGTTAATATGAACGCGGCTGCAATAGCATGTGAATCATGTTTATCTTTTTCTGTTTTTCTACCCTGTTGTACCTTTGCAGCTTGTTGGCTACTAAAACGTTCATCCCATAATTTCCATATAATAGAAGGGAACTCATGTTGCAAGGTTTCAAAATGCGTACGAACCTTTATGGTTTGTTCACTATCAGTGCCTTTGAGTGTTTTTGGAAGTCCCACTATTATGGTGGTGATACCTTCGTTTTTACTTATGGTCATCAGGGTAGGTAGTAATGCTGATGTTTCAATGGTTTTGTAAGGTTTTGCTAAAATCCCTAATTCATCAGACAGTGCTATTCCAGTCCATTTATCGCCAATATCAAGTGCAGCTATGCGCATTGCAGTCCATGTCCTTTAGCGTGCAATAAGGTTTATAAAATATCTGTAGTAATATGTCATTATTGAGTATACTGAGACATGATGTTTTGTATATAAATTTATCCTTATAGATAGAGGAGTTTTTCATATATGTTTAATGAATTATATAAAGCCACTTATGCAGCATTAGATTGGTTTTTAGGTACACCATTAACTATATATGTTGTGGTTATTAGTATCATTACAACGTTTGCATTGCGTGGAATACAATTTAGGCGTTTCTTTCAGGCGTGGCAGTTAACCTTTGCTGCAGATACTAAAAACGAAGCCAATAAAACAGAAATGTCTCCGATACAAGCATTTATCAATACACTGAGTGCTAACTTGGGTAATGGGAGTTTTGCCGGTATGGCGACTGCTGTCTATTTAGGCGGGCCTGGAGCCGCAATCTGGGCGGTTATTATTGGTCTTCTATTAATGTCAGTACGTTTTGCTGAGGTATATATTAGTACGGTGTATGGGCAAAAAGCAGGCAGGGCTGATTTAGGTGGGCCTATGCTCTATTTGCAGGATATACCGGGTGGTAAATGGCTTGCCTATATGTATGGATTTTTTCTCTTTCTTTTTTCAGTTGCGGTAGGCAATGCAATTCAAGCGAACTCTATTTGTGATAGTATTCAGGATACGTGGGGTCAATCACCATATACTATTGCAGCGGTTTTACTGATTTTTGTGATTTATATTATGGCTGGTGGTGCTCCCCGTATTATTCGTGCTTCTGACGCAATAGTACCGGTGAAAGTACTGTTATTTTTTAGTACTAGTATTGCAATTGTTCTCTATCATTACAAAGCGGTGCCTGAGGCATTGTCACTTATGTGGGCCAATGCTTTTCAAGCTACTGCCATAGGAGGTGGTGCGTTGGGATATACAATGCAGCAAGCAATGCGATATGGTATTGATCGTTCTATTATGGCGACTGAATCTGGATTGGGAACTGCTGCGGTATTATTTGGGTTTACTGGAAGTAGTACACCATTGAAAAATGGTCTTATGGCTATGTTGAGTACATTTATCAGTACGATTGTCTGCTTCCTTGTAGCATTATGTATTGTTGTGTCTGGTGTGTTAGAATCTGGATTGGAAGGTATTACTCTGACCATGAAATCATATAGTACTTTATTTGGTGTCTGGGGTGGACCTATTGCAAATTTCTTATCCATTAGTTTTGGCGTTGGCGTATTGGTAACGTTTGCTTACATAGCACGTGCGGCATGGTTATTTTTGACTGGTGGTAGATGGCCAATAATTTCTAATGTACTCTATTGCGTTGCGACTGGCGTTGGTGCGCTGGCATCAGTATCGTCTATATGGTATTTTGCTTCCGTAGTGAATGCAGCGTTATTAGTGATAAACTTATGCGCTATCCTGTGGTTGCTACCCACAATAACTACATCATTGGCTCAAAATACAGAAAAATAATATAAAAAACATATGAATACTATGTATCCGGTAACGAATCATACCGATTATGTTGGTCTAGGCACTACATTTGTTGCGGTGCCTGGCTACCATCAGAATGGTGTCTACTATATTCCGTATGCACTTGAAAAGGGTGCAACAACTATCGTATATGAAAAGACTGCGCATATACCTGTCGAAATTCAGCAAGCTATCCATGATCATCGCGCGCAAACTATAGTGGTTGACAATGCGCGTATTGCGCTTGCCGAACTAAGTAACCGGGCTGCCGGTTATGCTGTTTCACAATTGCGGATTATTGGTATTACCGGTACTAAAGGGAAAACATCAACCGCCTGGTTATTGCATCATATTTTGAATGAATCTGGAATAGAGACGGCCTTACTGAGTACCGTAGAAAATAAGATAAAAAAAATGAGCTATCCGGCATCATTGACGACAGCAAATGCCGATTATCTACACCAGTTTTTTGCAGAATGTGTCCAGCAGCACGTGAATACGGTGGTGATGGAAGTAGCGGCGCAAGCAGTTACTACCTATCGCACACATGGCATATCTTTTGATGGTATTATTTTTACTAATTTTGCGCGCGAACACCTAGAATTTTATGCAACTATAAATGATTATTTTGCGGCAAAATGTTCCTTGATTAAGCAGTTAAAACAGGGTGCACCTTTGGTGATTGGAGTTGATCATGAGTTTGGTGATACATTATTGCAGGTAAGTAATCCAACGCATACTATTAGCAATCAGAGAGCTCACAAGCCTACTCATTATTATGCTCAAGCGGTTAATGCCGGACTACAAGCAGCGTGTGTGGTAACCGACCCAGTAGGAAAACAGATTGAGTATACATGTCCATATCTTTTGCCTGGTTTTAACAATGAAAATATAGCATTGGCAACTACAATGGCGAGTGCATTTGGGGTGCCTGATGAACTGATTAAAAAAGCATGTCTAACATTTGTCGGTATCCCAGGCAGGCTGGAACAGATATCATTACCAAATGGCGCGCATGCGATTATTGATTATGCACATAATCCGTTATCTTACGCGTCAGTTTTTCCGGTACTCAGAAAATTAACGCCTCATCTTATTGCTGTTTTTGGATCGGGTGGTAATCGTGATGCTGGTAGACGACCAATCATGGGAAATATTGCCGCTCAGTATGCTGATACTATTATTTTAACGAGTGATAACCCTCGTAATGAGGATCCTGCCATGATTGTAGAAGATATCATGCGCGGTATACCTGATGAAGTACGTACCAAAGTTATGGTTGAACTTGATCGTGAAAAAGCGATCAATAAGGCATATGCATTAAGTGCACAAAACAGTCTGATTGCACTTTTGGGTAAAGGCCCTGAAAGTTATCAAATCGTTGGTACTGAAAAAAAACCGTTTAGTGAAAAAAAAGTTTTAGAGATGCTTTCGTGATTACAGATATGAAGCGTGTTGGTAAGTAGATTTACATGGAAATAATATGAGCAGCAGAATGGAGGTTTTTGTATGGGTAATAATAAATTATGGATAGTTGGATTTATTGCGTTATTCTGGGCGGTGCTTGCAGTAGGTAGCGAGAACATTGGACAGGTTTTACTGGAGCCTAGCTTCGTAAGTGAATTGAATATTTTTTATAATAACAAAAAACTCGGCCAGTCGGTTTTATTTGATCGTCATGATAGAAAATTATATGCAGGATCATTAATAAAGAACCCAGAATTGTTAAACTGGACAGAAATAGGTTTTTTAAATGATCAGAATCAATATACACCATTATCTGGTACTCAGGGGCCAGTAAGATTCGGTGGTTCATGGCCAGAAAAGTTATATATTGCACAGAACATCGGTGATTTGACATTAGGAAAGCCGCTACAGGAATGTTGTGCTCAGCCTAATCCTTGCAAAAAGCGGGTATTGCCAGAGACGAAAGTAGAAATAGAATCTTCTCATGCACCTAAACTGGGTGCACGTAGGAATGGCCAAAATTCCCGCAATGCTCAGCGCACTCATCATCAAACAAAAGGTTCGGTTACTCCTCAAAATAAATGGTTGACCATCATCCTATCAGCTCTAGCTATAGTAGCATTCGAACATAAAATTCCAGGTAACAATTTTGATTCTATTGTTTTACGCTCGCTGCATTCAATTACTACGTCATTACCGCGTACTGGATTATGGTATGTGCATAATGGCCTGCAAGTCAACCAAATTCCTACCTTACAACAATTCATATCCTCTCCGGTTGACATGATAACGCTTGGGGTGGATTCTGTTGTGGATAGATTCATCAGTGAGTATCAACGTAACGGTAAACATTCTGAAGCTAACGTTGCAGCATCTATTGGGAGTACAGAAACGGTTGCGAATGTACCACCAGCTTCCAGTTTTTATGGTATGCTACGACCATATCTTGGTACGGGGTTAAAAATTGCTCGAACGGGACTTATTTATTATGGAGTGGGGAAATTACTCAAAAAATAACCTCCGTAACCATGTGATGATAGTCCGGAGGTTTCTTAAATAAGCTTTTTTAGTCTAGAGTTGCTCTAAATATAATTTTTCAGGTAACAAATCTTGATGTTTTTCATCACCAAGTTGTTGTATGATTTTTTTCATATGATATATGCAAGGGGCCATGATAGGCTCCATTGCTGTATTAGTTGGTGCGCTAAAAATTAATAATTCATAGGTTTGATCGTGCGCAATTGAGTCAGCCCAGGTTTTTTTGTTTTTTTGTTCTAAAAAGGTGTAAAAAGTAGCCTCAGTTATTGGGTAAGTAGTTATATGATCAGTCTGTTTGAGGAATGCCTTGAGTTTATGTAAATGCTTTTTTTGTGTTATTTTTAATGTGTGTAGTTTAAAAAAGACTTCACCTAGCTCGGTTTTTAAATTTTCACCGACTGTTATTTCTGTTGTTATATCTGTAAATTTTGAAGGAAAAATTAATACATTATAAAAAGCTACTACTAAAAGAGCTATACTGTATTTTTTTAACATAAAAGATACCTATTTTTTATAATATTTAAGGTTTTTAATCATTCTTATGGTAATTTAGTTTTAACTTTTGTGCAATTTAGATTGAATTGATGATGTTAAAAATTGAATCTTAGAAGCAGTTTTTCTGAACTATTTGTATGCTATTAAAAAATAACCTCGAATAGGTTATAACACCTGGGGTATTGTTTGTAAGATTTACTTTGGTTTATCATAAAGCAAACGACGATTGAGTTCAAGAGTATATAATTTTATTGGATGCAAATGAGGGTGTTTGCTTTCTCCAAGCTGTTGTATGATTTTTAACATATGATACTTGCATTGTGGTAAAATAGATCTTGTTTGTTTATTATCTACGAGTAATGTTGATTCCAATAATGGATCAGGTCTAGACCCATATCCATACGATGGAATTTTATCTGAAGTAAATGTATTAAATGTGATTAAAATTGCTGGTTCATCTGATTTTTTTAGTGTTCCCAGGAGTAGATGCAACTTTTTTTGTGAGTCACTTGTGTAGGTTATTAGCTCGAAAACGATTGGCCCTAATGGAGTCACTAAGTTGTTATCAAGCTTAGCTAATACTCCTGATTTAAATTGTTCTTGTGCTGCACAGTGCAAGATCCCCCAAAAAAATAATCCCAATAATGGTATGTGATATTTCTTTATCATAATGTTTCTTCATTTCATCTAATAATACACAAAAACCCCCGGAGCCATGACTGTAGTCCGGGGGGTTGTAATAATAAAGGGAGGAGTATCAAATAGGCAAACTAATACATACCGCCCATACCACCCATGCCTGGTGCGCCAGGGGTAGCAGTTTCTTTCTTTTCTTGCGGCAGCTCGCTGATAGTAGCCTCAGTTGTTAGGAGTAATCCTGCTATTGATGCTGCATTTTCAAGCGCTGAGCGCGTTACTTTTGCCGGATCAATAATACCAGCCTCTACCATGTTACAATAGGTGCCGTTTTTGGCATCAAAACCATAATCTCCGGTATGACTGCGTACTTGATTAACTACTACTGATGGTTCATAGCCACCATTAGAACTGATAACACGCATTGGCTCTTCAAGGGCACGCAATACTATTTGTGCGCCTAATTTTTCATCACCAACGAGGGTCTCAATGAGTTTTGTCACTACTTCTTGAGCGCGTAACAAAGCAACCCCGCCACCAGCCACAATACCTTCTTCTACCGCGGCACGTGTTGCATGTAGTGCGTCTTCTACGCGATCTTTCTTTTCTTTGAGTTCAGTTTCTGTAGCAGCGCCAACTTTCAGTACCGCAACACCACCAGCTAATTTAGCCAATCGCTCGAGTAGTTTTTCTTTGTCGTAATCAGAGGTGCAGTTTTCAATCTGCATTCTAATTTGAGCAACGCGTGCTTTAATGTCGGCAGATGAGCCTTGGCCTTCAATAATCGTTGTATTATCTTTAGTGATAATAACACGTTTTGCCGTTCCTAGGTCATGGAGTGATGTATGTTCTAAGGTGAGACCAAGTTCTTCCGAAATCAATTTACCGCCTGTCAAAACAGCAATGTCTTCCAGTATCGCTTTTCTGCGGTCACCAAATGCAGGCGCTTTTACTGCGGCTACTTGTAGTGATGCGCGTATTTTATTGATTACTAAGAATGCCAGTGCTTCGCCTTCAACGTCTTCAGCTAAAATGAGGAGTGCTCGCCCAGATTTTGCGACCTGTTCCAAAATAGGTAACAAACTCTTCATGCCACTGATTTTCTTCTCAAATAACAAAATGTATGGTTGTTCTAGGACCACTTCCATTTTATCTTGGTTGTTCACAAAGTATGGCGATTGATATCCGCGGTCAAATTGCATACCCTCAACGACTTCTAACTCGTTATGAATGCCTTTTGCTTCTTCTACGGTAATAACCCCATCACGTCCTACTGCTTCCATAGCTTCGGCAATCTGTTTACCTATCGCAATATCAGAATTTGCTGATATAGTTGCGATCTGTTCGATCTCTTTTTTGCTGCTAATTGGCTTTGCGACGGTTTTAATATAGGCAACTACCTCATTAACCGATTTTTCTATACCATTTTTCAGGCTCATCGGGCTTACGCCAGCAGTGACGTATTTATTACCTTCTCTGAAGATAGCCTGGGCTAAAACGGTTGCAGTAGTAGTTCCATCACCAGCCACATCGGCGGTTTTGCTTGCTACTTCACGCAGTACGAGTGCGCCCATATTTTCTTCGCTATCCGGTAGCTCTATTTCTTTTGCAACGGTTACTCCGTCTTTAGTGACCTTTGGTGAACCAAAAGAGCTTGATAGAATAACATTTCTGCCCTTGGGCCCGAGGGTAACTTTAACGGTATCGGCAAGACGATCAATGCCTGCTAGGATCTTTTTGCGTGCATCAGATCCAAATAAAATAACTTTTGATGCCATAATGCATACTCCTTATTGTTCTAGGATACCTAACACTTCGTTTTCACTAATGATGAGACAATCCTTTTCAGTTTCAGTCCCCGCGTATTTTCCAAAATAGACAACGTCGTTGACTTTTACTTCTAAAGGAATGAGGTTACCATCTTTATCTCTGCGGCCAGAGCCAACGGCAATCACGATGCCGGTTTGTGCTTTTTCTTTTGCGGTTTCTGGGACATAAAGACCGCTTTCGGTTTTTACTTCTTGTTCAGATCTTTTGACAAGAATTCGGTCCCCAAGTGGTTTCAGTTTATGCATAGATTAACTCCTTTCACGGATAATGGATCTGTTTAATAGACTTACTATGTTGTAACCATACTTTATTATAAGGCATGTCTAAAAAAATTCAATAAATTTTTTTGATAACAAGTGACTCATATTTTTTATGTGTAGTGCTCAGGTATAGTATACATATTATTGCTATTGACAATGTATGATTGCTCAAGATAAAGCCAAAAAAAAGGGATCCTTTTAAAAGGATGCCTCTGAAAACCAATATCGCTTAGTAGCGACAGTATCATTCAAACAATGAGTGATTTAATGCAAAGTAGACTTTAATTATTCTTTTTTGCTTTATTTTTAGCTACACGTGTGTTGTCAGTAGTGTATGCATTGTATGCGTATGCTGAACCAGCAGCCACAACTGCGAGCCCTAATGTAGTTGATACATATGGGTGAGCAATGATTGCTTGATATACACGGTTTGTTTTAACGAAATTTAATGCCTTAGTGACCGCATTACTTATAAAATTTTGTATACCCCTACGTTGTTGAGAGTCAGGAGAGTTAGGTTTAAGCTCTTTTACCTGAGAATCTTCAGTTTTATGCATTTCTATTTTATTAAGAAAGAGTTCGTAATCAGAATTTTTCTTAATAAACTCAGTAAATTTTGTTCCTAGGGAAGCTAGTTCGCGGCGGGTAAGTTTAAGTTCACATTCGGCTATTTTTTTCTTATTTTCTAAAATCTCAAGATTATTTGCTTCATCGGTAGGTTTTGTCCAAGAGAAATTTATTCCCACTTTGTCTAATATCTGGAAATTATTGTTTGCGTCATTATTATTCATCCGAGATAAATCTACTTCCGCTTTTTTAAGATTTTCAATTTTTCTTTTTTCAGAATCGATCAAATTTGCCTTAGTTGCATTTAGCTCTTTAGCTTCTTTTAATGTGGCTGTGGCTTCAGCTTCTATTGTTGAGATTTCTTTGTTAGGTAGTACTACTCTAGTATTGGAATTAGTAGTCCTTGGAGCACTTTGTTCTTGTGTATTTGCTGCTGAAATAAAACCGATCGCTAAACAAAATAACAGTGGAGCTATGGCTAACTTTTTGAACATAGAACGCCCTTAATCTATAAAAAATTACTCTTAGGTTTATTAAGTTAATCACAAATCCTAAAAAAAATTAAGCTCGGTTATTAAGCTCGGTTATATAGGTCATACATTTGATCGAGCTTAAGTAACTATAAGATTTATAAGTCGGGTATGTATACTAGGGGTATGAAGTATATCTGGTGCTTATCTAAAAAACAGACGTATGTATCACATACGTCTGGATACCGATCCGATGTGTCGCAAAAAAATATTAGATAAGAGAAGGCACCCTTTAAAAAAGGATGCCTTGGAAATCAATATTGCTTAGTAACGACAGTATCGTTCAAACAATGCGTGATTTAATGTGCAATCAGATTAATTTCTGTTTGCCTTTTTTACTGCTTTAGTTGCAGGCGTGTTGTCAGTAGTGTATGCATTGTATGCGTATACTGAACCAGCAGCCACAACTGCGAGCCCTAATGTAGTTGATACATATGGGTGAGCAATGATTGCTTTAGATACACGGTTTGTTTTAACGAAATTTAATGCCTTAGCTGCAGCCTTAACAACAAAGTTACGTGTATCAAGAAGGTGAGCATAATCAGGATTTGCCTTCTTGAATTCATTAGAAGTAGCTTCTAATTCACTCTTTCTTTCATGAATAGATTTTAAAGCCTTTTCCTTTTCGGATAGTTCTTTAGTTAAAGCAGCCTTTTTTTCAGCAGTAATATTTTTGTCTTTATTAGCCTTAGATAATGCTGTTTCTGCTTCTTTTAAAGCTTTAAGAGCATTTTTTGTATCATTGTCTATTTTTACTGTAGCTTCATTAATCTTTTTAGCTTTTTCCACGATTTCTGGATTTACTGTTTTTTGAGTTGCTTCTTTTTTATTTGCCACTACAGTTTTTCCAGTTTTAGGAGCTTCTACTACTTTAGGAGCTTCTACTACTTTAGGAGCTTCTGCTACTTTAGGAGCTTCTACTACTTTAGGAGCTTCTGCTACTTTAGGAGCTTCTACTACTTTAGGAGCTTCTGCTACTTTAGGGGCTTCTGCTACTTTAGGGGCTTCTGCTACTGCTGTTTCAGTATTAACGGTTGTTTCTTTAGTTGATATGTCTTGGATGTCTTCGGCTGAAATAAACCCGATTGCTAAACAAGAAAAAAGCGCAACGACGGTTGATTTTTTGAACATAAAATACCCTCAATTGTAAAAATTATTAATATGTTTATTTTTTAATTCTAAATAGCTATTTAAAAAATTATTATAGAGAATATCTTTCAAAAATCAAGCATTTTTATTTATATTTATGCGGGGTATTGCTGTTTCTACTTATTTATAACTTGAGGCTAGCAGTGTACAGGTGCCGTCTAAGCATTATTTATCGTCTGTGGTTTATATACCGATTATTCTGAATTGCCTATCCAGAGCATCTGATACTTAAAATGTTATGGCGCCTTCGTGTATGAAAATGAGATATTGTTATAAAAAAGTTAATTGCATATATAGGGGGGTTCTGTTGTTTGGTGGTCAATATAGTTAATATAAATAAAACGAGCCAGGCCAAAGCTCAGGGTGAACATAAGTACCTGTTTATAGTAGTCGATTAAAAAATCTTGGATGCGCACTAGGTATCGTGATTTATATTGCGTCAATTCTGTGGTCAATTTTTGCAGAGAATCTTCTAAGGTTGTTGTTTTTTCATAGTTCTGAACACAGAACTTTTTGGTGCAAAAATTTACCTTATCAGTCATATCAACTACAGAGCCATCGCTTAACTTTAGTTCATCGGTGGTTCTAATGTATGATGAACCAATAATACATGAAAATAGTAGTATGAGTACTAATTTTGCTGCTTGTATCACATACTCTCCTTTTTTATTTGAGAACTATTTGTTGCTAGATTCTGTTTCGGCTTCTGTTTTACTATTTTTATATATAATAAGGCTGGTTAGTAAAACTATTGCGGCAGTTTTGCCTGGATGGGTACATATTTGTTCTTGTAAATAACTGCTAGCTGCACTGGGATATCGGATGGTATATTCAATGCCATGGTATATTTCCTTTATTGCAGCAAACAGATGGTCAGATATAAAAAATAGACCATTTTTCGCCTTTACGTTTGCGTAATCTATCGAGTCGTCAAACTGATAGGTTCCTATTGTTGGGTAACTGATCTGTTCTGTTGTGCTTTTTTTATTATTATCTGCGCTGCTTTCTTGAGGTGTGCTTGCAGTTATACTGCTCCATAGTGTCATGGCTATACAGAGCATGAAGTAGCTATAATTTTGCATAAATTTTTCCTCTGGTTTAATAAGTAACAAATATCTTTTTGCACCTGTTTCAGTATAAGAAATGTTATCTGAGTGTCAAGCAAACAGGGCTCTAAGGAAAGTAATATTGCTGAGTTATAGTTTATTTTTTTGTAGTGCAAACCATTCATTTCTAAGCCGAATAGCTTTTTCAAAATCGAGTGCATCAGCAGCTTCTTGCATGGCAATTTCAAGGTCAGCTAATTTTTTTTCTCTTTGCTGAATGGATTCATTGTCGATTTCCGTTACTTTCCTTTTCTTCTTTGCTGTTGATGCATTTTCTATAGCAAGTTGCATAGGAGAAATAGTTTTTTCAACTTCACGCTGTACAGACACGGGGGTTATATTATGTTGTATATTGTATTTTTCTTGTATGGTTCTTCTTCGTGCAGTTTCATTGATAGCTGATCCCATCGATGCCGTAATACGGTCTGCATAAAAAAACACATGAGCATGGGTGTTGCGTGCGGCGCGACCTATGATTTGTATGAGAGATCTTTTATCGCGTAAAAAACTTTCAACGTCAGCATCCATAACGGCAACAAAGGCAACTTCAGGCAGATCTATTCCTTCCCGTAATAAATTTACTCCCACTAAACAATCAAAAATTCCTGCGCGTAATTTATGAAGTAATGCGGTTCTTTGAGGTGTTTTTAATTCGCTGTGTAAATAACATACCTTTATAAAGTGTTCTTCCTCGAGGTGTCGTGCTAATTCTTCAGCTAATTTTTTAGTTAGTACCATGACTAATGAACGAAAACCAAGGGATGTAGTACGTTTTATTTCAGCGACTAAATGGTCTAATTGGCCTTCTCTTTGATGCACGGTGATTAATGGGTCTAATAATCCGGTTGGGCGAATAATTTGTTCGGCAACTATGTCAGCATGTGACAACTCATAATCGCCCGGAGTAGCTGAGACAAAAATAACATCATTAAAAAAAGTTTCAATTTCTTCAAACTTGAGTGGGCGATTGTCGTATGCTGATGGTAACCTAAAACCAAAATCTATGAGAGCTTTTTTCCGTGCTTTGTCGCCTGCGTACATTCCGCGCAATTGGGGTATAGCAATATGGGATTCATCAATAATAAGTAAAAAATCTTTCTCAAAAAAATCTAACAAACAAAAGGGACGCTCGCCTGGTGATCGGCCATCAAAATGAATAGTATAATTTTCTATACCTGATACATATCCCGCTTCTTGTAACATTTCTAAATCATGTGTTACGCGCCGTTCAATGCGGTCTCGGTAGACAGGGTTTTTTAAGGTGGGTGCGTAACGGGTTAATTCGTCGGCAATGCTTTCTATTGCAGCCTGTTTTCGGTCTTCTGGGGTTACAAAATGCTTTGCGGGGAAAATAATCATAGAATCAAGCTGCATAAGCACGGTATTATTATTTCTATCGACCCACATCAGTGCTTCGATAGTAGAATTCCACATTTCTATTCGTAATTTTTCGCGCTGGTATGGTAAATTTATCTCGATAGTATTTCCCATCACCTGAAAGGTGCCATTATCTTTATTGATTTCATTACGAACATATTGAAGCGAAATTAGTTTTTTAATAAGCACATCCCGATCAATCTTCATATTTTTAGCGACTGGTATAGCAAGCTGTCTGTAATCGTAAGGATTACCCAGGGAATAAATACTTGAAACGGACGCAATAACGATAGTATCTTGGCGCGTCACGAGTGATGCGGTGGTTTCTATCCTGAGGCGATCTAATTCGCTATTAACCTTCGTTTCCTTAGGAATGTAAATATCTTGTGCTGGTAAATAGGACTCAGGTTGATAATAGTCATAATAACTGACAAAATAACAGACTTTATTATGTGGGAAAAAAAGGCAAAATTCCTCATAGAGCTGTGCTGCCAGTGTTTTGTTAGGCGCTAAAATAAGGACCTGTTTATTTTGTTGGGCGATAATGTTTGCCATGGTAAAGGTTTTGCCTGAACCTGTTACGCCCATTAGAACTGATTTTCCTGGTCTATTGTTAATGAGTTGAGTGATTGCCTCCTGCTGCCCGCCGGCAATTGGAAACGGTGCCCTAAGTTTAAATACAGGAAACGTCATTATATCACCATTATTCTTTTTAATGTATCAAGACTATAATTTATAGGTAATAATAGCATTTTAATTGAAATTTAACCTTATAAAAAAAATAATTCTTCTTTTATTTCAGGTATTTTCTTGTTATTATGATTAATAGTTTCTACTTTTATTTATAATATTTTACTTAATTATACAAAATGGTCACTATGAATATACATATTCTATCGGCAACCCTTGTTGTCTTTTTTTTAAGCTATCCTATTGTTGCTAGTGATGGCAATCATATTATGCATCAGTCTAACAAATCAGCTTCACTAATTGCTCGCAAACGTGCAGAGAGTCATTCCCCTGCGTTTATAGAAGCTTATATGAATGAACAGCGAGGTATTGTATCTCCTTTGGATGTTATGTATCAACCTAAACCTCAACCCTTAAGACCGATACCTGTTCATATACATCCAAAAATCGTATGTCAACAATCACCATTTGGCGTGCTACATCAACCTAGGCCACAGCCGTTAATACGTGTTCCGGTTTGTATACAATCACCGGTTTTATCCCCGGCTCCTCCTATTTTCCCGCTAGATACGGTGGTCGCTGAAGAGCTGTTGCGCCTTAAGGGAAATGGAACAGATATGGCAGCAGCCAATCAGTTGTTACAGTTAGCGGGCGGCGCACCACGAGTGCCGTGGCAGTAGTGGCTTAACTGTTTTGGTCATTATCGATCGAGTTTTTTAATTTTTTGCAAAAAAATATGGCCGGTAGCGTTATTGTTATCGGCCTTCTTATATTTCGTTATTATTGAAAGTATATCCTGACATAAAATGCAGATGAAGGTGAAATACCGTTTGTCCGGCTTTTATTCCATTATTGATGACGAGTCGATAGTCTGCGGTATTGGGAACCGTTCGCGTTATATACTCAACGGCTTGCATAACCTCGGTCATGAGAGTGTGATCTTTTTTGTCTATAAGATCACTGAAGTTTTGGTAATGTGTATATGGAATAATAAGAAAATGAATTGGTGCTTTTGGTTGTATATCTTGGATAACTATTAACGAATCAGTTTTTAAGATTACTGAAGCAGGAATTATCCCAGCGATGATTTTACAAAAAATACAGGACATAAAAAAGCCCTTTAAAAAAATGGTGCCGAGAGTCGGAGTCGAACCGACACAGTGTCACCACCGCGAGATTTTGAGTCTCGTGCGTCTACCAGTTTCGCCATCTCGGCATAAAGCATGTATATTATGCATTATCAATAATATATAAAACAAACATATAGGTCAATTTTTTTCAGCTAACGGTTAGGGGTAACTTAAACCTCCATTTCCCCTTGATGGCTTGTATATTAACGCGTGTAGTGCCGTCTGTTAAACAAAATCAAGTCGTTTTTTTAGTAAAGTATATGAGCTATAGGAAAACAGGGTCAGAGTTATTCCTAATACAGCAGAACATATCCAAAACGGTATCGTTTCGTTATTACCTAGCAGTGCATTTCTCATGCCTTCTGACATATAGATAAAAGGATTTAATAAAAAAAAGTATGCCAGTATAGGATTAAAGGTATAGACAGTACCCCATGAAAATTGAAATCCTCCAAGCATCCATAAAGGGAAAACTATCCGTGTCCATAACGTGTCAAATTTATCCATAGACGGTACGAGTGAAGCAACTAAGAGAGTGCCTGCTGCACATACAAGATTTACTAATATTAAAAAGAAAGTAATTTTTGGCCACGATATTAGAGATAGATCAAATTTATCCATGAGAATCATCTTAATAAAGGGTATACAGCTGGCAGTAACTATACTTGATACTAGTGTATAATAGATTACGTGGCTGCATAGTACCGTAATTGAATGTGTCGGGAGTGTTAGATAGTATCGTAGGGTACAGTCACCTTCAAGGTCTGCAACAAAACTTATTGCGTTCCCATACAGCTCAAATATACCTACTGATGCTAGTACACCACCCAACAGAAATGCCCCAAATCCTTGACTAAGGCCAAATGATTGCATTAGGTATCCAGAGACAAAGATGGTGCATCCTGCCCAGATATAGATGTTGATTAATTTATCCAATAACAGTTGATATGCATTTACTAATTTGAGTTTTACTAACTCTGTTAAAATATCAAAGTCGATCTTCATGATAGTCATTATTCAGTTCCTTTAGTTTCTTCCATTAATGCTAAAAATACATCTTCTAGATTGTTTTTCTTAAAATCAGCCAATAATTTATCTGGGGTGTCGATTAATTTAATAAGCCCATTATGTAAAATACATACGCGATCAGAAAGATATTGTGCCTCATCTAAATAATGAGTCGTTAAAATAACGGTTATACCTATTTTTTTAAGTTCAATAATCTTGGTCCAGAGTTGGCGACGTATATGGGGGTCAAGGCCTACAGTTGGTTCATCAAGCAGGACAATTTTAGGATTATGCATTAAGCTGCGTGCAATCATAAACCGTTGTTTATAGCCGCCTGATAGAGCAGTAGATTTATAAGGCAGGTAAGAGCCTAATTCAAATTGCTCGACTAATAAGGCAAGTCTAATACTTGTTTCTTGATCCGATAAGCCGTACAATCGTCCTGCAAAGCGTAGGTTTTGCTCTAAAGTAAGCGCTGTGTTCAGGTTGGGTTTCTGTGGGCAAAATCCAATTTGAGAGCGATAATAGGTAAGATGATCGTATATAGATGTGCCTTCAAATAATAAAGAACCGCTTGTTGCCGGATGCACGGTTGCAATGATCGATGATAACGTTGATTTACCAGCTCCATTTACTCCCAATAGGGTTATAATTTCTCCTTCATAAATATCGAGAGAAATACCTTTCAAGGCTTCAATAGGCGGCAAGCCTTTTTTAATATATTGTTTTTTTACATTGTCTATCTGTAAAACTACTTTAGTCATATTGTAAAATATCCTCATAATAAAGACTTATATTATCGAACAATAGATATGCTAAAAAGTGCATCGCTGTTCAATAGTGGTTGAATAAAAACGCGTAAAAAATATAGAATTAAAAATGATACCTGTTTTAACAGGAATAAAAAGAAGAAAAAACTACTTAATTTTATAGAGGTTAAAAAAGTAAAGTAGTAGTTACCATGTTCGTATCCTTTGTGGATAAAAATAAAAATGCAAAATTAAGATACCATGTAAAATCTTTGAATACAAGGTTTATTATCCTGGATAAAAATAATAAGCTGGTTGTTCATCAAGTTCTGTATCTGAATTTATAGTATTGCTCATTTCTAGTAGTTGTTTATTATCTTTAATTCGTTTTTCGTTTTCTTCAAGTTGACTTTTTAGTTTTAGTAATAATTTTTCTTGCTCTGTTTGTGGTTGCTGTTGTGTTGCTTGACTCTGAGTGATGACCGTTGTTTCAGGACTTGGTAATTCAATAGGCTTAGGTGCTGCTTGGATGAGTGGTACAGGGGTAAAGGTAATAGTAGGTTGAGTGTGCGGTTGTTGTTTGGGTATGACGTTTCCAATAAAGCCAATTAAAGGTAATAGTGTACGCTTCAATTCGTTACTTTGAATTTTTAGGGTCGCTAATTTCTGTAAATAATATTGTTGTACAACTAAAAATACACTGATATATCCCTTATATTTGAGTAATTTATCATGTATTTCTTGGTCTTTCTTTTGTGTATCTGCGTGCCATTTCGCTAATGCGTCGTTAACCTGTTGAGCTGCATCACTTATATTTTGTTTATTAATTTTACTATTTTCTTGAATTTTTTTTGCGATATCGTCTCGTTTCTGCTGATATTCTTTTTCTAAGCTTTCAATAGTATTTTTAATTGATCCAATAGTTTTTTGTATAGTTTGTATTTTATCTGGATCATTTAGTTGTTCAAGTAGTTGTGGCGTTATGCTCCCACCGGGCAATAGTAGATTTGATTGTTTTAGTGATTCTATAAGTAAGGGGAGTAATTTTTTTAAAAGGGGATGGAGAGTCGTATTTTTTGTTGTTTCTTCTATAAACTTAATTTGTCGTAAAATGGCATCAAAAATACCTATTGCTTCATTTGTTGATTTTTGTTGAGCTCTTAATTCTATAATTGCATTGTTGCTTTTTTGAATACTCTTCTCGTATTGTTTGTACGATGTTAGTAACTCGGATTTATTTAAGTTATCGTTTAGTTTTGATAATTCTTCCTCAAGTTCTTTTTCGCTAGCTTTCATTTTGTCTCGCGCTGCACTCGTTTTTTCTTTTGTGGCGCCATGTGATTCAGTAATATGAGCTAGATTCTTTTCTACTTTGCCTAAGGTTGCCTGTGTCTTGAGTACAGATAGTTGATATTTGAGTTTTTCATGTTGCAATTGTGCAGTGTTTATTTGTGCTTCAACTGATTTTAATTGTAATAAGTAATCATCGATCAACGGTTGGTTATTTCCAAAGAAAAAGCGACCAATATAGGATCTTTTTTCGGCGCCTTGTTTTGCTGCTTCGATTTTTTGTTTAATCTCTTTTTGGTTTTCAGTTAAATTGTTCATTAAATCGTGGTTAGTTAATAATTCTTGTAATAGTTTATTAGCTTTAATTGCACTTTTGGTTAGATTATTCTTTTTTAAAAAATCTTTTGTTATTTGCTCAGATGTAGCCCAATCATTGCTGTTGTTTTTTTCAGATGCAGCTATGAAATTTTTTAAGCTAGTTTCAAGTTTCTCGTTATCGGCAGACGTGCGTGTTGTTATAATAGGATTAGTGATCAAAAATAACATAATTATACGAAATATAAAAAACACGGTGTTCCCCTTTTATTTCAGTGTAGTATACATACCTGAAATCAAACAAGAGTTATAATTAATGAGCGATAAGAGTACTAATTCTATTGATAAATGCCGCTAATCGTTTGTAGTCGTGACCAAAAGTAGTTGTGTAACGGTTCAGTAATAGATTTAAGCGTTCCGTATTGCGAGAGTCTGTATAATAATGGCTTATGAGTGCAAGGAGTAACTCATCAAAAATGCCTGAAACAATAGGGTTACCCGACAGAAGGTAAAAAAAATCGGCTGATCTAAAAAAAATATCTTCGTCTTCAGGAAGAGCAATGCCTACAAAACTATGGATTTTGGCGGGGGTAGGAGCCAAGACGGATCGAAGATTTCCTTTGTCGGTATATCCAACGACTATACATGAAAAGGTGGTCCTCAGGAATTCAAAAATATGAGGATATTCTGATAATAGTTCGTCGATGTTTTTTTGATGAGGATATGGTTGATGTACTGGGTCTATTGAGCCTGTTTCGGCTTTGTATACAATACCAAATAGTTTTTTTTCTCCATCAGTAATGGTTACCAAGGAGCCAAAGGGGGGTGAATAATCCCATTGCCAACTTTGCGCATTCCATTCAAATAGTGAGCTGTTCATTACTTCCGCACAATAATTGCTGTATTCCATGAAGTCTATTTTCCTGGCAAACCTTATTTTTGTTACTGATATTTCTTAAAAAACTAATCCTATGTATACACGAAAACTGATGAGTTGAAAGTTGAGTGCGATGTTCTGTTGTTGCATACCCTTTATGATCCTTGAGGCCAAATAGAGGAAAAGAATCTGAAATATCAGTTATAATCGCATCTCTGACTACTTTTGCGACTATGGAAGCTGCAGCTATAGAGATTGAATGATCCTCTCCAAAGTTAAAATAATGTACTTCAAATTCATGGGATGGTAAACCGGATAAAGTTAATGGCATGGCATCGACTACTACGTACTGGGGTGGTATAGATACTTTGGCAAGCAGCTGATGCGTAGCTCGCTCCATAGCTTTAAAGCTTGCGTTTCGTATATTGATGCGGTCAATAATTCTGTGATTTACAATGCCAAATCCGTACAAAGCATTTTTTTGTATCCATTCAAATGCTTTTAGGCGTGCACGAGGAGACATTTTTTTAGAATCCTTCAAAAAATCTACTTGGGTTCCTGGTGGTAATATAACAGCTGCGGCAACTACTGGCCCTGCCAGACAACCTCTTCCTGCTTCATCAATACCACATACCGTTTTGCCGTCGGCCCAGGCGCGGTTTTCAAAGTAGTTTTTAGTCACAAGGACGTGTTTTTCAGGTTTTCTAGATGTATTGTTCATTTTGACAAAATCAACTATTAATATACTATTATTACCAGCGGCAGCTCTTATGTTAAAACTTATATTGTACGCTATTACTCTATACTAAGGAGTTTTTTATGTCATCATCCACGCGTTTACGAGTAAAAGAATTACTCCGTGAAAATGGGTGGACTACCCGGGTTTTAGCTGAAAAAACGGGTATCTCAGAGAGTTATTTAACGCATGTCAAAAATAGAACCCGGCGTTGGAATGAAGATACGTTGAGGAAATTGGCGGATGCTTTTGGCGTTAGTCCTATTGATTTGTTTGAAGAACGACGCCAAAGGACCGATAATATAGACGCAGCAATACGTTATACGCAGGAATCTGTTGCCACTTTTAAGATTAAATTAGTACCGGTACTGGGTGAAATTCCAACTGCGCCATCACCATATAATAACCAGTTAATGCAGGTTGCTACCGGCTACAAAGATACCTTTATAACCGTTTTAAATTGCGAAGATATGGCGGTTTTTGCCCTTTGTATAGAAAATAATAGCCTCACGCCTTTTGCAGTGAAAGGTGATTTTTTGACGGTTTCACCAGAGACATGGACACGGTCTGGGGATATCGCAGCGGTTGAGTACGGTAACGATACACCCATAAAAGCCATTATGAAGGTGACCTATACCGATGAGTTTGTTGTTCTGGAGGCGGTCAATCAAAAACAACAACCGGTTGCGCTTGTTAGGGGTAAAGACAGATTTAGGATTATTGGTAAAGTCATAGAGAAAATACAAAAACTCTAAACTACTCTGTAATCTTTTATGCTAGATTTTTTTAATAAAGAGTGTTATCTTGAGCAGAGGTGAGGTGTGTTGGCCTCATTAACTAAATGGCTTGAATGTAAGCCATAGTGTTGTTTCACTTCCACTTAGTTACTATAAGGGTTTTTATGATACGTCGCTATGAAGCGCTTGTGATGGCTGTTCCTGAAATTACTCAGGAAGAGGTCAAAAATTTAGAGACAGAATTTGGGCGAATTGCACAAAAAAGTACGGGTAACCTACTTTCCTTTGAACGATGGGGTAAATATAAACTGCCTTATCAAGTTCGTCGTAACGATTATGCCGTTTATTTCTTAGCTCGTTTTGAGTTTCCTAATGAAAAATTGACTCCTTCTTTAGAAGAAGTCAAAGCATTGTGTGCGGTGAAATTACATGACATCGTAATGCGCCATATGGTACATGCGCTCGAATTAGAGGCTCCATTGACCTATCAGCGACCACGTTCACTTGAAGAAGTTGCATTGGAACAAGAAAATGCCGAATTTGCTCCTCGTGAATCAGGTAATTACCAAGCTCGTGGAAATAGACGTGAAGGACGTGGTGAAAATCGTCAATATCGTTCTTCAGGAAATGATTCTGAAAGATATACGAGTAAAAACGATATAGATGACGAAGATTTATCAGAAAAGCTTGCTGAGTAAGGAATACCTACATGACTAAGAAAATTAAATTAAAAATTAGCTCCCGTTTGATGAAAAAAAGAGCACGCCGTCTTGGTGCTGGACAACGTAAAGTTTGCCGTTTCTGTGTTCCAGAGCATGCGTACAGCCTCGATTATAAAAACGCCCATTTTTTGCGTAATTTTATTACGGAAAGAGGTAAAATATTACCTTCACGTATTTCAGGCTGCTGTGCTCGCCATCAAAGAAAGTTATCCTGTTCAATTAAGCAGGCACGTATGATGGCTTTACTGCCATATACTGCGAAGTATTATTAATAAAGTTTAGGGGATTATAAAAAAGGCCTGCGCTTATATGCGGGCCTTTTTTATAGTTATTTGTTGCTCATTAATCTAAACGTTGAGGGGATAAGAGGTACTATAGAATGAATAAAAGAGACGATATACGAAATATAGCGATCATCGCACACGTTGACCATGGTAAAACTACTTTAGTTGACCAGTTATTGCGTCAATCAGGAACCCTAGAGGGTGCGGCTGATCGTGTTATGGATTCAAATGATCAAGAGCGAGAACGCGGAATTACCATTTTGGCAAAAAACACTGGAATTAGGTATATGCGTGATGGTAAAGCATTTTCGATCAACATTGTTGATACGCCAGGTCACAGTGATTTTGGTGGTGAGGTAGAACGTACCTTACAAATGGTAGAGGGATTTTTATTACTTGTTGATGCGGCTGAGGGTGTATTGCCAGGAACTCGTTTTGTGTTAAGCAAAGCGCTTGAACTTAATTTGCGTCCGATCGTATTTATTAACAAAATTGATAGAAAAGATGCTGACGTTGATCGTACTGAATCAGAAATTCATGACCTATTCCTTGACCTTGCAAAACATGAGTCACAATTAGATTTCCCTATTTTATATGGTTCATCGCGCCTTGGGTTTGCTCGTAAATCAATGGATCAAGATAGTTCTTCTATGAAGCCACTTTTTGATGCTATTTTAGATCATGTACCAGGTCCAGTTGAAAAAAATAATACTCTACAGATCCTTATTACTAATCTTTCTCATTCTGATTTCCTTGGGCCAATAGCAGTTGGTAGGGTATACAGTGGGGCATTATCCGTCGGACAGCAGATTATATGCTGTAAAGATGATACCATTACTCCTCCAACCAAGGTTACCAAGTTATTTACGTTTGTTGGGCTTGAAAAAATCGATACCGAATCAGTATCATATGGTGATATTGTAGCGGTTACTGGATTTACTAAACAGCCTGAGTTAGGATCGACTATTTGCGCAGTGGATAAACCATTACCGTATCCCTATGTAAAAGTTGATGAACCAACACTCAGTATGTATTTTTCTGTTAACACGTCTCCATTTAATGGTAAAGAAGGTAAGTTATTAACGGCGCGCCATTTACGTGATCGCCTTGAAAAAGAACTAAAAACAAACGTAGCATTACGCGTTGAACCAACAACATCAGCCGAAAGTTTCAAAGTTTCTGGACGTGGGCAGATGCATCTTGGTGTGCTCATTGAAAATATGAGACGCGAAGGTTTTGAATTACAGGTGTCGGCGCCAGAAGTTATTTATAAAACAATTGATGGTATCAAACACGAGCCTGTAGAGTTTGTGCTGATTGATGTCCCTGTTGAATATCAAGGGACGGTGATGGAAAATATGGGTAAACGTAAGGCGGTGGTGCGAGCCATGAATCCTTTCGGTGAAGGGCGCATCAGGTTAGAATATGAAGTACCATCACGTGCGTTGTTGGGCTTTAGAAATCAGTTTCTTACTGCTACACGTGGTACTGGTATTGTTACCTTTTCATTTGATAGCTATCAACCATACAAAGGTGACATTCCAACCAGAACGCGCGGTGCATTAGTATCGTTAGAAACAGGGCAAGTGACTGGATATGCCTTGGATACCTTGCAAGATCGTGGGATATTGTTCGTTGAACCTGGGGTTCCGGTCTATGAAGGCCAAATTGTTGGTGAACATAGCCGAGACAATGATCTTGATGTTAATCCATGCAAGGCCAAGAAGTTATCCAATATGCGTGCTACCGGTACTGAAGAGGCCGTTAAATTACCACCAGCTAAGGTAATGGACCTTGAAACCTGTATGGAGTGGATTCGTCCTGATGAATTGATAGAAGTCACGCCATCCCATATTCGTCTCAGAAAGCGTTTCTTGCAAGCAAATGCACGCAAGCGAACTGGTAATTAATAGAGAATAAAATTAAAGGGCAGAATATTTTTTTATTCTGCCCTTTTTGTATATTGAATCTGTTTTAATTTCCCTGATTACCCGGTAATATACCTTCATCGGTATTTTTATCTTCAACCGGAATGCCTGCCTGTAAATTCCACAAATGTCGGTATAGTCCATTATGGTTTACGAGTTGGGCATGCGTACCATCCTCCACTATTTTTCCTTTTTCAAATACTAAAATACGATCCATATGTAATAAAGTTGATAGTCGGTGTGCCACAATGATCGTCGTTTTGTTTTCCATCAATTTCCATAATGATTCTTGAATAAGGCGTTCGGTAATTGAGTCAAGCTGAGAGGTGGCTTCATCTAGAATAAGTATTGGTGCATTTTTCAAAATTGCCCGTGCAATGGCAATACGTTGTCTTTGTCCACCTGAGAGTTTAGTGCCCCGTTCTCCTACCAATGTGTCATATCCATCTGATAAACGAATGATAAAATCATGAGCATGTGCTTCTTTGGCTGCAGCAATTACTTCTTGATCGGTGGCGGTTATTCTGCCATACCGGATGTTATCCATAACGCTGCGATGAAATAACAATGGATCCTGTGGTATTATCGCAATCTTTGATCGTAAACTATCCTGCGTTACTTCCCTGATATCTTGATTATCGATTAAAATGGCGCCTTCAGTTACGTCATATAATCGTAAAATAAGGTTCACAAAGGTTGTTTTACCGCCTCCAGAGTAGCCTACCAACCCTACTTTTTCTCCGGCTTTAATATCAATTGATTTGTTTTGAAAGAGTGTTTCTCCATCTTTATATCCGAATTTTACCTGTTGAAAGCTGATATTCCCGTGAGGGCATGCTAACGTTTGTGCATTAGGTGAATC
The DNA here is from genome assembly GCA_964417975.1 of uncultured Pseudomonadota bacterium. Taxonomy (GTDB): domain Bacteria; phylum Babelota; class Babeliae; order Babelales; family Vermiphilaceae; genus CAYQJQ01. The sequence continues at coordinate 7,562 of CAYQJQ010000005.1, read as the reverse complement.
GACGAGGGTATTGTTTTTGTAATCAAGTAATTCAATTGCTTTGCTGACTGCGGTTAAGTCTTTAATGAAACTTCTAAAAATAAATGAAAGTTGGGTTAATGTATTAATAATATTTAGATTAGTCATTATAACTAAAGCAAAATCACCCGGTGTTACTATGCCATATTTGTATCCCAGAATAAGTGCTGCTATTACTGATAATGTATATATCCATGTTAATGTATTTAACAGTGCATAAAATTGTGTAGTATATATTCCTTTTTTATAAGATATTTCTAAAAAAGGTTTTTGTAGCTCATTGAATCGTTCATGTTCAAAGGTTTTGTTACTGAATAATTTTATCGTCATTATGTTGGCTAGATAATCATTGATTAAGCCTATTGTTGTTGCTTTTTCTTCTGCGTATTGTTTGTTAAGTTTAATAACCTTTTTTGTAGTAAAGTAACTAATGGAAAAGAATAATATTGTCCAAATAATCATACTAATTGCAAAAAATGGGGATACAAAAAAGAGTAATATGAGGGATACTATCAATAGTAAAATAAAATAAAAAAATGTATTTATGATGGTGAATATTATTTCTGGTAAGTATTGAAATGCATCATTACATTTTGCAGTCAGGGTTCCGGTTAAATTTTTTTGATAAAAAGTATATGGATAATCATATAATTTGTTCATGAATACATCAGCGACGGTCAGTCTAAATTTATTTGTATACTTTGTGAGACAATAGTCGATTAATAACCAGGCACTTACCAGGAGTGACTGCAAAATGGCATAATACATAAAAACTAACCATATATTTTCTGATTTTTGATGCGATACAATATCGATAAAACGCTTGAGTAAAAATGGTTTTAATGTGCTATCGATTACTAAAAGAAAGGTACCCAGAAGTATACCTGCTATATATATACGGTATGGTTTTATATGTGATGCTATAAATTGCGTCGTTTTCATGGGATTATTTCCTTTAGCGTTAGCTTTAATTATGCTTTTTATTTGTTTTACTATGCATTATATCTGTGATATAAAGAATAAATTCAGTATGGTTAACTATCCCATGTACGGCATAGTGGTCTTGTATAGTTTATACTATTATTCATAAAAAATGCTGGAAAGATAGTGAAGTATCTTTCCAGCATTTATATTCTTAAGGCTACTTTTTTTAGGCTTTTTTAACGCTTTGAAGTTCTTTTTTATCTTTGTATTGGACTTTCCAGCTATCAGTTTTATTCATATCGGTTATACATTGAACCACTAAAACTTGATCGGTGTTCTTTTTAAAATGGACCGTGCGGATTAATTTTGGACGATTGTGATGTGTTCCCGATTTGTGATGTTCTTTTGATTTAAAAATAGAGATTTTATACTCACCATCATGTTCGAACCAATTATTCAATGCTAAAAATTCTCCCGGTAATACTATTGCAGTCTTTTTTTGTTTGCCATGATGGTATATAACGTAGATATTGTGCGTTGTTTCATTGTATAAACTACTGACGGTATGTTTATGTTCATGTTTGGTGGATGGCATATATTTTGCGAAGATTCCTGTACATCCAAACAGTCCTGCAAACAAAACTGCTTTAGTTACTATGCATTTTTTTTCTGATAATGAGACCATCTCTAACTCCTTTTTTTACGGTTTTCAGTAAATGTGATTTTACTGTACAGAATTTTCATCTCTCTTATCAATAGTTTTGCCGTAGAAGATTATTTTTCCGTATTCCTTCTTTTTCTATTGGCTCTTTTTAGGTTTCCTTGTTTCGTAATACCGTAATTTTTTATTCTAAAAAAAATGAAGGAGACACCGTGAAAAACATCGGTATTGCATGTGGACTAATTTTTATTCCTCTATGGAGCTATATTTATCAGGCAGACATCTTAAGCTGCGCAAGCCAGCAAGTATGCCCCCACTATGTGCTTTTATGTAGTGATTGGCACAATTTTCCCGATGCATTAAGCAAAAAACAGTTAACGTTGTTAGAGCGTTTTTTGATTACCAATAAGAACAAGGTCTACGTGATAGTTGAAGATATAGTATCAAATGAGAATGGATCTGGATATGCCGATTGTAAAGGCGCAAAAGTACCATGTAAAGATGGTATTTTAAGTGGGCTTGCGCAATGGTGTTGGGCGCATACTATTCGATGTGTTAATGTTGAATTTAGGTTTTTTAGGGTTATGGCCTGTTTGCCTCTATTGTACCATAGATTACCAGCGTCGTATCAAGCAATAAGCGACGCAATAGTCTTGGAAGATATTATATTGGAAGCGGTTAATGCACACCGTTCTATTACGGGTGCCGATACTGATGCATTGGTAGCTATAAAAAGTCTTCTTAATAATATAGATTATTTTAAACGTTCTACCTTTTTTCAGTATTGTATGCACAATAATATTCATCATCACCATCAACAAGCACAATTAGCAAAAGAACTTTTAATTTGTGATACGGGGCTCATTGATCATGCTATTATCAAGGTACTTGAGGAGGTTAAAAATATTCCGCTTGTGGTTATCATAAGTGGAGGGGAGCACAGTAAAAAAGTGAAACAGCACTTAGAAAAGTACCATTACAAACCCTATACCATACTCCCTTCTATAAAATATACTCAATGGCGAGCAACTCTGCCACCACCTGCGCTTGACTATTATGAATTTAAAAGAATTTTGGATGGAGTAACGTGCAGTCTTTCAAGCAAGTTATCGCTTTTATGATATTTAATGATTTCGTTTTTGAGATTTTGTGTGTACACATTAGTGCTTAAATACGCTCTACCGGAATCTCCAAAAACTACTACGACGCAATCATGTGGCGTTAATTTTTTGGCAAGTTGATACGCACCGTATGCGCCTGCTCCGCTACTCAGGCCCAATAAAAATCCATATTGTTGTGCGAGGATACGTAACATATCAAATGCATCCTCATCAGTAACATTTACCACCTGATCAACAATAGTATGGTCTATGATAGGAGAATCATAAATAAGACCCATGCCCTCTAATTTGAATGGCTTTGGATTACCTTTGGTAGCGCAATATGAGTTTGGTGAATCGAGTGCAATAACTTTGATGCGTGGGTTTTGTTCTTTTAAGTATCTTCCGGCTCCTGTTATGGTACCTCCGGTACCGGCACCGGCAAAAAAATGAGTTACCATCCCCTCTGATTGGCGCCAGATTTCAGGTCCCAGTGATCGGTAATGTGCGTCAGCATTCATTTGATTGTAGTGCTGGTGTGGCATGAATGAATCTGGAATTTGAGAGCACAGCCAGCGTGCTGTTTGGTAATGACTATTGCTTTCTTCGATAAACGTAGTATTTGGACACATGACAATTTGTGCGCCATACGCCATCATACTTTTTAGTTTTTCTTCACTGATTTTTTCAGGTACCGTGATAATAACTTTATATCCTTTGATTGCTCCAATCATTGCAACAGCAATACCATGGTTGCCGGATGAGGCATCGATAATTGTACTACCAGGTTTTAAGATCCCTTTTTTTTCTGCATCTTCAATAATATACAGCGCGGGCCTATCTTTAACACTTCCTCCTGGATTGAAATATTCCAGTTTTGCATATACGGGAGCCGGGGTATCCCATGGTATTTTAACTAGCGGGGTATTACCGATCGTATCTAACATATGTTGATTCATAAATAATCCTTTGTCTCTATGAAGTTAATGAGTATTATGTGCATTGGTAATTTTAAGTTATGCCATCGGTTTCTGATTCTGCAATAGATGATTACAAGGTTGGTAATGCCACTAAGATTGATGCAATAATAGCAGCATATATGACACAGCTTTCAATAATAGCCAACGCAATCATGCTTGTCCTGAAAAGGACATTATATAATTCAGGTTTGTATGCTATTTGATGTGCAGCAGCTGCGGCAGTTACACCAAGGCTAATGCCAGGAGCAAAAGTCCCTATGCCTAAAGCAAGTGCTCCAGCAACGCATGCTATACCATTTCCTATCGTATCTATAGTGACTGGTGATAAGCCAAGCAAAAGAAATAGAGAGAAAATGAATGCTAAAATAGCCGGTGTTTCGATGATTGACTCACCTACTAGTGTCATATAAAACATTTTATAATACACTGATGGATTGATGCCTAAACTGCGACATCCTTCCTGCGCAAATTTTGCAAGCCCTATTGCAGGTCCAATGGTTCCCAATCCAATACATAATGCTGCAGCCATTGAGCGTAACGCCTCTTCATAATATAACATAGACATAGCGTTTTGATGGATAAACAGAGCAACAATAAGGGCAAATAGTATTGGTGTTTGAATGAGTGATTGAGTGATAAGCATAAAACGTGCTATGTATTGATTAAAAAATGGTTGTCTGGCAATACTCATGCATGCTGCTTGTGCGGGCAAGGAAGACACAATACCAATCACCAGACCAGGTAAACATAATGCAATTGCTATTGAGATAGTTCCCAACGACTGTGTTGTGCTTAATGTCATTATTGGATGTAGGTGTTGATGTATTAGCATACCAGCAACTAGTACGCCAATCAGTGCAGACGTTTCAATCAGTGCCATACCTAATAGTGCCGTCTTCATAATGATATCAGATGAGCTTGGTTGTTGGTCTACAGCTTTGATGGCGGTGGTTCCAATGAGACCTTGCCCAATTCCAGCTCCCAATGAACAACTAGCAATGACTGATGCTACGGTTGCGTATGGTGCATACTGTACTAAAAAATCAATAAAATAGGTCATGTATAGTACGCCTTTGTATTAATGCTCTTCGCCGCTCAATGCTATTGATAAATACGTTAATGATAGCATAGTAAAGACGAGTGCTTGTAGGAATCCTTCAAATAGAGTAAAAAATCCGAGTATAAGTATATTGGTTGAACATAGGCCAATGATTTGATATACCCATGATTGACTTAACATACCAAAGTAGACGCTACTGATAATGGCTCCGCTAAATATGTTCCCAAATAATCTAAATGAAAGTGATGCTACCGATGATATTTTACCAATAATATTAAGTGGTAACATAATGAAAAATGGTTTGAAATACCCTTTAATATAGTTTCCAAAGCCATGCATATAAATAGTTGTGCATTGCGTATAAAGGAATGATATAAATCCAAGTGCTAACGTTGTGTTAAGATCGGTTGTCGGCTCCTCAACACCCGGAATAAGTGACAGAATATTTGCTAAACTAATGAAAATAAAAAGGGTTCCAATAAAAGATGTGTGGGTTAGTGAGATATAACCAATAGATTGTTCGACTAATGAAAAAACGCTTTTAATGAGGTGTATGAGGGCATATTTCAGAGGTGTGTCTTTTGTGAGAATATACCGTATGACAGCACTCACAAAAAAGATAATAATTAATAAAATCCATGTATCACGGATAGTATGACCATTGAGATCTAACAATGGACTTTCGTATCCTACAATATGCGTAAGAGACCAATTATAACCGCCGTGTTCAAGGCTTAACCCTGCCATAGTAATATGCCTTATAAATGACAATAAAAAGCCAAAATCCAACTATACTGGAACATGTCATCAGTATAGGATCTATTTTTGTTGAGTGCAATACAAAAATATACACAAATAGTGATATTATAGTTCGCACACAGGTTCCAAAAGTTGACTTTAATAGATTAAAAATTAATGTACTTCTATTATATGTACAGTTATCAATCCATAACATCAGGCCTAATCCATAACACATACCAAAAGATATGCCCGTGAGTAATGATAAACATAAGTGTGATTGAACAAAGAACATGATTTATCTTTAAAATGGTATTAAATATTTATTTTAATGTGCATGATATGGTTTACGTAGTGATTCCATAATTAGGCAGATTTAAATTTGAAGTGAATCAGTTATAAAAAAAATTAGGTGATGATAAGATAATCTTTTATCAAACAAAAAAGAAAGGATTATCAAAATGCCAAAAGGCTACCAACACCTGACGTATATTAGAAGATGCCAGATTTCTGAGTTAAAAGCTAGAGGTGTGTTAGTGCAATGTTAGCGCAAAGTAATAAGTTCTTATAGTTTACTTTTTGAATCTGCCTCTACTAAAAATACCTCTAACATATTGCCAAAAACCAGTACTATTTTCTTTGTAAAGAGGTTTAAGGTGTACAGTATTAGTTTTTTCATCCCGATAGATAACAATCACATCAGGCATAGGGTTTTGCTGATGATACTGATGAAACTGTTCAGTTATTGCTAGTAGTTCAGCTGGGGTGGTATAAAATGACTCGAGTGGATCATACATTTCTTCTGTAAATAATCTTGAATATACAATAAGGTTGCCATCTTCAAAAAATATACCTGGTGATCGTTTCACGGGCAGTTGTGTAATATTGTTACGTATATATTCAATACCGTAGTAATAATAGTAATTTTCAAAATATTCGTGTAATGATTTTGCAGCATGATTATCTGCAACATCAAAATCATAGCTATTATGATGTTGCCATTTAATACCTATCATATGAAACGGATTATTTTGTATCAACGCATTAATAGTATGACGATACCTATCAATATTAATTCTAAAAAATGGTTCAAATTCAACATATCCCGAGTCATTAATATACATGAGCAGTTGTTCTGGTAAAGGATTCAGCTGATTCATAACATGGAATTTTTCCGCTGCATCGATAAGGACCTCTTTCGTAGTACGAAAAATATCATTGTTTACGATATCTGGATCATAGTTAACGTGAAATTCATGAAATAAATCTATATAGCCATTTTCAAGATGTTCAATTAACATATCGTTGGCACCACCCATATTTGTGGGACCTTTAGTACGCAAAAAATCAATACCATCTGAGTAATAAAAAAAAACTAAATATTCACATAAAGCGCCTATGCCAAAATCTGAGCTTGCCCATCGAAAATATTTTTTTGTATTTTGCCATTGCCTAAATGTAGCATAGCGTTTTTTATCAAAAAACCTCATGTTTATTCCTTAAACATAACATTTTTATCAGGGTAAAAAGTTATTATACGCCTTTCGGTCGAATCAAACCCAATTCTTAACGTTATTCCATCTTTGGTAATACCGGTTAAAGTTAATGCTGCATTAGGTTCACTTATAATTGTAGTTTTATTTTCCTCTATGAGATTGCGAATAGTAGTCATTATTATATCTGGTTTATGATCTTTTGGAAAAAATGTTTTTGGTTTTTCTATTAGTTTACCCTTATAACTAAGATGAACTGCGATAACTCCGGTTGGATGGTGTTGAATATTGGTAAATTCAATTCCTTTAAATACATTTTGTGATTCTGGGAAATTGTAATGCAAGCCGCTTATTTTTGAAGTAGCTGCCCCGGTGGTATTGTTTACTTTTATAGTATACTCGCATCCAAGAATATGGAATATATCTAATGGTTTTTGTGCACCTTTATGCAGAACTGAACAGCTACGCAATGATTCTAACGTATGGCGATCAAGGCTCGGTGGAAAAATGTGCATGGTGTATTCAGTTGATTTTGGTTCTACTTTAATTTTTTTAAGTAATATTTTTTGTTCGGCTGACGTAATGAGC
>CAYQJQ010000004.1:0-109305 GCA_964417975.1 uncultured Pseudomonadota bacterium | reverse complement strand
CTACCGATATTGAGCAGGTCGGCACCTCTCAACTGAGTTTTGTAGGTGGTGTATTTGAAACGACTAAACTGAGCATAGCAGATACGACGAATGTATCATTCTCCGCGTTTGATTCTAATGCGAACAATGCATTATCGATGGGTACCGGTGCTGATGTAGTGACAACCGTTTATCAGATTGCAAATGGTGAACCAGTGTTACCACAAGCGCATTATGTACCAAATTATTACGGAAATAAAGGGGTTATTTATGAAAATGCAAATACCGAAAATATATGTGCCGGATTGCAAGCTGATGCAGGTGCCGCACAGTATTTTGTCGTCACTGGCGATCGTACACAACCGGCAGCAATTAATCTGATATCCGATTCAGGGAACATCGGGGTGAGTGATAATGTGCGCGGTTGGGTGCTTGCAAAACTTGGCACCTCTGGTGCACTTGCCTGTACCTACAGTAATAATGATACAGTTGGCCAATCGGCGCGTGGATCAAACACGGTGATGCAACTGAATGGGTATGATAATCAGGTAGAATTCCCAACGGCAACCAACAGTCCATTGCCAACTAACACCGTAGCAAAATTAGTATGGGCGGGCGATACCAATCTGTACCGTGCAGCAGCCAGTTTATTGCAAACAGATGGTAATTTAGTGGTTGGTGGATTAACGGCAAATCGTGCGGTGGCAACATCAGCATCAAGCCAGTTAGTGGCAAGCAGCACAACAGATACCGAGCTTGGGTACCTTTCTGGTGTTACTAGTTCTGTGCAAACGCAGTTGAATGGCAAAGTGTCAAAATCAGGCGATACCATGACCGGTGCACTGACGGTGCCAGCTGGTACAGCGGCGTTACCATCCTTAAATTTCACTGACAGTACCACTACCGGATTATCGTGCGCTACTACTGATCAGTTGTCATTTGACACGGCTGGTACCGAACGCATGAATATATCACCAACCGGTACCGTAACCATTAACGGCATGAGTACTGCTGGCGTGGTACACAACAGTGCATCTGGAGCGCTCAGTTCGTCATTGATTGTTAATGCTGATGTTGATCCGGCAGCGGCAATTGTTGATACAAAATTAGCAACTATTTCTACAGCAGGTAAAGTTTCAAACTCAGCAACGACGGCAACTAGTTCAAATAACCCAAGTACGATAGTATTGCGTGATAGTTCAGGCAACTTTAGTGCGGGAACTATCACCGCAAACTTGAATGGTAATGCAACAACGGCAACCAGTGCCGGTAGTTTTAGTGGTAGTTTGTCTGGAGATGTAACGGGTACCCAATCGGCGACCGTTGTAAGTTTTGTTGGTGGTATGACGGCGGCTAATATTGCCAGTGGTGCGACGGCAGCAAATAATGCGACGTCGACAAATACGGCAAATACTATCGTTAAACGGGATGCATTAGGTAACTTTAGTGCAGGCACGATAACCTTGAATGGTGCAGTGTCTAATAGTACCGATGCGACAACCAAAAATTACGTTGACAATAAGTTTGCAACCGCGTTTCAGTACCATAGTCCGGTCACCGGTGGCGGTTATTATGACGTATCTTCTTTATCTGGTTCACAGACCATTGATGGTTTAACTTACCAGCCAGGGGATAGAATATTGCTAGTTGGACAATTTAACGCTGTTGAAAATGGTATTTGGGTAGTACAATCGGGCCCATGGACCCGCCCAGCCGATTTTGCAACAGGTACTTTAGCTGGGCAAGCCTATGTATATCCCATATTCGTCGGTGCTAATACTTCTGCGAGCAATTTTGTATGTACCACGCCAAACGCGATCATTGGTACTAATGCCATTACCTTTACTAGCTTTTTGAATGCTATTACATCTGGTGTAAATCGTGGGAGTGGTACGGCAACGATATATGCTGGAAAACAAGGAAGTGCTCTAACTTTTTATTCTCTGGTTGGCGATTCCCATATTTCAGTGGCTAATGTGTCCACTGTGATTAATATTACAACTGATGCAACCTCAAATGATACTCCAAGTACCATAGTGGCACGTGATGACTCTGGTAACTTTAGTGCGGCAACAATTACGGCAGATTTAATGGGTAACGTGACGGGTAATTTAAGTGGTAATGCCACCACAGCAACGAGTGCAACGACGGCCGATAGCGCTACAAGTTTCACCGGTTCATTAACGGGGGATGTGACAGGTACTCAAAGTGCAACGGTGGTGAGTACGGTTGGTGGCGTGGCTGCAACCGATGTGGCAAGTGGGGCAACTGCGGCTAATGCAGCGACATCTGCAAATACTCCAAGCACTATAGTGGCACGCGATGCCTCAGGTAATTTTAGTGTGGGAACAATTACCGGCGATGTTACTGGTAGATTAACAGCATCTGCAGGTTCCGTAGCAACTCCAAGTATATCTTTTTCTGGTAGTGCAAGTAATACTGGTATATCTGCTGCAACCGCTGATAATATTGTGGTTGCTGTTCAAGGGGCCCCTGTGGCAAACTTTACTCCAAGTGGGTTTACTAGTGCAATGCCAGTATCGGTACCACAAATTATTGCGTATAATGATTCTCCGGGGACGTCTATATCCTTCCCGACAGCACCTTCTCATGTAATCAGTTTTTATTCTAATGGTACTCAAATTGCATCTATCGATGAATCTGGTTTATTAGTGCAAACTGGTAATATTACAGGAAATTTGAATGGAAATGCAACGACAGCAACCAGCGCGGGGAGTTTTACTGGCTCGTTATCTGGCGATGTGAGTGGTACACAAAGTGCAACGGTTGTGAACTTGGTTGGTGGTGTGTCTGCAGTAAACGTAGCAAATGGTGCAAATGCGGCAAATGCCGCCACATCTGCAAATACGGCAAACGCAATTGTCAAGCGGGATGGATCCGGTAATTTTAGTGCGGGTACTATTTTAGCTAATTTCACTGCTCAATCAGGAACGGCAGGATTGCCATCAATTAATTTTACGAATAGTCCTTCAACTGGTTTATCTTGTGCGACGACTAATCAATTATCATTAGATACAACTGGTGTTGAACGAATGAATATATCGTCAACTGGCACGGTAACTATTAATGGGTTGAGCACGGCTGGAGTAGTACATAATAGTGCTGCTGGTGCTCTTAGTACATCATTGATCGTTAATGCGGATATTGCTGCGGCGGCGGCTATTGCTGATACAAAATTGGCAACGATTAGTACGGCAGGTAAAGTTTCTAATTCTGCAACGACGGCAACTAATGCTAATACGGCAAGTGCGATTGTCGCGCGAGATGCCTCAGGTAACTTTAGTGCGGGTACAATAACAGCAAGTTTGACAGGTAACGTTACTGGTAATGTGACGGGGGCAGCATCATTAAACGTGTTAAAATCCGGTGATACAATGAGCGGTAATTTAACCCATCCAGTAGGATCGGCTACAGCCCCATCAATTAATTTTTTTGGAAGTACAACGACCGGCTTTTCCTGTCTTACGCCTAATAACTTGGTAACCAGTATTAGTGGTGCTGCTGCTACGACGTTAAATTCAGCTGGATTGACATTGCATGGAGGTATATTGACCGTACCAGCAGGAACAACTGCAGCACCATCAATGAAGTTTTCGCTTGGGACAGCGGGATTTTCATCAGAGACATCAAATGAGATAGTAGCGAGTGTCAGTGGTGTCGCCAAGACCACTGTGAGTGCAGCTGGCTTGACTGTGAACTCCGGTGCACAGTTGCTTATGCCAGCAGGAACGTCGGGAGCACCATCTATTACTTTTACTGATAGTAGCTCGACCGGTTTTTCCTGTGCATCTTCTGTTTTGGTGACTAGTATCAATGCTATCGCCAAGACTACCTTAACGTCAACTGGCTTGACCTTGAATTCGGGTGTATTGACGGTACCAGCAGGAAATCCAGGAGCGCCAACAGTGAATTTTAGTGGAAGTACTGCAACTGGTTTATCTTGTTTTACTGTGAATCAGTTATCTTTCGGTACGGCTGGTTTTGAGCGAATGACCATATCGCCAACGGGAATCGTGACTATTACGGGGTTGCCCGTGCCAGGTGTGGTGCATACTAGTAGCACAGGGGCGTTGAGTTCGTCGGCGATAGTTAATGCTGATATTGCTAATTCTGCAGGTATTGTTGATACAAAACTAGCGACTATTAGTACGCCTGCCAAAGTTGCTAATTCAGCAACGACGGCAACGAGCGCAAATGATACAGATACTATTGTAGCGCGTGATGGATCCGGTAACTTTAGTGCGGGAGTGATTACAGCTAACAACTTCATTGGGCCGGCGTCACTTAATGTGTTGAAAGCTGGTGATACGATGACCGGTTCATTGCAGCTACCAGCAGGCACGGCGGGAATACCAACGCTTAATTTTACAGGAAGTGCGTTCACCGGATTGTCCTGTGCAACGGCGAATAATTTAGTAGTCAGTGTTTCTGGAGCGACTGTTTGTACGTTTAATGGAACCGGGGTTAGTTTGCCAGCATCAACGGTAACAGCGCCATCGATTAATTTTTCGGGTAGTCCTTTAACTGGATTTTCCTGTGCAACAGCGAATAATTTAGTGGTAAGCGCAGCTGGAGCAAATGTTGGTACGTTTAATTCAACCGGGCTTACGCTGCCAGGTACGTTGTCGGCTGCTACCGTTTCTGCATCGAGCCAAATTATTGCTCCTGCCGGCAGTAGTGCATCAAGTCCGGGTTTAAATTTACAGGGAATTAGTAATTCAGGATTCTTTTTCAGTGGTGGTGCAATAAATTTTGCTGTTAACGGTAATACCAAATTTAATACTGATGGTGGTACATTAAATATTTATGGTAATCCTATTAAGTTATTTGGCAATATAGGTAATATAATTTCGGTTCCTGGTGTCGCAATGACTGGGGTTACAACGCAGACTATTGCTAGTAGTACTACCTACACCATTCCTAGTGGTACAGGATTGTACTTATTAAACTTAACTCAAAATGTTTCTGGCGTTGGCTTTAATGTGCCAAGTAGCTTGGTAGCGGGTCAAATATTGACTATTGCAACATCAAATCCAAGTACCCTATTTACGTGTTCGTTTAATTTTGTTGGGTCAACATTTCTTATTCAACCATCTAATCCATCGACGACGTGGTCAAGTGCCGCAGTTTCATTTACTTTTTATTATGATGGTACCTTCTGGCATCTTATTGGTAAAAGTTAAGAATGCGTTTGGTGCACAGACAATAAAAAAAGCCCCAGAATTTTTTCTGGGGCTTTTTCAGTTATTCTATGAATGTGAGTGCGTTTCCAATATTATTTGCTCGTCCTGTTCTGCCGATTCTATGAATGTAGTCTTCATAGGTCTGCGGGAGATCGTAATTAATTACGTGCGATACATTTTCGATATCAATACCGCGTGCCACCACATCAGTTGCCAATAAAATCTGTGCATGATTTGATTTAAATGCGGCAAGTGATTTTTTACGTTGAGCTTGTGTTTTGTTGCCATGAATAGAAGCAACACCAAAACCACGATCTTTAAGTTCCTGGGCAAGGCTTTCAGTGCCATGCTTAGTGCGGGCAAAAACGATTACTTTTTTGAACTCAGGCTTAACCAGGAGTTCGTGCAGTAATTCTATTTTATTACGCTTATTTACCATAATTACATCTTGATTAACGTTCTCTGCTGATTGACGTGTTTTGACGCTTACGGCAACTGGATCTTTTAAATAGGTATCTATGATTGCCTGAATTTCTGGAGAAACGGTTGCTGAGAAGAATAATGAATGACGTGTGCTTGGCATCTCAGATAGAATCTCTTTCATGTCGGTGATAAATTTTATATCAAGCATGGTGTCAACTTCATCCAAAACGACAGTGTCGAATGAACTAAAATCAAGATAGCGTTGGTTTGCTAAATCTTTAAGTCTACCCGGTGTACCAATGACAAATGCTGGTTTGCTTTTGAGTCCAATAATTTGGGTATGCATACTCATAGCTCCGATACATAGTACGGATCTAAGGGGCATGTTATTTTTGAGGCTATTGAATTCATCCTGTATTTGTGCAGCTAATTCACGGGTTGGTGTTACAATGAGCGCTCTTTTTGCTTGTTTAGATGCAATTCTATGAATAAGGGGAATCAAAAATGCTGCAGTTTTACCGGTACCGGTGTTTGCAGTTGCAATGATATCACGTCCATCCAAAATAGCAGGAATAGCTTGATCTTGAATGGGGGTTGGGGTTACGTACCCTTTTTTACTAATATTGTCTTTGAGGATTTGGAGCACCTGAAAATCAGCGAAGGTATGTTTAATAGCGTGAGTAGTTGCTGGTGTTGTTTCTTCTACCCGTTTAATAAACTGTGAAGGGTTAAATTTTTTGATGGTACGCCGATTTTTTTGCATGCGTTGAGGTGATCTACCAGATGAGCGGCGTCTATCGCCATACGATGGCTTGTCACCATATGATGATTTTTCCTTATACGATGATCGCTGGCGGGGTGTATAGCTGTCATCGGAACTATAGCTTTGGCGATACTCATTCGTGTCATTATATTGGCGTTCCTGTCCTTCTGAACCGAAATCACGGTAGGACGAACGAGGACGTTTGAAAAATGGACGTTCATCTGATGAATGGTTATTCCCTCTGTACGGTTTACGGGGAGATCGCTCATAACTAGATTCAGTTTTTCCATCTTTTTCGCCATTGGATGAACGAAAATTGTTTTTATAAGCAGGGCGCCTTTTTTGAGTAGTATATGGCATAGCCAATCCTTTTTGGTATTTAATGGTGTTATGGTGGGGGTATACACATAGCTCCAATAACGCCTATTTCCACCATGAAATGAGCGGTAGGAATGTGAAAAACACCAACCAACAGGATAATAATGGCCTGAAAAAGAGCTACCCGTTTTACAACTACTTAAAAAGTATGAGCCCATACTGGCATTTTTCTAAATCTCTATATTTTTGTAGTAGAGGAAACGAGCAATACGGCGTAGATTAAATACATAAACCGTGTATGCGAAAATCGTTATTTAAAACTAAAATAATATAGACAGCTACCATAACCATACCATTTTTGAGGTTATAAGTCAAAAGGGTTTAAGAGAAATATGTTCTAAAGCTCCTAATCATAAAGGATTTTATGCCTTTTGGGTTTAGTTTACGGGTTGGGTGCAGTGGGAGCCGTTGTGGATGGGATTGGGTTTAATTGTTTGGTATCTAGTAATGCCGTAAGATCAGTTTTTTGTGCTTCAGTAAAGTTATTATTTTTCGTGCTTTGATTCAAAAAATCATCAATATTATCCGGTTTTTGTGCCCCATATTGCATGAGTAATATAACGATATCTTTGTATCCCTTGATAAGGGCATCATCGCCTGGCCATATTGCTTCAGTTTCAGGCGTTTTACTTCCTTTCCACCAATTTTTTACCGACTGAATGCCTTTCCCTATCGTATTCAGTCCTTTGGCAACTCCAATGACCAGGTGTTCGCCAAAACCTTCGGCTGTTGGGTATTCAAAATTTTTGATAGCCAACGTTAATGCACTTTTTTGATCACCGTTGAGCTGGTTTGGATTACCTTTATAATCCAATATAGTTTGCACTAAATGTGTATTTACTGGAAAATGCTGTACGGCATACATGAGCGGGGTGGTGCCTGTGTTGTCCCCGGCATTGGGGTTTGTTCCTTTTGTTAGTAGTAGTGAACATACGTCGTTAATATAGGTATTATCCGTATGTGCTACTATCGCAATAGTCATCATCGATGCGCCGCCAGGTAATTGTTTGAATTGATCCTTTGACTGGGTATTATAGGGGGCGTTTACATTCGCGCCCATTAATATCAATTGGGTCAAAATAGTTATAGGGAGTTTTTTGAGAATCGCATAATAGAGTATCGGTTGAGCTTTACTAGAGTCATAAATGTAAGCTTTTGCTCCTTTTTTTTGTAATGTTGTTAACATCTCTAACGTTTGTTTGATGCTCTTTTGATCATTCGGATTGGTATTGTCGATCAAGTAGTACAGGACCGTTTTTCCCCAGCCATCGATCAGGTTAGGATTAAAATAATTATTGTTCGTGTTGGCATCTTCGTTTGTGATGATTGTCTGTAGCTCAGTCGTTAGATTATTTGCTACCATCATACCAGGGGCCATGAGGCCTTCAATGTCAGTGGTATGGAGATCAACTTCAGGTAGTTTTTTAAGTAAAATAGTAATTGCATTTTTATTTTTGCGTCCAATAGCATACATAAGCGCTGTTCTGTTATTGCTATCTGTATGATTGATATTTGCACCTGCCGTTATGAGTAATTCGACTACAATATTATTATTGGTAATGACTGCTTCTATCAAGGGTGTCATGCCAGGAACCAATGCTTCATAGTGTATTCCAGTCATTTTAGTGATCATGTCCTGAGAAAATGCAAGGGCTGTTTGTGCAATATCTGAACCGATATCTTTGATTAAATTTTGCCCCGTTTGATACGTACTTTTCTGAGTGACTAATTCTCTTGCTGCTTGCGCGGCTACACCGGGAATATTTGTGTATGTTTCAGTTATACTATCTATTGGTGCCCCGTACTTGAGCAGTAGTGCGACTATGGTGTTAAATCCTTTTCGTGTTGCGTATCCCAAAACTGACTCAGGTAGTTCACCAGTAATTGTTTTCTGTGGTACTACTTTTTCATTCGGTGATCCAAGGCCTTGCTCAAGGAGAAGTTCGATATATTTTATGTCAGCTGTGGTAAGTTTGCGATTTAGAGATACTATTTCTTGGAGTAATGTAGCTATCGGATATTCTATGTTTTGATGATTATTTAATAATGATATGACCGTTTTTTGAATATTTTCATTAACTTTTATAGTGTTGTTTTTTATTTGTTCTATTAATCTGTTTACTTTTGTATTTTGTGTTTTATCGCATAGATTATTATTCTTTATCGTTACTTGGTTAGAAGGTTTTACCCATGGATAGATTAACCCAAGGTAATGGTAGATGGGATTAGTAACCGTTTGGTATAGTCTGCTTTGATAGAATTTTGCAAGTACAAGCTGTGCTGCCATTTTGCACAGATTAATCGTTTTTTGATAGGTAGATTGGGTACTTTTTTTAGGGGGGATAGATTTTTTATGCTGCTGCCATCCTGCGATAATGTTGGCAAAATATTGAGGAAGGTTATTTTCTACCGCATACATGAGTGCATCGTGCCCTTGGTCATCTGATAAGAAGGTGTTTGGTTTTTTCGCTAAAATCGCATTAATGAGGTTAGTATTTTTCTTTTGTAAAGCTACCATTAATATTGTTGTGCCGTCTTTGTTTTGGAAATTGAGATCAATTTTATTATTCTTGATATCCGTTATGAGTCTATCTAGCGATGCGTTTGTATTGATATCGTATTGTGTATAATTTTTTAACGTTGTTTTTTCTACACACAACACAGCTGGCAGTAATAAAATACTTACGAGTACACATCCGACTATATTCTTTTTTATCATGCTTTTCCCCCTCTATCTTTTTGACCATTCTACCGAGTTGATGTAATCGATTACAATGATATTGCGATATAGGGGTGTGAAGACGTAAACTGGTGCCTAATTTACGTGAACTGGTGATGTACCAGTTGGATACAAATCGCCATTGAGTACTTTTATGACCGCTTTTTGTGCCGGTACACAGGATTCGTATGCTACTAAGGTTGCCTGTGCTGCTTTGAGTTTTGCCAATCCATATGGTGAATTAAAGGTAATGACATAAAAAGGAGTATGGGAAGCCTGTAGGTGTTTGAGGGGTTCAGTGATGGTTTCAGGAATTCCATATTGTTCTTTTGTTAGTCCTTGATGATTACCGATAATGAGTAGTACTGGTCTACAATCATTATGTTGACCTATCATATTCACCATCTCAGCAATAGTATGTACAACATACCCATGTTTACTCAGCTCTTGTGCAAGGTATTCATCCGGTAAAGTCCCTGATTGTACGATATAACTGGTTGCAAGTAGTTCACGTGACCATGGTGCTACTTCACTTTGGGCAATACTGGTCATGGTTGCCTCATATAATTGTTGTTGTAATGCATAGGCTTCTGGTCTGGTTAAAAAAGAAAGTTCTTCTGTATGAGCGGGTGGGGTAATGACTGCTTGTTTGTAACGTAGTATTTTCAGTACTCGTCTGTCTAATTCTGCTTCATCTATTGTTCCGTGAATAATTGCTTGTTCAATAGTTGTAATTGCATCAGGAATATCGACTGAGCAGAGCAAAATGTCATGGCCTGCTAAAAATGCTTTCAGTTCTAAGTCGCCAGGTTTTAAGGAGGGATCAGATAATGCCTTCATATTCAATCCGTCAGTAATAACAAGCCCGTTAAACCCTAAGGTTTTTTGCAGCAAATCATGCGTAATAGCTGGTGAAAAAGTGGCAGGAGTATCTGTAGTTGATTCGTATGCCGGTACATATAAATGTCCCGTCATGACTGCCGCAATACCAGCGTCAATAAGTTTTTTAAACGGTATTAATTCAGTATTTTGTAATCTATCTAATGGGTGATTGATAGTCGGTAAGCTTACATGGGAATCTATTGCAGTATCGCCATGTCCGGGAAAATGTTTTACACAGGCTATGATACCAGCATCTTGTACCCCGCGTGCATATAGCAGAGTGCATTCAGTAACTGTCTCAACGTTATCACCAAAAGATCTGAGATGAATTACTGGATTTTGTGGATTATTATTTACATCAGCAACGGGTGCAAGGTTTACTGCAACACCCAACGTGCGGCATTGTTGTCCAATTTCATACCCTAATTGGTAAATGAGTGAACGGTTTTTGATGGCACCGAGTGCCATGTTTTTAGGATATTGTACTACCTGTGAAGGATCATGATCAAGTCGCATATGTAGCCCCCATTCGCTATCAAGCATTATCAATAAAGGTACTTTTGCTATTTTTTGGTATAGTTCTGTTCTTTCCCGTTGCTGTAGAGGTGTGCTATGCCCTAAAAATATAACACCACCAATGCCATACGAAGTGATAAGTTCATCTATATTATTTTCTTCATAATGGTTACCATGCGCTTTAATAAAAGGTATTAGTAACTGTGCTATTTTTTCACGTCGACTGAGCGTTGCCAGTGTGGTGGATGGCCACTGTGGATCAGTGCGAATACAATCTATTGATGATATGTTTGTTAGAGCAGTGATACAATTAATGGCAATAAACATATGTATAATAGCTTTTTTCATTACTGTCCTTATTAAATTGTTTTTCGGTGATCGCTACCAGCTTGTCATGATTGATATAGTGGTCGAGTATCGTAATTATTTTTTTGCTATGAATGTAATTATCAAGCATGCAGCGGTACTGAATAGTACATACATTACTAATATGTTCGTTGATATCTGCTTCACGGTGCAGATAGGGTATGAGATCAGAAATAGCATTTAATATACTTTCCGGTGGATACTGCTGGCATAGTTCAGTTAATTTTTGTGCATAGATACTGAGTCCTGGAATAATGGTTTTTAAAATGTTGTGAATCAGGTAATGGTGATGGTATGTTTTTAACGTATGCAGCATTGATTCTGCGAGATTACCCCTGAATGCCCCTGCTTGGTCGATGCCATAAAATTTGTCTGTGGAATGATTATAAAAAATATTTTGAAAGCTGCGATCAATGTTGCCAATAAATGTATCTAATGCTGCTATCGCCGCCGTGTCTTTGTGTTGTGTAAAACTATCGATAACTGTTTTTAGATGGCATGCCGATCCATAATTGTTATCCTGTCGCTGTGGATTTATTTCAATCTGTTGTAATGAAAAATAGTGCGGTAGATGTGATGGTCGTATTGATTCTAGGTCATTGCCAGGAATATATTCATGCAGTGTAGCGGCATAATCAGGATAGGTTTTTAAATGGTTGCCAATGTTGTATGGTACAAAATAAACTTTATTGACGGGAATGCCAAGATTCGTTGCCATTGTTGAGGTAATACAATCAATGATTAACAGGTATTGCTCGCAAAGCAGTGGATTTTCAATCTGTTTTAAAATGTAGGGCGTGCCATTTTTTTCTAGAATGACTATACGTGCATCAGATCCGTTGTGTGGTTCAATGGTTTTATTCAGAGAGAATGGGAGTAAGTCTATTTCTGAGAGTATTGTGACCTCAAAACCGATGAGCGATAGAGATAGTATCAATAAGATGCTTGTAAAAAGCGGTAATAATAGTGTTTTTAACAATCTTTTTAGCATCCCCTGTCGACTCCTTGGTGATTCACAGGCAGCATTATCAGTACATACTCTTTCCGATTATTCTAAATATTGGTTTTGTTATGTCAAATAAAGAAAGGAGAGGGAACGTTGACATAGTATGAATATTATTTTTTGGACGTTTTATCCTCAACAGGAAATCTTTCCCAACGTCCTATTTCGAGTGTGTTTTTCAAGCCCTGAATCATTTCACTGTTATTCTTGAGGGTCGCTATTTTTACTGGTGATTCCTTATAGTGCTCTTTTAGCAACGCAGCTGCTTTTTTGTTTTCTGATTGTTTTACAAGTTTCATAACTCCTGTCATAGGATCCTTGCGAATAAGGTCTCCTTTGTGTACATTAACTAAATTTGGAAACATATTGCAGAGCCATTTTGCCTTTTCTATATCATTGTTTTCGCATGCTGTCGTGAGACTTGTTTCCTTTATAATGTTGCCGTTCAGATGTGAGAATGGTCCTTCGAAGCTCGTTATATGGTCATAGATAGTGAGTTGTGTCGGGGGATGACTTGCAACTATTTCTGCAGAGTATGCAAATCCGGTGATCAATAGTAAGTATACATATTTTTCGAGGTGGATGAGCTTCATATATATTCCTTCTAGTTCTGTATAAGATTTCACGTATGATACATCAGTAACTTTTATCGGTTATGGGGTTTACGATTTGTTGCTTTGTATTTATAAGTACCTGCATTTGGGTGACAGTAACCTTCCTTCCAGCCAAGTAGGCCCAAAAGATTGTGCTTCTTATCAGCTGTTAGGAAATCATATATACTCATTCCAAATTCCTTATTGTAAAATTTACAAATTTTTTTATGAACTTCCTCAGTTAAGTTACCTTGTAATTTTTTACTATCATCATTTGGGTAGTATAATACGCCAAGTCTAGCATATTTTACGAATGGGTAACGTTGTAATGCATCATTAAACAGATATTCGTTATTGAGCCTAGATGCTTCAAATAATTTTGTATCCAGGACAATACGATCACCAGATGATGTCTGAAAATATTTTATTCCATTATCATCGAAGTCATATATCCGTCCAGCATTTATAATATGAATAATGTTTATAGTATTTTTTTCCTGTTGTTGGTTTCTGGGTGCTCGCCGGCCTGTATTCAGATTCGGAGTACTGCTTGCAAAGATGGTTGCCATTAAAAATAGATAGGTTATAGTATAAAACTTTTTATACATTCATTTCCTTATGGTAAAAAAAATCAATAGGCAATACTTTTTATCGAAATAGGTACTATCTCGTTATTAATAATAAATCTCAGGTATTTTATTACTAAATATCGTCGCAGTCAATTTATTGGTTTGATAATAGAATTTATTACTACTTTTGAGTCATTAAAAATAGTAAACAATTTATATAATTTTTTAATTTGATTCTCTATAATAACCTTTTTTCCCGGGTGCTTAAGGTTCAAAGAAATATGATCTGATATTGTATTATTTATGATGCGATAATGGTGGCAATAAAAAAGACGAATAGAAAACATTAATTGTCTATTCGTCTTTGCATACATTAGTTCTTAATTTACCGTGATTTATCGGGGGATGCCCCGCGTGAGAGTAAATACGCTTCTATTTGGCGATTTCCATATTTTAGTTACTTACTCTGTAAGTTGACAGTAATTTATGTATCTCATGATCTGCTTTTAGGCATTCTTGTGCAACGTGAATTTTTTCTTCTGAATTTATTCATTGAATGCGCCAAGGCGTTTTAAAAAGAAAAACATTTCCTGATTTTTATTGCTTTTCGCTACACTTAGAGGTGATACTCCATGATTTTTTCCCAAAATCTCTCTTCCCATTTGTTCTATAAGTCGTTCTATTTGAATAATTGGACGCATATTTGGATCTATTTGTAGATCTCCTGTTTTTATGTTCAAAGAATCGGGTAATGTATGATATGCTGTAACAATAGCTCTCATATCATTTGCCTTACATGCATCAATCATATTTGTTTTTAGTATAATACCGTAAGGGGAGTTATTAACCCTTTGTATTGTAAGACCATTGCTTGTAAATACTTCTCCAAGGCTTAATGGTATTATTCTATGAATGTCAGGAGCTGGGGGCTGAGGAGTTGGTATTCTGTTCTCTATCTTATTATGGATATGTGGTACAAATAAAATCGATAGTAACAGTATGCCGTATGTTACCAGTGATATATGTTTCATATATATGTCCTTTGTGTTATTAAAATGTTTTCTAATGAATATGTTAATAAAAACGCTTCTTTTATTATTTTATCATTGATTTTACAGCCATTAATTATAAGTAAGTTATTATTTTAATGCAACTATAAATACTTTTTATTGATTATGTTTATACCTTAAAGCATGTTTTCGTGAATAATCATTTTTTGAGCAATCCGCTTAAAGAGTGGCGCGACCACTGAGCTTGCATAGATATTATGCTGGTTTGACTCTTTGATAAAGGCTACAATGACTCTTTTATAGTTGTCTTTTTCTACTAATCCTGCATACGTAAAAATATTTTTATTTTTATTATATTGGCCATTTTCAATAAGGTTTGCGGTTCCCGTTTTTCCCATAATAGTACATCCGGCTAGGCCAACGAGATCGGCATTTTTTTGCATGGTACTATACAGTAAAATAGAACGCATGGTAGCGATGGTGTTAGCAGAGTAGAGTGGTGGTGATTGATTGCTGCTATTATTGTTAACTTTTATAATCGTTGGCGTGACCGGTTTACCCTCATTGGCAAGGATGCCAAATGCACAGGCAATCTGTAGTGAGGTTGCTGATACTTCGTACCCAAATGATAGGGAGATTATTGAGCGTTTTGACCAATTACGTGGATGATTCAAAAAACCACGTGCTTCACCGCTCAGTTCTATGTTGGTCTTGATGCCGAACCCTAGTTTTTTATAGTGATCGTATAAACTTTGTCCCAAGCGTTTTGCAACGGTTGCAATACCTATATTATTTGAGTAGGCGATAACGTCTTTAAAGGGAATGATGTCATTTGCTTTCCAGGTATTAATTGCCATCCCATCTACGTATGCAGTTTTCGCGCCTTTGCAATCGATAAGCTCTTCTTCTGTGACTACTCCTGCTTCAAGTGCCGCAAGCGCACAAAATACTTTAAATACCGATCCACTTTCGTACGCATTACTCATGATGCTATTTTTTGTGTGTTCTATCGTCAAAGCTGCAGGGTTGTTAGGGTCGCTATAAGGTAAGGTAATCATCGTAAGAATTTCGCCCGTGATGGGATTGAGAATGATTACTGATCCTTCAGTTGCTTTAAATTGAAGCATTGTTTTTTCAAGCTCTTGTGCTGCTAAAAAAGAGAGTGTACTATCTATCGAAAGGGTGACTGGTATGCCCATAGTTTCTGGTGATACAATAGTTTTTTCGAAATAGTAATGGCCTGAGCGTGCATCTTTGAGTAATCTAACGGTGCCTGCTTTACCGGTTAATTGTTCGTTGTATCGCTGTTCTATGCCAAAAAGCCCTTGGTTATCAACATCTGTCATGCCTAATACACTTACTAATACTGGAAATGGGTAATAGCGACTTGGTTCATGAAGCAGAATAATACCATCCACGGGTTGTTGTTCGATCAGGCGTATCTGTTCTTCATTGAGCCGCCGTTTGATGTACATAAAATGAGGATAATTACCACTCTGATAGCGCGTTACAGCGGAGGGGAAGTGAGTTTTTAAAAAGGAATACACCGCCTGTTTATCAGTAATCTCTTTTGGTAGTAGTATCGCGGCAATACCTTGTTTATTAAGAGCGATGGCAATATCAGAACGGTCATATATAAGTGCACGAGGAGGATGATGAACTATTTCCATTTGATATTGTTGTTGCGCTAGAGTAAGGAAAAGGTGACTTTTCCTTACTTGTATACTATAAAGATTTACTATAATGAGTACATATGCGAATGTCATACAAGAAAAAATTATTGAGCACCTCGGTGCGTATATATTTTTCATCTAATAGTTATCGTTTTTATTTGGGTTAGGCGCATAGTATCCATGCCGAGTTGTGTATGTGCAAATTGTGTAATATTTTCATAGGACTTAACCTTTTGCAAAGTACATACGAGTTCATCCAGCTGTTTTTTCAGTGCTGTTTTTTCAGTGGAATACCGTTGTTCTTGAAATTGTAGCTTTGCAATGAGTGTATTTTTGTACACATTGATCAAAATTACTACTGTATTTAGCGTTACAAATAGCAGTAACAGTTGCTTTTTTTTATTCATTAATCGTTCCTTTGTGTATCTAGGCAGTGTGAATAGTATACGGTTTAGGTATAACGAAAAAATGACACATAAAGCAATGCCTTACTAGTACTTCAGGCGTTTTACCAGTCAAATGCGCTTGCAAAGTGTACTTCGCTACTGCTTTCACCAGTTCTTTGATCAAGTTTGAATCCCCAATCAACACGTATCGGCATTGGGTTTAATACCCGAATACTGAACCCGACTGCGTGACGATAATCAAATCCGTTACCGGTGACATACGGTGCTTGATCTGCATATACATAAGGATTATTAAAGCCGGTTCCGCCGTCATAGAAGAATGCTCCCTTCATAGTCATATCCGCCGTTATCGGGAACTGAAGTTCGAAGTTCCAATAGAGCGCTTTTGCCGCACCAATAGGGCTGCCTTGAAATTTTGGACCAATATCACCAAAGAGGAATCCTCGTACTGACGCAGGTCCCCCTAAGTTATATAATTCTGAGAACGGTGCATTATAACTACCAATAGGATATACGATACCACCAAATGCACGCATTCTAAAAATGAGATCATATTCATTAATAATAGGGGTATACCAACTACCCTCAAAGCTGAATTTATAAAAACCGATACGTTCCTGTCCACCATTGTGTGCCGGTAGACCAATTCTGGTTGCCAATACATAGCGATATCCACGACTTGTGTGTACCGGATTATTGCGCGTATCCTGTTGCAGTGAACCACCAATCCATGCATAAATTCCCGAACAAAATTCACGGTTCAAGATATATTGGTACTGAATTTTTGCTAATGCAGAATCATTGGTTGCTGTTGGTATTTTTCCATACCCGATATTTTCAAGTCCGGTTGTGACTAATATATTAATGTTGTTAAAGAAATAGTTAGTTGAGCGGGTAATGCCACCAAGTGCTACCCCGGCATTCGTAAGACGTTGATTGACTGCGGCGATATCGATATTTCTTAAAATATCGTATGACGGCATGCGATGTTGAATATCAAATGCACCATAAACCGGTTTATCAAGTAACCATGGTTGAGCAATATGGACGGTAAATATCTGTTCCTGTTTTGACCAATTAGCTTCAATATTGAAATCGATACCCTGACCAAACAGATTGCGATCAGTGAAATTAAGCTTACAATTAAGGCCGGTTGATGGTGAAGAAAGTGTTTGACCGGCACCACCAAATCCCATTTGGTAGCCAGCATTACCTGTTTTGGTTTCTTTCAATAGCAATTCTAGGTCTGCGCTATTATTACTGGTTTTTTTAATTTTCCAGCTTACGCCATCACGCTGGTCAAAAAAGCCGAGTGATTCAACAGAGTTCTTTGACAATTCCATTAACGTTGAGGTGATCTGTGATCCCTCTCGTAACAAGATTCTCCGTCTAATAACTTTGTCTCTCGTTTTTCGATTACCTTTAATAATAATGTTATTGAGCGTAATGGCTTCACCTGCATCCACATAAAAACTAACATCAACTGTTTTGGTGTCCTCATTTGGCTGTATTGATGGATCGATACGTGCAAAGATGTATCCTTTATCACCCCATAAAAATTCTAAGGTATGCATAGCTTCAGTAATCGATCGGCGGGAATATGACATGCCAGTTCTGATGGGTAACCGTTGGACAATATCATCTTGCGCGCAATCGGGTAACGTTCCTTCAACCTGAATAGTGCCAAAACAGTAAGCGGGACCTTCCTCTATTTCAAAAGTGAGGTTAATATCAGTACCATTACATGGGTCTATCTCTTCTTTAACATTCATTACCCGTGCATTCAAAAAACCACTATTCTGGTACAACTGTTCTAACATTCTTTTGTCAGCTTCCAATCGTTCTTTAATATAGATGCCTGATCTACTTAAAAAACCGAATAGCCAATCTTCTTGCGTAAGTAATGCGCTGCGTAGTTTTTTATCGCTCAGTGTTTCATTGCCGTCAAATTTAATTCGTTTAACCAGCGATTTGCTCGACTCTTTTATCGTCAAAATGACTGTTGCGTTTTGCTCGCTATCATAATTCATTTCGGCAGTGATAGTAGTTCCACAATACCCACGTTCAACATATACCCGCTTGATTTGCTCAGTCAATTGTTTGAGTTCTGCTTCTTCTAGGCATGGCATATCGAGATTTACTTTTTGTCGAATCTCTTTTTCGCTGACTACACTGTTGCCTTTCAGTACGACTGATTTTAGTAATGGTTTTTCAGTTACGATGATATATAAAATAATGCCATTGGCGCCGCTATTTTTACCACGTACTTCAATATTACTAAAACGCATTATTTTGAAATATAAATTTTTAATTAATTCTTGCGTTTTGAGCGGGTTAAATGGTTCGCCTACTTTGTAAGGTACTTTTTGCAGTATTGCCTCTGTTGTAACCGATTTATTACCTCGTACAATAATTTTTTCTATAAGGCGTGGTTCACTATCTGTATCTCCATCATCTTGGGGTTCCCATGAAATATCTGTTTGATCAGATTGATTAACGGGTCCTCCAATAATAGGTATACTTTGTACGCCGTACAGCAATAAAAGGAATATCGCAATCGCTCTTTGATTATTATCCACTCTACTCATTTGTATCATTCACAAGCTCCTAGGCATGTCCACTTGAAGCACACATGGCTTATTTTAATAGGCAAGACTGAAACATCAGTCTACTACTTTTTACGTAATTGACTAGTAGATTGGAGTGTGTGCTTTTGTAAGTTTTTGTGTATGAGCGCTTTTCCGATGGACTTTTCAGTATTTGATAAAGATGCAATACTTATTCATTATAGGTGCGGTCATATGCATTATAAACAATAGAGCGATTAAGGATTATCATATGCTTAAACGGTTTTACTGGCTGGTACTGGTGTATGTTTTGAATAGTGCGGTGGTGATCTATGGAGATAGTAATGTAGCCGCTTTACTAAAAAGTAATCCGCCAGTTTGTAAGAGCATAATTGAAGTGGATGATACTATAGACAATAATCGCAACATTAACGATCTAATGCAAGTGCAAACCAAGCAGCATTCTTTACTATCTCTTGGTACGGTGAAATCTGTTGCAAAAACTGTAGGTCTAGAAATAGTGCCCGTGGCAGTTGGGTGTATAAGTTTCTTTAAAGGACTTGAAATTATTTGCTATTTGCAAGGTGAGAATTCTTATAGTCAAGAAATTCCTGTAATATTAAAATACGGCCTTCATCTATTCCCTATCTTTGGTTATGAAGGTATTAAATGGATAC
Organism: uncultured Pseudomonadota bacterium; assembly: GCA_964417975.1. GTDB lineage: Bacteria > Babelota > Babeliae > Babelales > Vermiphilaceae > CAYQJQ01. The sequence goes on along the minus strand of CAYQJQ010000004.1, from coordinate 89,576 downwards.
AATCTCGATTCATTGTAAAGAATCATAATACGAGAAAATCAGTCCTTGGAATGATGTTATCAGGGGTAAGTTTGTGTAAAGTTTTTGAATTTTTCAGTGATCTTCCTTTAACCTCTTCCCAGAGAAGGGTATTAATTATACCAAGCTACTTAGCTGCGTACCATGGAACTCATACTCTGCAGGACTGGGCTCTAGAAAAAATGCAAAAAAAGTCTGGAAAGGAAAAAATTTCTGATGGTACTGTTGCTAGGAAAAATTAATGAGCCTTATGTTCCACATATTTTGTTTGATTTCAAGAGAGGTTTATATACAGCAGAATTTTTTAGCAAGGTGGCTTTCGTCTGTGTACTTATCTTTTTCATAACTATATGTCGTGCTGCTGCATTAACCGATTTAGTAAATAATAATCAACCTCCTGCTATGTCGGCACATTCGACTTCCGTTGCTAAAATAGTTCGAAAAAATAATCAGTTATACGATGTCTCAAAACCCAAAAGGCACGTATTGTTATTCGGCGGTGCGATGAAATCTGTTGGAAAAATGATAGTGCAGGAAATAATACCAGTGGCAGGCGGTTTTGCGACTTTATGCGTAGGAATATCCAGAGCATTGTTATATTTAGGAGATGGTGTTCCGGTAGAGTTGTCTCTAAGTTTTCAAGCATCAAGCGCTGCTTGTTTAATGATTATGGGGTATGAGTGTACTAAAGCGAACTGTATAGCATTATCATCAAATCGGGCTGATCATGAGATACGTAAAGGTTCTGCGGAAGTATGCAGTATTGCAAGATATATTGGAAAGCAAGTACTGCCGTGTTTATGTGTCAGCGGCGTTTTTTTAGCGATTCCTGATGGTTTACAAAAAAACGGCTTATATTTTGTTTTATTGCTTATACCAAGTTTTTTAGGATCGTATCATGGAACTCATGCACTGCAGGAGTATGCGCTGAAAAAGATCAGTAAAAAGTTTGGTAATACACTACAGGTTGCCAATCCTGTTACAAACAAACATGAATTAAGGTAGCTGAAGTAGTGCACCAGGCACTGGGTATTGTGCGATTAATATAATACGTGATTTTTTAGTAATTCAATGTACGCCTTTTTGATTGATTATTAAAACTGATATCACTACACTTAAAATCAGTATTAAAGGTATTTATCGTAATTTACGCATCGGGTTTTGTATGCTATATCTCACCAACACAGTAACGGGTAAAAAAGAAAAATTCATCCCTCATACGGCACCATTCGTGTATATGTATGCATGTGGTATTACTCCCTATGACTATTCTCATATTGGTCATGGGCGCTCAGCTGTTTCTTTTGATCTGTTATTTCGGGTATTATCTTATGCAGGGTATACCGTTTCTTATGCACGCAACTTTACTGATGTTGATGATAAATTACTGAAAAAAGCACACGAACAGTATGGTGATCCATTGCGTTATGGTGAAATTGCTGCCACCTACATTGCAGATTTTCGTCAGTGCATGGAGCAGCTGAATTGTCTAACGCCAACTCACGAGCCATTGGTGACTGAAAATATTCCAGGGATTATAGATTTTATTAGTAAACTGATCGATAAAGGCTATGCGTATGTTGCTGATGGGGACGTGTATTTTCGCGTACATCGATTTACTGAGTATGGTAAACTATCACATCGCACCATTGAACAATTAATGACCGGTGTACGGGTTGCGGTTGAACCAAACAAAGAAGATCCACTTGATTTTGCATTATGGAAACGTGAAGCAGATGATACTTTTTGGAAAAGTCCGTGGGGATATGGTCGTCCGGGTTGGCACATTGAATGTTCCGTGTTGGCTGCTACGTATGTACACGAAGAACTTGATATTCATGGTGGTGGATTGGATATTATGTTTCCTCACCACGAAAATGAAATAGCGCAATCAGAGGCGTTGCATGGCCGCCCATTGGCTCATTATTGGGTTCATAATGGTATGGTTCAGGTGAACCATGAAAAGATGTCAAAGTCATTAGGTAACATTATTGTGTTATCTGAATTATTAAAACAGATCGATCCATTATTGGTTAGGTTTTATTTACTGAATCATCACTATCGCTCACCGCTCGATTTTTCCTATGAATATTTGAAAAATATACAAAAATCATATCAAAAATTACAAAAGGCACTTGCCCAAACAGATAAAACTGGCGTGACCTTAGCTGAACTTATGGAATGTTCATCATCAGTAGTTACTCAGATGGCTCATTACCTCTACGATGACCTTAATTCAGCTGGTATGTTTGGGTATCTCTTTGAAACGATCGATGAATGGGCAGGTGATCACAAAAGTTGTTCATTTATTCGCGCCTTTTTATATCATGTGTGTGGGTTGCCGATGGATCCGGTGGTGGCACCTGAAGTACATATAACACCAGAAATAGCACAGTTAATTGCAGACAGAGACGAAGCACGCGCCAACAAACAATGGGCGCGTGCAGATGAATTGCGTATTAAATTAGCTTCGTTAGGATATGTCGTCCGCGATAAAAAAGTGTAATTTATACGTTCAAAAATGTACGGATCTTTGCGCGTAGGGTTGCCTTATCCATGTAGCCAATTTCTTTACCCATGACGGTACCATCTTTGAGAAAAATAAAGGTAGGTACTGATGAAACGCTATAATGCATTGCAGCCTCATATGCATTGTCGATATTTAATTTTGCAAATGTGCAAGCATTGCCTAATTCATTTTCGAGATCATTGATAATAGGAACCATTTGTTGACAGGGACCGCACCAGGTAGCATAAATATCAAGCACGACTGCTCCTGATGTTGCATGCGTTATACTCGTAATAGTTTCTTGTGTGATCTCAAGCGCCATAGGGTAATCCTTTAACTAAAATAAAATATAGGTGAATTGATAGAATATACTATAGTTGAAAAAACAGCCGATGTCTTTTGAAAATTATGGGTGCCGACCAACCTGTTTGGCTATTTTTTCTGAGTTGGTGACAAACGCCATCAGATTACAAAAGAGTTGTTGTGTATCTAATTATGGTTTTTTAATAGAAAGTTTTGTTTCTGATGTACCAGGAGTACTATCGGAAACCTCTGTACATACGATGGTTTTCTCTTTGGCCTGTGTCTCTCCGGGTTCCATAGTATTATTCATAAAAGAATATCCATGAATTTCGATAGTTTTTATGCCTATGATAGGAATCTGTTCGTGCGCAGCTTTGCCGTTTTTACAGTGTATTGTTAAGGAACTTTCGACTAAATATTCTTTGGTTGTATTTTTGTCGCCGGTACGTGGTTCGACGTTCACTTTAATATAGGTACGTTCTCGGTGTCCGCCCTTTTTTTTGTATACCCAGAGATGGTGTGGCTCTGGTACGGTAATGGTTTTTATATTGATAAGGTCAATATGCGATATCGCTAAATCGGTCTTTGGGTCAACGGGAATAGTAGTAGCAACTGATCCCTCTTTTTTTTCAGCTTCGTTATATTTATTTTCAGTGATAGCCGGGACTTCATACAGGGTTAGTTCTTGACTCTGTAAATCTTTTGATAATGAAATATTTTGTGCTTCGTTAAAAACGTTACCTTGTTGTGTGCTAATGGTGCCATATATCATAGCGCCATTATTTTTCTTAGAGGAACTTGACCATCCGCCTACTATGAGGGCCAGTGGAATTAAAAAATAATGATAGTGCTTCATTAATAGAGATCCTTTCTTAGTAATCATTCATGATATTGTTATGTTCGTTTTACCATAGCTCTCCGTCTATAGCAAGTAAACCTTTATTCTGAATGTCTTGACTCATTCAAGGATAATACAGTATATCTAATCATGTGAAGACACTTTTTTATTAAGGATTTATTATGAATAATAATTTATATACTGAGTATGAAGAAACTCGTTCCACTCGTTCATTTATGTATGGTGTATATGGATGGATGACCCTTGGATTAGGGATCACGGGTGTTATCTCGTATGTGTTATCAATGATGCCAGCTTTCTTTGCGATGCTTTATCATCATCCGGGCCTCTTGTTGGTAATTGGTCTTACTCAGTTAGGGTTGGTAATGTTATTGAGTGCACGTGGATTAGTGATGAGTTTTACGTCTGCATTGATCTGCTTTTTATTATATGCTGCTTCAGTCGGTGTCAGTTTGACTGCTATTTTTGTTACCTTTACCCGTGCTTCTCTTGTGCAAACTTTTTTTATTACCGCAGGAACTTTTGCCGTTATGGCGCTATACGGATACCTCACCAGATCTGATTTATCAGGTATGCGTGGGTTGCTGTTAATGATGTTATTTGGTTTAATCATTGGTACGCTCGTTAACCTTTTTATGCGTAATTCATATGCAGAAATTGTATTGTCAGGTTTTGGTGTACTAATTTTTATGTTATTTACCGCATACGATGTTCAGAATATAAAAAATATCCCAACTATTGCGCAGCAATATGGGTTGCCAATTAAACAAGCAGCATTAATGGGGGCTCTCACTCTGTATCTGGATTTCATCAACCTGTTTATCTTTATGCTGAATTTAACGGGGCGTCAAAAAGAGTAAAAAAATAAGGAGCATGTAGTATGAGTATTTTTTATAGCCGATGGCTCATCGCCATCATAAGCGGTTGCTGTTGTTTTTTCAGTGTTAATACTGATGAACCAGCAATCACTGAAGATATTACACCACAAGAGATGGCTGCCGTTGATTCGGTTGAGGTACAAGAAGAAGTTCCGGTTGTAAAAATGTCTGTTCCAGACGAACCAATTGATACATCGAATCAGTCAGCTACTGAAAAACCAGCGAAGGCTGCTGGTAGTGATACTGCTATGAATGAAGCAGCCGATGAGATTATCAAGGCTATCAGTAACAATGAAGAAATCCCCAAAAAAGGAAAACCGCAATCGCAACTGGTTGATTCTCGTGACTACACGACAGATAAAAAGACGATAGAAGATTTTGATGAAGCCGCTCATAGAAAAAATACGGTTAACCTTGTTGAGCGTGCTGCGCAATACCTTCAATCGCATTCGCTTTCTGATGCGTGTCACCAATTTACACATTCAAAAGATTTTGTGCATGGGGAACTGTATCTTTCATTCTATGATAGTAAAGGTGTCTTGCTTGCAAATGGAGAAGATGTTACTGGGATGTGGAATAATCGGTATGATTTACGGGATTCATTTGGTACCCCTATTGTGCAAGAAATGATTAATAAGGCAAAGGCCGGTGGAGGATGGGTTACGTATGAATGGCGTAATGCGATAAAATTGACGTATACAAAAGAAGTTAAAAAAGATGGTAAAACATATGTATTGGCGTCCGGATATTACCCGCAATCTAAAAAAGATGCAGTGGTAAGTTTGGTAACCAGTGCCGTACATTTTTTTAATAAAATGATGAAAGAAGGGCGCTCAGTGGATGATGCATTTAGTCCACTCAGTTATCCAATTGGTAGATTTACCTTTGGCGATCTTTATCTGTATGCGCTCGATTTTAATGGTGTGCAGGTGGCTCATGGTGAGCGACCTGGGTTGATTGGTAGTAATGCATGGGACTATAAAGATAGTACCGGTAAGTTAGTGAACCAAGAGATTATTCGGCAATTAAAAGAATCAGAATCAGGCGTGTGGATTGATTATATGTCAAAGCGTGCCCTCAAAAGGACATATGCACAAAAAGTAAAAGACCATAAAGGTAACTACTATTTTATTGCCTGTGGTTATTATCCTGATACCAACAGAAATGATCTGGTTGATCTAGTCAAGCGAGGATACCAGTACATGAAATTGCAAGGTAAAACGCGTGCTACCGAAATGTTTAGTGGAAAACAGTCCGATGAATATCGTCTCGGGGATATTTATTTAATGGTCTTTGATACGAAGGGTGTTGTGATTGCTGATGGTGGTAATATCGATAATATTGGTCATAATATTTACAATGAGCGTGATGGTGAAGGGCGCTATTATGTTCAAGATATTATTAAAAAGGCAAATAATGGCAATGGATGGACAACCATAAAAGCAAAAAATTCGTATTTGTCAGCCTATTACGAAGCAATTGACCTTGGTCTTGAGCGGTATTATATCGGCGCGGGAATTTATCCGGTATCAAAAAAAGAGACAATGGTGCTTATGGTCAAGGGTGGTGCAGATTACGTGAATGTCAATGATGCTCAAGTTGCCTTCAGTGAATTTACTAACGAAAAAGGTAAATTTATTCGTGGTGATTTGTCACTATTCGTTTTTGATATGAGTGGTATATGCTATGCATATGGTTCGGATAAACATTTGATATGGCGCAATTTAATGAATGTGGTTGATGATCAAGGTAAGCCATTTATTCAATCAATTATTAATAGCAGTAAAGAAGGATCAACCTTTGTTCGGTATCAACTTAACGGTGCTACCAAAATTGCATACATTGAATCGGTGCAGAAGAATGGTAAAACCTATGTAATCGGCTCTAGCTTTTATCAGTAACATTTTATTGTTCAACAAATCCTAAATAAAGCGCAATCGATCCGGCAACTGCAGCATTCAAGCTTTCAGTATTGCCGGGCATGGGAATAGTTACTTGAGTCGTAACCTGCGCAAGGTAGGTTGAAGGAATGCCATGTGCTTCATTGCCAACGATGATCAATCCATTATGTATAGTGGTATACGTTGGTTTTACTCCACCAGTAACGACAAGTGCATGTAGCGGAAATCTATTATTATTCTGTGTTATGAACGCATTCCAGCTCCATTGAAAGATATTTAGTGAGCCAATGGTACCTGCACTTGCTTGTATTACTTTTGGATTAAATGGATCAACGCCATCTACGATTACAACTGACCGGGCACCAACGGCAACACAGGTGCGTATTAACGTGCCCATATTGCCAGGATCAGTAATATTGAGTAACACTAATCCGGGTGTTAACATTTCTGCCTGGGGAGCAATTGGCATCTGAAATATGCCCAGTACGCCACTTGGTGTATGAGAGGTACTTATCTTTCTCATAGTTGTCTCAGATACTATGATAACGTTATGCGAATGAAATTCTGGTTGTATGCCTTTATACATCTCATTCGTTACGTACAATGTATCTAATGCGATTGAGCTCTCTATGAGGGTGCTGCAGATACGGATGCCCTCTGCAATAAAAAGTCCTTGGTTTAAACGCCCTTTTTTGTCGTGTAGTTCTTTAATTTTTTTTATGCTGGCAGCGGTTATGTTCTGTATGTTACCAAGCGTCATCTAAAATCCTTTGTCTGCATCGTTCCATATACTGTACCATGTAGTGTACATTATGAATGGTGGCCAGTGTATAGCCAACTAATTCGTGTGCTTTAAATAAGTGATGAATATATGCAGCAGAGTAATTAGTGCAGGTAGAGCAGGAACACGTAGGATCTATCGGCGTTAATTGTGTTTTATATCGCATATTACCGATTTTGACTGCTCCTTGATCTGTAAATAAAAGACCATGCCGTGCGCATCTAGTTGGGTGTGAACTATCAAAGGTGTCTATGCCAAGACCAATGCATGCATCCAGTGATTCAAGATCACCAATACCCAGTAGGTGTACCGGTTTTTCGACTGGTACCTGTGGCATTAAATGAGTGAGCATACTGATCATTTGCTCTTTTGTTTTTCCCAGTGATCCACCAATGGCATACCCATCAAATGCACGTTGTGCAAGAAAATTAATACTGAGCGTTCGTAGACGATCGTCGATACCACCATGTACTACACCGTACATTGCCTGATTATTGATAGCATTTAAATGGGTAGCCAGTGACCGTTCTTGCCACCGGTTTGTTCTGTGTAATGATGTTTCAAGGGCGCGTGCGTCAATATGGTATGGGGGAAGTTCATCAAAAGGGATAATGATATCAGCGCCTAATTTTTTTTGTACCTGTACTGATATTTCTGGTGTTAAAAGTACCGGTGATCCGTCTCGATAAGATCTGAAGAGTACGCCATTTTCATTGATTTTTAATACTGCGCTGTCACCCTTTTTTTGTCCTTTGCTTTTGAGTTCATCTTTCACCGTACCATAGGCAAGGCTAAAGACTTGAAACCCTCCAGAATCGGTAATGATTGGTCCGGTACGTTTGATAAAACGGTGTAATCCGCCTGCTTGTTCAATGATATCGGCGCCTGGTTGTAACATAAGATGATAGGTATTACAAAACATGAGTTGAATACCTAATGCTGTTGTGGTGACACTATCTAATGCTTTGAGAGTACCGTTTGTACCAACTGCAACAAAACTTGGGGTATCAATAACGCCATGCGGTGTGTGAATGCGTCCAACGCGTGCACGTGAACGGCGTGAGGTATGTAGAATTTCAAAAAAGAAAAAAGGAGCAGTACTCATAGAGGCAATCTCAGGATCTTACCAGTTGATAAAAGAGGTTGATAAATGCTGGACATGCTCAGTATATCAGATTGTGATTGGTTGTACCATGGGGCGTGGTGTCATAAGTTCTTTGACGCCGCCTCCTTCACATACTAATGTGTCAACAACAAGAGCTAATTCAGATACAAGATACCAGCGGTCAATAGGTACAAGCGGGGTTGTTCGTATGCCGCGTACTTCATCAAAAAATTGTGCAATGAGTGATTCATAGCCCTTATCTTGAATCACTGCAGTTTCATTGAACCATGATGGCACACCGAATCCAAATAATCTATTAAAGTCATCAAGTATGATCGATTTTTTATCAAAAAAGATCTCCATGCGCTCTGAACTGAGATCATAATGGCCCAAAGTTGTGTGCAGTAATGAACATACTGATCCATCACTCATGCGCAATACAACACAAAAATTATCTGTTGGAAAGATATCATCACGTGCGGCATGTACTGCTTCAACCGATACAGATACTGGGTAGGCCTGCGTCAGGCAAAAAAATAGGTCAAATATGTGGCATGCCTGATCGATTATTGATCCTTGCAAGGAATGTGTTTTACCCCACTCAGTTTGTGATAGAGTTGCATTATTCATGCGGTATGAAATAGTTAATGGTGAATTTCTTTTTTCTAATAGCCGCTTTATTTTTACAATAAATGGTGAAAAAGAGCGATAATAGCCAACGCAAAATGGTACTGAAGGATGATGCTGTATAAATTGTCGTATCTGTTGAAGCTGCTCTAGTTTTGTCATCATGGGCTTACTAACAAATACCGCCTTACCGTGATTAAGTGCATTCATGATTTGTGCTGCATGGAATCGGTGTGGTGAGGCAATAACAACCATATCTACATCATCACGTGCAAAGAGATTGTCGTCGGCTGTATATGAGCAGTGTGCTCCATATATACGTGAAATACTTAACGCATTGGCAATGTTGGTGTCAACGATGGCTTGAATTTGTGCGCTTTTTAGATTATTGATCGTTGGGATTAGGTGTTCTTTGGCAAGCGTGCCCACACCGATGATAGCAATTCTAATTTTTTCATGTTGTGCAGGGACAAAACGGATCTCTTTTTCTGTTGGTTCTTGACGCGTTCGTTGCTCTGGTAAGTGTTCATGGTTGTATGATACGATAGCGCCTAATGTTTTATTTTTGAGAATATCGGTGTACGCCTGTTGTACATTTTCTAGTGCGACCTGTGGCGTGATCAATCCGTCTACTGATACCTTTTTGGTTTCAAGTAAATGTAAAAATGCCTGCATATTTTTACGTTCATTCCATTTTCCTTCATCACATCGATCAGCAGTCTGATATTCATTTTCATGGCATGAACTACCATATACTGAGCCGACCAGAAGATCTATTTCCTTAGTTGCCAATGATTGCCGATCGATATGTACATCGGCATCACCCAGTACTAAAATTCTTCCTTTAATACGCGTGTATCTAACTGCCTCCTTGATAATAGTATTTTCATGGATGGCTCCAGTAATGATTGTTGCATCGGCACCGTGCCGTTCAGTGGCAAGTAATAGTTGTGTTTCCGTATCATCAGTAGTGGTATTGATGGTTATATTGGCCCCGTATTGTGCTGCAAGTGCAAGCCGGTGTGCACAGGTATCAATGGCAATCACTTTACATCCGGATAGTTTAGCAAGTTGTACAATAAATTGTCCGGTCAAATCAAGGCCATAGATACATACGGTGTCACCCAAACCGAGACCAACTCTTCGCAACGCATGCAGGGCAACTGATCCAATGGTAGTGGTACTTGCAATAGGTGCATTTTTCAGATCGTTGATGCGTACTACTAATCGTTCAGGAATACAGATAAGGTCGGCATGGTGCACATAGCCGGCACCGGCACAGGCAACCCAGTCTCCAACAGACAGTCGCGTTACCTTTTTACCGATGGCGATAACATACCCAGAGCATGAATAAGCAACACAGGTTTTATCAGTTTGACAGTTACTTGGTAGCGTCACTTCTTGATTGATAGCTGATACCGACCGCAATAATTCTTTAATTTTATGTGGCACGCTATACAAACTCATCGTATGCATCGTGGGTAATGTACCCAGTTCAGTAATAGTGGTGACACATGAATAACAAACGGAAATAAGAACGGCATGCTTTTCAAGAAGTGGTTGTACGGAATCTTTAACCAGAACCGCACCTTTGTCCATAAATATCTCTCTCATACTGAGACTCTCTTTTTGGTTGTATGTGCGCATGTACATTGATATTGTACTTAACGGAAGCATAGCAACAAAAAGGTCGTCTGCCTAGGAGTACCTCATTGCCTATTATCAAGTCGATGAGTGCTCGTTGCTCTTTGCACCTGAGATGGTAATGCTCATATTTGAGCACACACTGTTATTGGAGTTACTGGCAACTGTGTGTGCTCCAAGTCGTTCGTAAAAACCCACTAAACGAGGTAGCACCTCCAATTGTCGTTCGGTTGAATCAAGGCCTAGTGGAGTTGCCGTAAACTCTACAATTCCGCCCCCTTCTTGTTTGATGATTTCTTTCATCTGCGTAAATAGTGCAGATCCAATCCCCTGATGCTTATATATTGCATCTACTCGTAATAGTTTCAGTTCATATAAACCGACTTTAGTAGTAGTGGGTTTTTTGATAGTCCAGAAACGTATTTCACCTACCGGAATATGTGCGTCGTCTTGCCTAACATGATACGCCATAATTCTGCGAGAGGTCGTATTGGAATAGGAAAACTGACTTTCTCCTTGAAATTCAATATCTTGTGTGATATCGATTTGCTGTGCCTGATTATGGTGCGTTTTTGATAGATAGGTAGATGCAGTTACTAGGAGTACGAATAAGTGAACTATAGGTGATGAGCGGTGTATCATGGTTTTGGATTCTGTTCGTTAGGTTGTGGTGTAGTATCAGTTTTTTTAATTTCATCCTTCTTTGAAAGATGCTGATTTTTTTTTGCCATTAGTCTTGCATATTTTTCGGGATCAGTTTTTTTTAATTCCTCTAACCGTGCGTTCCTTTGTTTATTCTCAAGTAGTTGGCTGAAAATATCAGGATGTGTCAATTTTAATTTTTGTAAAAGCTCGGTAGATAGAGCTAATTGTTCTTCTCGTTTTATAGTTTCAGTCAGTATTTTATTGAGAAAAGTATTATGTTCTAATACTTTTTCATATAAAGTAACATTGGTTGCCTGAAGTTGTTTTATAGCGCTATCTTGCTCGGTAATTATCTTTTGTATAGGCTGCGGTGATGTCCGTTTCCAGTACTGTTGGTAATGATCACTCACAAAATGGGCACTACCGCGTAAAACAGCTAGTCCAAGTGTTGTTAGCACACTCCCTAAGGTGCTTGAAAGCGCATGTGAAACTATGTATTCTGCTTTTGTTTTAAATAGGGAGCCTTCTGCTGGCATTATATTGTTAATGCTATAATAAGTCGTAGCGGGAGGATTAATTAACGCTACCTGTACTCGAGAGTTTTCTGCAGCAGCACCCCTGGTCAGACTACTCAGCAATAGTAAACACATGATTATGCTATTTTTGTTAATACAATTTGTAGATACATTGTGCGGGTACTTCATACATCACTGGTACTTTTTATTCGCTTGTAATTACTTTTAACTTTTTTTGTGCTGGCGCAATCAGTTGTCCTTTTTTTATCACCGCAGGTTTTTCGATTGCTTCAATGATACGAAAGGTTCTGTTGCGACAGGTACCATTTTTAAACAAATTGAATCCAAAGTCAACGCTTTTACTCAGAATGGTAACACCACTTTCAACTAACGGACCGACGGGAATGCCACCAGTTGCAATGGTTAAGCCAAGGTCGGCTACTAAATATGCAGCATTAGCGGCTAAATATGCCGTGCTGTTGTCCGTAGTGCCGATTGGCGATGGACCAGATTCGCTCATTGCATTTTCAGTACTTTTTTTAACTACTTCGGCATATTCATTAATAAGGGTCCCCAGTTTTTGATACAGCGTATTTGGTAATATATATATCGATAGATTTGGATCCATGAGTTGGCCTGTAATGGGATTACGTCCTGTTGGTTTGTACGTCACCTTGCCCTGTGCATCCGTCTCTTTTTCTGCAAATTTTACCCGCACTGAATCCAGACAGATACCAAGTTCCCAGCCAGTGCCATGAAATTCAACCGAATCGCCGGGTAATATCAGTTGTGCCCGAACCGTTTTATCGGGGTTAAAATCTCCAAACACCGATGCAGGTTTACTAGAAATGGCCGCAACGCCGGTAATGGAAACAAACAGTGGGTATTGGGTTAAGTTGTCAAATGTATAAACATACGGGTACATGCCATGACTTTGTATCAGCAATAGTATGCTGACGGTTGTGCGGATAACCTTCATGCGCAGTACCTCCCTTTTAGGTATTCCTATTCTTATTCTTTACTCATTGTACGGTACATTAAAGTTACGGTGCAATAGTTGGAAGGTTTTTGCGTATTAATGGGCAATAGTGAGCCGCAATATCGTAAGGGCGCAGTGCCCCATTTTCAATGACGTATCGGTGAGCCATCTGTTCAGCAATTGACCGGTCATGCGTATTGAGAATAATACCGATTGAATATTTTTTTTGGTACACACACAGGAGGTCTATAATGGCCTGTCCTGTTTCTGGGTCTAAATTTCCCGTGGGCTCATCGGCAATAATAAATGGTGGGTAAGTACTCAGAGCCCGGGCAACGGCAACCCGTTGTTGTTGCCCACCTGATAGTGCCGGTACGGGAATATGGGCTTTAGCTAGCAGCCCAATGGCCTCAATGAGGTGCATTGCGTGTTCATGTGCCTGCTTTTCTGGTATGCCGGCAATCAGTTGTGGTAATAGAATATTTTCTATAATTGACAGTTCTTTAATGAGATACGGTTTTTGAAATACGAGGCCAAAGCGCGGAGGGGGATTGATGGCAGATGGTGTATCATTTTGTAACCTATAGGTTACTGAGCCACCAGTTGGCGTATCAAGGCCGGCAATAATATGCAGTAGGGTTGATTTACCCGATCCAGACTTACCTTGAATCGCATATGAGTCTCCTTGGGTAAATGTGATGCTAATATCTTGTAATATTGTCTCATGTCCGTTGAACGTCTTGAATTCTTTGCTGATTAGATTCAGTGCAATAGTAAGTAGATTTTGCATGGCAGTTAGTAGGTTTAATAAGCATTATGATCTCAAGTGTAGCATATTTGTTCCAACTCTTATATCCGGATGCCCCCATTTTGGGTAACTTTTTCCCAAAGCGTTAGCCAAGTGTTGTATTTGATATATCTGACCTCATACACTAAAAAATGAAAATGGGGAGAAATGAGTCTTGTAACACAAGTCGCTAAGGGGGCGGGCGTATGAAGATAGTGGGTGACAAAGAGGGAATGGTTGAAGTATTGGCCGTTATTCCAACCATGGATGTGGTCGTATTTCCTAATATGATTGTCCCGTTACTTGTTTTAGATGAAAAAATTATTCGCGGGGTAAATCAGGCTATTGATGAGTCAAAAAATGTTTTGTTGCTTGCAGCAAAAGGGCAAGTAGATACACAGGGTTCTATTGGTACCAATGATTTATACCAGATCGGTACGGTAGCCACGGTTATGCGTACTATTAAAGTTCCTGAAGGCGGCATGAAAGTTTTGGTGCAGGGTATTGGACGTGCGCGTGCTACTGATCTGATCATTCATGGTGATATGTTACAAGCGCATATTACAATGCTTCCTGTCGGGCAGGATGATAGCGCTGAAATCGTTGCTCAAGTCAAAAACATTAAAAGTTTAGCGGAAAAAATGGTTGAAACGGGGCATGCATTTAGTCCTGATTTTCATATCATTCTCTCAAAAATTCAGGATCCAGATAAAGTAGCAGACTTTATTTTATCACATATAACACTCAGTGTAGATCAAGCACAGATTTTGCTTGAAGCAGATTCGCAAAAAGATTTTTTATCTGGACTGTATAGCCATCTTTTACGTGAAGTTGAAGTGGCTCAGCTGCAGGAAAAAATTAAAAGTGGTGCGCGTGATGCAATGAACAAATCACAAAAAGAGTTTTATTTGCGTGAACAGTTAAAGGTTATAAAACAGGAACTTGGGGAAAACGATCTGGAAGATATTGAAGAAATGCGCGCAAAACTCGCTTCAATGAACTTGCCCGAAGATGTTACTGCTGAGGTTAATCGCCAAATGAGTCGCCTTGAACGTACATCTCCAGATTCATTAGAATCCACAGTCACACGTAACTATTTAGAATGGATTTTTGCCCTGCCGTGGGGTGTGTACACGGAAGATAATTTAGATATTAATCATGCACGTGCCGTGCTTGATGAAGATCATTTTGGACTTCGTGATATTAAAGAACGGATATTAGATTTTATCTCAATACGTACGCTCAAACAGGACGGCTTTGCGCCGATTTTGTGTTTTGTTGGTCCTCCGGGTACGGGAAAAACTTCTTTGGGCCAATCGATTGCGCGTAGTTTAAATAGAGCGTATGTACGTATATCATTGGGTGGCGTGAAAGATGAATCAGAGATTCGGGGACACCGTCGCACCTATGTAGGCTCATTACCGGGCCGGTTTATTCAGGGCATCCGAAAAGCAGGGAGTTGTAATCCTGTAATGGTCATCGACGAGCTTGACAAAATTGGATCCGATTTTCGCGGTGATCCTGCAGCAGCCATGTTAGAGGTGCTTGATCCGCAGCAAAATAAAACATTTTATGATAATTATTTGGGCGTACCGTTTGATTTGTCCCGCGTCATGTTTATTGCAACCGCAAATAGCTTAGATACTATTTCAGGCCCGTTGCGTGATCGTATGGAAGTTATTGAATTGTCAGGATATTCGACTGAAGAGAAAATTAATATTGCCAACAAACATTTAGTCCGCAAAGCATTGGTTGATACCGGTATGCATAATCATGGACTGACGATATCAAAAGATGTCTTGGAGGCTATCGTTTTTGGTCATACTCGTGAGTCTGGTGTCCGTCAATTAGAACGTATGATTAAAAAATTATGCTCCAAAGCAGCCCGTTCATGGGTAGAAAGCCAACAGTTACTTTCATTATCCCTTGATTCGTTACCTGCCCTTTTGGGACCCGCAAAATTTATGGAAGATGATATTGATTTTAGGAATGAGATTGGTATTTCAAATGGACTTGCGTGGACAGTCTATGGCGGTGAGATGTTGAAAATTGAAGCGGTTTTGATTCCGGGTAAAGGGAAACTGATTTTAACGGGTCAGCTTGGTTCGGTGATGAAAGAATCAGCGCAGGCTGCATTGAGCTATGCGCGTATTCATGCACGTGAATTTAATATTGATCAACGTATATTTAACATGCACGATATTCATATTCATGTGCCGGCAGGTGCCATTCCCAAAGATGGTCCATCGGCGGGTATCACCATGTTGACCGCTATTATCTCTGCATTAACCAAACGCCCGATAGACGCAGGATATGCCATGACGGGAGAACTCAATTTACGGGGGCATGTGATGCCAATTGGTGGCGTGAAAGAGAAAATATTAGCGGCAATCAGAAACCGTAAAGAGCATGTTATTTTCCCACATAAAAACAAAAATGATCTGTGTGGCATTGAAGAGGTAGCAGAGGGGATCGACATTGTCTGGGTTGACCATGCCGACGAGGTTATCGAGCGCGTACTGCTGTCGACAGCAGGGGAGATAAAAGCGGGCAAGAATATGAAGGTGCGGTAGGGTA
Source organism: uncultured Pseudomonadota bacterium (assembly GCA_964417975.1). Taxonomy (GTDB): domain Bacteria; phylum Babelota; class Babeliae; order Babelales; family Vermiphilaceae; genus CAYQJQ01. The sequence continues at coordinate 73,448 of CAYQJQ010000004.1, read as the reverse complement.
ATTTTGAGGCAGGATTCACACATAAGTTGTTGCTGTGTGGTTGCCGAATTTTTGTTTTGCCTTTTTCCATTCGTCGTCCTTGAATGGATTCGTGTGTATGCCGTATCTGAGGCCCTCGATAGCATTAAGTTTATCAAATATTGCTTTCGAAGTTATAAAACCTTTTTTAATAAACAAGTCTATTAGCTGTTTGTTTAGCCTTGAGGCTGGGGTGTCCGATGGTACTATTAGGGCAAAAGGAGAGAGTGTCGTTTTTTGACTTGAGTCCGCAGTAATATAGCTTGTTTCTAACTGTTCTAAATTATCTACTAATCTTGCGTTTTCAGGATTGCGCTTCAAAACGATGTGAAGAGGCGAATACAGTGAGTTATCTCTTTCTGAATTTCTTATAGGAGTATTTTGCATATTGTATTTTTTTAAATAGCTCCAAGCTCTTGTTGCAGGACTAGGGCCCTGATGAGCTAGGTTGCTTGCAGAACCTAGGCTTTCTGCTAAAGTGATTTCTCGATCGACATCCGGTAAATTCGAAATAAAGTCGTCAAATAATTGTTGATAGAGCTCATTTTCTTGATCCTTTTTAGTCTTGGTTTCTTCGTAAAGCTTTAACCAGCGTTTTTTGTCTAGTTGCCCAAAGCGTTCATGTGTTGTTAGTCGTGAAAAGCTTTCGTTTGGTAACATGTTACACAAGATGTTCCAACATTTCTTTTTTTTTTCTTCTTCTTCTTCTTCTTCTGAAAGATTGTCTTGTATGAGCGAATCGTCAGTTTGTGTCGATACAGATTGGTGCTGAGGCATCTGTGTTGAGAGGTGTTTCTGTTTTTGAGAATTATCATGACTATTGGAACTGCCGTTATCCGTATCATTATCGTTGTGGTTATTGGCAGGATTTTTTGCACCGTTACCAGCCACGGCGGGCAAGCTTTTAATGCTCCTTGCTAGATCTTTTTTGAAGCGTTCCAACCATGAACCTATCCATATACCAGTGGTTATCAGGGCGCCGCTAACTAAAAATTTATGTTTTGTGAAAAAAGAAGTTTGGTTAGATTTCTTTTTTTGGCTTTCTGGTCGGGTATCTGGCACTGCGCTGCATGGGAGTGTAGTGAGACAAATTAGCAGAAAAGAAAAATGTAAGATCAACACTTTTTGCTTTTTTAAATAGATATGAACCATGTAGTTTTTATATCGTAATTATTGGGTATAACTAGGGACAAGTCAAGCAGTCAAAACGCAACAACAATCACCGTGCTTTTGTGTGACTGTTTAAAAAAATACTGGTAGGCAAATATTGGCGTCCCTAAGGGGATTCGAACCCCTGTTTCCGCCGTGAAAGGGCGATGTCCTAGACCGGGCTAGACGATAGGGACATTTTGGTGAGCCGCGTTGGACTCGAACCAACGACCCACAGCTTAAAAGGCTGTTGCTCTACCACCTGAGCTAGCGGCTCATGTCAGTGATGTCTCACTGAAATTATGCTCATTCTACTTTTCTCGCAAAGGAGATATGAATAGAAGGTAGTAGTTAATGCTTTTTTTGTCAAGTAAATACTGTTTTTTTAATAAAAATTAGTTACCGAAGTAAGATACTACTCAAACGACAGAATATAAATATGCCGAAAATGTCCATAATCGTTGCCAAGAATGGTCCTGCCGATATTGCTGGATCTAGATCTAATTTTCTCAGTAAAAACGGTATTGAAGTACCAAACATTGCCGATGCAAAAAGGATAATTGCAAGTGCACTGCTCACGGCTAAACATTCACTGGTTGTTCCGCTAATGGAGTACACCCGTCCGAATGCAACCACACCCAAAAGGAGTGCGGATGCAAATGCGACCATAAACTCCCGTTTTAGGAGTCGGCCCATGTTTGAAAAATCAAATTCGCCAGTTGCCAGTCCTTGAATAACGACTGCAGATGATTGGCTACCAATGTTGCCGCCTGCACTCGTGATAATGGGAATAAATGAATGTAAAATAACGGTCAGTACCCCTTCGCGGTCATAGGCGCGCAAAATATTACCAGAGAGCATTTCTGCGGCAAATAATGCAAGAAGTACATATGCTCTGCGGCCAAATAGTTGGCTGAATGGTGCCTCAAAATACGGGTATCTGAGCGGTGGCGTAGCAGACATTTTTTGCACATTCTCGCTTGCTTCTTCAATGAGCACATCAACCAATGTGTCACTGGAAATAACCCCTAAAAAGTGGTTTTGGTCATCGACGACCGGAATAGTCATCAACCCATAGTGCACCATTTTGCGTGCAACCGCTTCCTGGTCTTCGCTCGTTTTTGCCGACAGTTCTATTTTATGAATAAATGAAACCAATTTTTCTTCCGGTTTATGTAACACCAGGTCTTCAAGATTCACGTATCCAATAAGAGTGTTATCCATATCGGTGACAAATACATGGCGATGGATATCTTTGTTTGGACTGGTACGCTGTATCAATTTGATCGATTTTTCAACCGTATACTCTTTGCTAAATGCAAGTACCTCTGTGTCCATGATACCACCGGCTGAATCAGGTTCAAATTTCCGTAGCGATAGTACCTGTTCACGTGATTTTTTATTTAATAGACTCAGATACCGTTTAAGCTCTTCATCGGAAAATGAATCAAAAAGATCGGTGAGTTCATTGATAGGGAGGGAATGAAGTAGCTCTACGCGCCCCGGTTCATCCAGCGCATTTAGTAGGGACAGTTTCATGCCGTCAGATAGTTCTGCAAAAAGTTCTAATTGTATCTCAGCAGGGAACTTGGTAAAAAAGCGTTTGCAATCTTCAGGCTCTATGCTACTGATAAAGTCTGCCAGATCTGCTGGATGCAGTTGTAATAGATTGCTCCATAATTCTCGTGCCCGTTCTGTGGTGCCTTCCAGTACCAGAGCTTTTTGATCCTCTATTTCCCTAAATATTTTTTTGTCTTTCATGGTCACCCCTTCTTGCAGCCTAAAATGGGTTATCTGATCCCTGCTAATCGTTATTTTTCATTAAACTCCGTTAAATTGCTACCGTTTGACTTTAATGAGCCAAGAGGTAATATGAAACAGATGCAACTATCGATCTGTTTGTGTATCTACTAGCATCGTTCTAAGGGTAATTGATGTCAACTTTTTTTTCTGATAATGATCAAAAAAATCTCTCTGTTTTACAGGTATTGCCTCACCACGATCGGGAGCGGCTTGATAAAGTTTTGGTTTCATTGTTACCTACCTATTCGCGCAGTTTTTTTAAAAATTTAATTGATAATCGTAGCATACTAATTGACGGTATAGTGGCATCTACTGCAGGTATTCAGGTGCGTGCTGGTCAACAGATTACGGTGCTCCCAGATTATCATGCCGTACCGGTTGAAACTATACCCATCATCCCATCTATTACCATTATTTATGAAGCCCAAGATTTCGTTGTTATTAGCAAACCGGCTGGATTATTAGTACATCTTACCCCCCATAGTACCACTGAGCCAACAGTTGTCGACTGGTTGCGTAATCGCTATGGCGAGCCAATTACATCCGTAGGTCAACCAGAGCGTCCTGGTATTGTTCACCGTTTAGATAAAGACACATCGGGACTCATGGTGCTTGCACGTACTCATAAAGCGCACCGTATTTTTTCACAGCTCTTTGAAACGCGTGCTATCAAAAAAGAGTATCATGCGGTAGTTACGGGCGTTCCGGTACCCGCCAGCGGTACCATTACCTATCCCATTGGCAGAGATCCTTATTCACGAACTAAAATGGTTGCCATTACCCCTACATACACAGCGCGTACGCGGGTGGGTGAGTTGCGTACCGCAATTACTGATTATCAGGTGTGTACCGTAGGCCGTACAGGATCATTGATTCGTGTAGCGTTACATACCGGGCGTACGCATCAGGTTCGAGTACACATGCAGGCAATCGGGCATCCATTAGTCGGTGATACGGTGTATGGCAAGCCATCTGCAGAAATCACGCGGCATGCGTTGCATGCGACGGGGTTACAATTTTCCTTTGATGGGGTACCCTACTCATTTACGGATGAACTACCTGCAGATATAGCTGCGTTGTGTCGTCCATGATACGCGTATCTATTTTTTATCATGGTTATTATTTTCAAGGGTAAAACGGTATGAACGTTGTTTCAGTTTTTTAAACTGTTTATGATAAATAGTAACACATTCTCGGCCTTTTAAAATGAGCGCATTTTCCTGGTTACTTTCACATCCTGACCGGGTAAAATTACAGGATCCTGTCCATACGCGTGGGCATCCATCCTGTTGGCGATGGAAGACGATAAATTTATCATGCATATTGCTCGGTAGCCCCTTTTTGCCATGTTCCGGATTATATACATATACAGGAATACTATTTCTGACCAATAGTGCTGCTTTACTGTTACGATCTTTGAGGGTGACCGGATCGGTTACTAACTCAACGATTACCCCTTTTTCATGTGCGGCAATCAGTGCTTGGGCAATGAGCATGTCGGTAAAGGTAAAAACGGCCACTTCTATCCGTTTATTTTCTTGTTGTATACATTCAATAAGGCGCTCACGTACGCGATCATCGGGAGTAAATAAAATATCTGGGGTCAGTGAATGGGCCGGTGCCTCATTTTGCGCCTGCGTAGCATCAGGCGCTTCTTCTGGTGTTTCTGAGGCGGCAGGAGCCATTTTTTTTGCCGTTTGTTGACTAGCGTGGGCGTCATCGTTCTGGACGACTGCTACCGGATCACCAGCTGGCGGGATAATAATGTGTTTGGTGCTTCTTTGCGAGACTATCGAATTAATATGTGAATTTAAAATTTTATTGTAGTGACAGCGGTCCTGAAACCAAACTAATGCACATATGATTATTGAAGCTGAGAAACAGAGGACGTAAAATCGTAACGGTCTTGATGGCCTTGGCATACTCTTTCCTTGTGAGTAACGGTATTTTGGTGAGTCAGTATAGCGCAAAGGCATAGGGGGCGCAAGGTGTATAATCATGAGAGGTGGTGCTGGGGCTTTGACGGGACCATTTTTTTAGGGTAAATTGAAAGTAAAATGTTAATCTATGTAACAGTAATGGGGGTATAATGTATACTCAATTGAAAAAAAATATGCTTATCATCATGCTCATGTGCGGCATGGCGTTAAGTCCGCGCCCGGTACGGCCTTTTTGGGGTGATATGGGTACATTTGTGATTATTCCGGCATCATGTGCCCATTTGGCCTATGTCTTTGTTCCTCACGTTAAATCGGTGGTAGATAAATCACTTGCGCCTATTGTTATGGCTGGTTATGCTGCTACCGCGGCCTATGCGTCGCAACAGTTGTACCTGTATACCGGATCAGTGACTAAAATGGCCTTATTTCCCTTGGCTGCTATCGGGGTTGGGCTGAAATTCTATAATGATTTTATTAAGTCCTCTGATAAAAAAGAGAAAAAATCTCCGATGTGTGCGCATGTGAAATTTGCTGAATGTACGCATGATAAGGATAAAAAATAAATAACCCAATGGTGTCGTCCCGATCGATTACGGTGTATTTTTAGCGAGCGAAAGATTGTGCAGTGCTGGTCGGTAACGTGTCATATTATATGATGCTAAATGCAATTTTTGTGGCCTTTTTTCATCAGTAATATATTGCCTTTGTAGAACAATTAAGATACCCTGATCACTGGTTAATTATATTCTTAACAACCGTGTATGGGATACTGTATCATGCGTATTGCAAAAAAAATTTTTTATTTCTGTGTCAGTGTAATGGTGGTTGTATCAGGTTCTTGTTTTGCGGCAGATGATGCAATAAAAAATGAAAATAGAACAAAAAGTGTATTGTTGGCAAAATATAATGGACTGACAAAAAAAAAACATGCCGACTTTGTTCTTCCTAATGATATTCCAGCAAACTCACCAGAGCATCTCGATGCGTTAATGAACTATAATGCAGAGCTTAGCGGTGAAATAGAAGCAGAGACCATATTGTTACAATGTGGTAAAAAAGAAGAGAAAAAAGAAAAAAAAGAAACTGGTTTCGTTGATGAAATTATTGATGAAGTCCATAAGGATAACAAGAAAAAAATTTCCGGTGTTGTGAGCAGTATTATCTGGTTTGTTCCCAGTACGCTGTTTGGTATTGCGTGCGATGTTACCAAACCGGTGGTCAAAGTTACCAAAGGGGTTGCTACAAGTGTATTTAAATTAGCCCTTGGGTGGACTATTTTGCTTTCAGGTGCAACGTCTGGCTTAAAAGTTTACGTAAATGCGACTACTGAATGGCCTCAACAGCTTAAAACTATCTTAGCGGCTGGTAATTCTGCTGGCGTTTCATTAGAAAAAAAATCAAGGCTAAATCCAAGTTCTCTATTGATCTCTGAGTGGGCAGCAAACCTGCCGTCTGACTGTCCGCCCGTCTACAGCCCTGCATTTTTCTTTACTCCAAATGTTAATTTGAATCCGTGGAATCGCTTTAAGCTGCTCTGTGTTGCGTACCCATTAGTTGGATCTATCATTAGTGGTGCGGTGGTCTGGGTTGGTGCTAAATCTACCTATGATTCACTTTTTGCTGATCCTAAAAAAAGTTGTTCGCTTGTGGTCGAAGAGGCACCTGCTAAAGATAAGAAAAAATAGCTGTTGTACATCTTGCTTTATGTTTGATTTTTCTGTGATCATGAAAGCGCTTTACGTTGGTAAGGCGCTTTTTTTATGCTGCTGAGTTTTGATGCGTGACATACGCGATTTTTTATGTGGCTTGTAGGTTTTGCGAAACTCTATTTCTGCACCAAAATCGCGCCGTTCATCCCGAATAAATCGCGTACTCACGGTTGGTGAATACATATACTCAAGTTCAAATCGAGTATCTTCAGTGAGGGTGAAATTTTTCTGGATCAGGGCGCGCCATTTATCATTTACCGTTACCTCTATGCCGGCGCGTACGCCACCCCGTGCGGTATGATCAGTAAAAAATGGTGAGATATGTACATCAAGCGGCGAAGGTTTATTGACTGGCAGTGGCTCCAGGCAAATGTTTTCATCCGTTAAAATTACCTCTTTGACCTGCTCCATCAGTGCCGATGGCGCAACGACCGCCGGTGTTGCATGTGGCGAGCCAACGAGTAGTAGTCCCATGATTTCTTCCGGTGATAAAAACGGTGTTGCATTAACGGTAATCTCTGGATCGGTTATTGGGCCGCTCGTGTGCAGTGTAATACGATGATTTTTAATTATCTTTTCAGCCGTTAATTCTATCGTAGTTGGTAACCCTGTTTTACCGTTAAATTGTACTATGCTATGTGATATGGTTAACGGGTGTGCCGGAAACATGAGTGATCCACTGAGTGTTTCAATGCCACCCGATAGACAGGGATGTGCTAACGATCCAGTTATATTGCCGTACACATATGCGGTTGCTTTCAGTACTGGTGTGTGTATCTGTATCGGGTGTCCCGTTTCAAGGCTGCATGAAACTGGAATATCCGGTAACAAGAGCGATGATTGCGTGTGATACGTGCGGTAGATCTCCGGGCAAAAGAGATTTATTTTTGCATTGGTGCGATCTAGCATGAGGGCCCCTTTTATCGATGAAACGGCAGCATTAGTACCTTCCACATACAGAGCGCCTGAAAAAAGGCCAAAAATGGTGTCGCCAACATTAAAGCTGCATCGATTAATGGTCATTGGAATAGCCCAGTTGAACGATATATTTTTTGAGTGCGGCAGGGTAATAGTACTATTGTTAATCATAATAGTACCCGTTATGCAGTGTGCTAATACATGTGGAATTTTGATCATATGAAGTGTGCTATCATACTCCCAGGTTCCGGTGCCCGTTGTTATGCGATTATATCCACAGCAAAAAGGTATAGCGCTTTCGCGTATGGTAATGTCGCCATGTATGTTGTCCGCATCCTGTTGTACGCGTAGCATACAGGGTGGGTGTATTTTGGTGCGATCAAAAAAATTAATGTTTGGATACAGGAGGTCAAGTAGCTGTGCGTAATGAATTGCTATGGTATGAATATGCGGATCATGTGTGTCTGATGCGCCAGTGATGAGTGGTATGTTGGTAGTAGTGTGCCAGGTGAATGAAGGAATAATGGTACCAGTCGTATCGGTTGTTACGGTTCCGTGATACTTGGTTGAGCCAAGGGTGCCATGCATATATCCCCGTTTTTGCGTCCTAGAGTAGGAAGCAATGCCGCTGCTTATCGGTGCATTCGCGTGTGGAGTAATGAGATATTCTAATCGGCAGTCAGTTGGCGTTACTGTTCCTGCACCTATGAATCCTGCGGGTGCAACGGTTCCTAATAGAGGGTGTGCGCATGTTGTTTCATTCTGTGTGGTGATAGTGAGAATGTCTTTTTGATATGCATACGAAAGGGTAGCGGACAGATATCTGTTTTGCGCCGTGTGCAGACAGGCAGTGCAGGTGCCTATCTCATCGTCTGTATGTGCGGTTGCTGTTATAATCAAGGGAGCATTTTTTTTATATTCGTTATACACGCACGTGCAATTAATGAGATTATTAGCATGGTTATAGTGGGCAGTGATATCAAGATTGGGTATCATAGCTAGCGAATGGTCTGGTGCGTAGCCAAGCAGCGTTGCGATTATGGTACCGTTGATGCTGCTGTGTGCATGAATTTCGTTATTGTCATAGGTAAGCTGAATCGGTAATGATATTCCGTTGCGCTTCACCGTAATGGTGCCATCCTGATTATACCAGTCAATGGTGATACAGAGTGGCTTACGATTGTCATTGAGTGTTGCTTGGCATGTAATGTTACCGTGCCAGCCAGTATCAGCTGGGTTGTTGTAATAACACCAAAAACGTGCGGTTCCGTTACTGATCTGTATCCGGTGTTTAGTAGTACCCTTGTTGATGCTGATCGTTCCTTGTATATCCGTTGCCGTCAGTGCGGTGCGCTGATTAGAAAAATCAAGATCTGTACGGTAGGTTAATGTGCTGTGCACATAGTGGTCGTGAGTATGTAGATTAAGGGTTCCGGTGTTGATATGAATATGTTCGACGATGTAGGGTGCTGATTGTTGTGTGCTGGTAGCCAAACTCATGAGATACGTCACTAACGGTATGTTACCATTCTCATCAATTACCGATTCTCCATTCCATTCATCAAATACAATACTCAGCGGTGCTTTTTGCTGCATAATAGTTTGTATCAGCGAGGTATGTATACTGGTTGATTCAGCATGCCATGACCAGCGTGCTGGGTGCGTTGGTTCAGTGACATGGAGTGGTTCATAAATCCAGATACTATTACTTAACAGCGAGTAAATAGTTGGTGGGCGATTGATGATGCATGCACCCTGTGTTTCAAGCCAATCATACATAATCGCACTGATGTTTTTATTCACGTTAGGGATAGTCAGCAGGAGTATGATGCTAATGCATGTTCCGGTCAGAAGTGTTCGAAGTAATGATGTGCGCATTATGGTGTTTCCCTGCTGTACCAGTGACTATGATAATAACGGTACGTACGCATGAAAGGTACTGGAATCACACCAAGGGTTAGTGCCCCTTGCTCGCTTTTATTTTTATCGCACAGATAAATGGTGCCTGAACTGGTTATGCCATTCGGATAGCAGGTAATTTCATTATTATTAAAAGTACATGGTGTTGTAATTAACGTACGTGGTGTGCTCGGTGGCCCCTTGACGTGGTCTAGATATCCATACTGTACCGTTGGTGACAGGGTGTATACCGTACCATCATGAGTATAGGTATTGTTCTGTGTATTGCAAATGATTGTACGGATAGTGCCGGATGCCATTGCGGCTAGCCGTTCATAGTGTACGGTTGCTTTCAGTATATCTAGTTCACTGTACATAGTGGCTGTTGCAAACCAGCGTACCGTTACTAGTACATAACTACCGATGACAATTGCGATACTGAGACTGATCAGTAAAGGAATGAGTATGTTTCCTTTTTTAGGCTTCAATAGCGGTTTGATCCATGCTTGCAACGGATATTACCTCTTCAATCGTAGTGAGTCCTGCTTGAATTTTTCGCACGCCATCGGTTGCTAGTAGGGTCATTCCGTCCTTTATTGCTTGGTCTCTAATGGCTCCCGTATCTGCTCGTTGCATCGTAAGGCGTACAATATGCTCTGTCATTTCCATAATTTCAAAAAGTGCAATTCGTCCTCGGTAGCCAGCATTTTCGCATAGTTCACAGCCTTTTGCTTGGTAGAATGTCATGGTCGTTGCATCTTTGTGAGAAATGCCTATCTTTTCAAGTAGATCTACGGGCGGCTGATAGGGTGTTTTGCATGCTGCACATAATTTGCGGACCAATCGTTGTGCGATTGCAATGGTTAATGAGGATGCAATCAAAAATGGTTCAATAGCCATATCTATGAGTCGTGTAATGGTTGCCGGTGCACTATTGGTATGTAAGGTACTGAGTACCAAGTGTCCGGTGAGTGATGCTTGTACAGCAATTTGTGCCGTCTCTTGGTCACGCGTTTCACCAATCATGACGATATCAGGATCTTGCCGTAAAATAGAACGCAGCGCAGCGGCAAAGGTGAGTCCTATTTTTTCCCGTACTTGTACCTGTCCGATACCGGCGAGCTGATATTCGACTGGATCTTCAACCGTAATCAGATTAACGTCAGGCTGGTTAAGGGCCGCAAGGATAGAATACAGTGTAGTTGTTTTACCAGAACCGGTTGGTCCGGTAACGTAGATGATGCCATTCGGTTTGCTAATTGATTTCATCAGTACGGCAAAATCACGTTCGCTAAGGCCCATATCTTTAATGTCGGTAATCGAGCGCGTACGGTCTAGTAGTCGCATTACAATACGCTCACCAAAACTGACCGGTAGCACAGAAATACGAATATCTATAGCGCGATCAGCAACTTTAATCTGAATTCTTCCATCTTGTGGGATACGTTTTTCAGCAATATCCATGTTTGCCATAATTTTAATACGGGACACAAGTGCACCATGTATTCGTTTTGGTGGATTCATCGTCGTGTACATGACGCCATCAATACGGTACCGTACGCGTACCTCTTTTTCAAATGGTTCGATATGAATATCCGACGCGCTGCGCTTTACCGCTTGAAATAGAATATGGTTTACCAATTTTATAATTGGTGCCTCAGCGGCCATTGCTAAAATATCTTTATTTTCGATATCTTCGAAGGCAACTTCGGCGGTCTCTTCGCTATCCTGTTCTTCAAGCTCTTCAATCATCTGCTTGGTGCCTTCAAGCGGATAATGCCGATTGATGGCATCTAAAATGACATTGAATGGAGCAATTTGACAAGGAATAGGTTTGCCAAATAATAATGACAATTCATCAACTGGTTCGTAATTCAGTGGATTTGCCACCGCCAATGTTTCAACACCATTAATCATGAGGGGAATGATAACGTACTGGCGTAAAAAAGCGAGTGGTACTTTTGCCAATAAATCGATATCTGCAATTTTATCAGGGATGCTTGCTAAATATGGAAGGCCGGTGTACTGTGCATACCATTGTGCAAGGGCATCGGGGGTGACAAATTTATTGTTCAAAAGACATTCATGCAGTGATTTATTGCTTGACGCGCTCTCCTGGATACAGGTAGCAAGTTGTTCTTGAGTAATCAGTTTACTGTCAATGAGTGCCTGTTCAATATTTTTTTTTATCATATAGTCCCCAAAACAACGTGACGGCTGAGCCTCTTTTCTTTTGTATCAGGACTCAGTATACTGAATCTAGATAAAAAAACAGTAGTAACCCGTTATGTTATAAAATCAACTATTTCATAAAGGCTTTTTTACGAGCAGAACTGTGATTACCATTCTCTATAGTATACCTATTTTTCTCGCGTGCATCTCGTGTGTACAGGCGTTTCAGGCGCCCGTATCTATTGCAAAAGAACAACGTCCCTATGTGCCACTTACCTTATTTGTACCGGCAAAAACAGCAGAACTTGCCAATCAGGTGGTGACCGTTCCGTCTGTTGGTCCGCGTTGGGCGCGTCATCTAGAACGTAAAAAACGCAAACAGGCCCATAAAACGACCGCATATAATCCGTGGAGTATCTACCGGTTATGTGAACTGCTCTTTTCCAGTGGATCATTATATCTGAAAAATATGTCACTGGTCAGTGCCCATGCACCGCGTATTATTGATCCACAGACACTCGTAACAGAAACGAATGTCGTTACCGTACCTGCAACAGCGTACACGAGTATCCGCCAGCGCAAGCGTGCGGAACGCAAAGCAAGTCGTCAAAAACGGTATGCACATAATCCTGAACATAAAAGTATGAATGAGATGAACTATGATGAGTTGGTTAGGGTCTGTGAGCATGCATGGCAGCACAAAGATAAACTTGCATGCATCCGCTACCTGGAGCAGATGTTGCGTGTCTGTTCAGAGCCAAAAAAAATAGCACGCCATATCATTGAACTTGCGGATCTTTATTTCCAGACCGGAAACCTTAAAAAAGCAAAAGTAAACTATTTGCAATTTGTGTTACTCAATCCGGGAGCGCAGGAGATTGCCCCTGGGGTTGATTTAGTTGAGTATGCGCAGTACCGTGCGGTTCTTGCCTCATTTTATATGATGCTAGATCCTGAACGTGATCAATCAGATACTCGTGATACGGTTGAGTTAGCAAATACCTTTTTGGAGCGTACCCCTGTTTTTAACACCTATGTTGATGAGGTGAAAAAAATCAGGAACCATTGCTACGAATATTTAGCGCATAGTGATCTTGTCGTATGTGAATTTTATGTGGGTGTAGGTGATTATGAAAGTGCACAACGTCGCTTACACGCGATAGAGGCAAAATGGGTAGCACTTGTTCCTGACATCAAAGATACCGTTGCTCATCTACAGGTGCTGATTACAGATAATCGACCACCAGTTGCCGATATACCGATACCTAGTACTACAGCAGCAGATAATCCAAACCTAGCAACACAGAGATTTTAGATGAATGGTGCAAAACGGGTTGCGTTGACGTATGGTAATGATGCTGAAAAAGCAGTTTCCCTGTATTTGCAAACACAAGGGTACCGTATTTTAGCGCACAATTATCGGGTGCGCGGTGGCGAAGTCGATATTATTGCCGCACACAGTAATCAGATATTTTTTGTCGAAGTCAAAGCGCGTGTTACGCCGTCTGACGATGTATTGTGTGCGCTTGTTCCTGAGTCTAAACAGCGTAAAATAGTATTAGCAGCGCGCCATTTTATTGCAACGCATATGCCACAGACAGAGGTGTTATATCGGTTTGATGTTGCCTTTGTAGCGGGGGTAGCCGATGCGGCAGCGGTCACGTATTTGGAAGACGCATTTCATGCGCTGGAGGAATGGTAATGGTTTCATGGATAACGATTTTTTCTACGCAGCAATTTGCACGGCGCTGTGCTACCGCATGTTGCTTAGTTGCGCTTGTGAGTGGGGTCTATCTGAGTACGTACTGGTTTTTATTTCCTGCATTACTCGGTATTACCTTTGCATTAGTCTATTGGTATGAATGGCGGCCATTAGTATCGACGGTCCATTGGCTTACGTACCTGACTCCGGTCTATTTGATGCTGCCGTTTTATATGATGATTCGGATGGCTGCAGATCCGGCATACCGTTTTTTATTACTCATTACCTTTGGTATGGTGGCGCTTTTTGACACCGCAGCATTACTGGGCGGTATGTTATTTGGCACTCATCTATTAGTACCGCGCATTAGTCCGCGTAAAACCTATGAAGGTGCTATTGCTGGGTACAGTATGTTGTTTATTGGGTGTCTTTGTTTGGGTGTATATTATACTGATCTGACGGGTTGGCAACTCGGTACACATGCAGGAGTACTTACGATTATTACTGGCACATTTGCGTTAGCTGGCGATCTATTCGAATCATGGATTAAACGATTAGCAAATCGCAAAGATAGTGGTACATTGTTGCCAGGCCATGGTGGGATTTTAGACCGTATCGATGCCTGTCTGTTTGTTGTGCCGTTTGTGTATATGAATAAAGAATATCTGCTGAGTTTAGTGCGTTAAAGGAAAAAATAGAGATGAATATACCACGACGTGTTGCCGGTACGCAGGACTATACTGATACGCGTACGTACACCTATCTGATCGATGCGTTGAAAAAACATATGTCCCGGTATGCAATTGAGGAAATTATGACGCCGATCATAGAATCAGCGGCGCTCTTTACCCGCGCGTTGGGTACGCATACTGATGTGGTGAGCAAAGAGATGTTTTACATCAAACCGCACGAAAATCACACGGCAGATGATCTTATCTGTTTGCGTCCGGAAGCAACCGCATCCACTACCCGTCTATTTTTAGAGCAATCATCATTACTGAATACGCCATGGCGAGTCTATTCATACGGCCCGATGTTTCGGTACGAACGGCCACAAAAAGGGCGCTTGCGTCAATTTCACCAGTTTAATATTGAGTATGTCCAGGCAAAATCGGTTGCGTATGATGCGGAACTGATCTGTATGTTGGATCGGTTTTTCCAAGAAACGATGGATTTCCACGCCTATGCTTTACGTATTAACTATTTAGGATGCGCATCTGATAGAATTACCTACCGCTCCCGATTACGTGAATTTTTGGCCAGTGAACCGGTTGCGCCACACATCTGTGCCACCTGTACCGTACGTGCAGAAAAAAATTGTATGCGCGTATTTGATTGCAAACAAGCAAGCTGTCAGGAACTGTATGTGAATGCACCGCGCATTACGGAGCATCTGTGTGCTACGTGCGCTACTGATTGGCAATCACTGCAAACGTTATTGGGCGTCTTGTCCATTTCTTATAGTATCGATCATGCATTAGTTCGTGGACTCGATTATTATTATGGCACCGTTTTTGAATTTTCAAGTATGTTGCTTGGCGCACAAAATGCATTTTGTGGTGGTGGGCGGTATGAATTAGCGACATCGCTTGGCGCATCAACGCCGGTCCCGTCAGTTGGTGCTGCAATTGGTCTTGAGCGGCTGTTATTGTTGCTTGAAGCCACCGCGCAACAGGCGGTAGCGTTAGCTAAAAAACCATTGCACATGATTATTCCCATGGACGAATCATTGATTCCACTTGCTCTACTCATTGCCGATATGTTGCGGGCACACGATCTGTCGACCTCGGTGTTGTGTGACGCTACCTCCTTAAAAAAAGGGATGCAAAAAGCGAGTGCTCAGGGTGCAACCTATGTATTGATTATTGGATCACAAGAGCAAGCAACGAATCAGGTAACGGTAAAAAATATGCAAACAGGGGTGCAGAAGTCAGTTTCTCAGAGTGAGTTAGTGGCCTATTTACAATCATAAGATGGTAATTTTTTAGATAGATGTACTGTTGATGGTGTGCGCTTCGCTTCTTTTAGCAGCTGCATTTTTAGTCCTTGTAAGGTTAACCATTTCACTCCCTTGCCAACCAAAGGCTGATATTTTATCGGTATAATCTTATTGTAGGTTGTTTTCACGTGCTGAAAGATAGGTGTTGCGTCTAGATATGCGACTATTTTTTTCCCTATCTCAGTTTCTTCCGGAATTACGTTCAATAGGATATCGATTCCTGCTTTTGCCAAAATTAAGGGAATAACCTTACGAGCTTTATGGTGGTTCAAAAGATGAGCAGAATCGATAGCAGCCATACCTACATAGTATGTGCTCAGCACCCCTGTTTTATTATTTGGGGTTAAGGTATATTTAACGGCTTCATGCAATGTGTCTTCCGTGAACATCCGTGCGAGTTCATAGGGCGATGGCGTCGCTCCAGTACACGTGGGTTGAGTCAGTACCGTTAAGGCTCTTTTGCCGTATATTTTGGTAGGAGACATACCACAGATTGGTTGCGTAGCAGGTAGCAGAGATAGGATAATGAGAAGGTTTAAGAGGTGTTTCATTGGGGTTGTGAATCGTTAAGTTTTTAGCAAGTTGTATTAGGATTTTAGGACATCATATGCTTTTTGGAATAATAAAGTTTTCGATTTTGCATTTAATTTTTCAGTAAATTCTTGCTCCAGTGACATATATTGTTTTTTCCCCACAGTGTCTGTTGAGTTAATAGAAGGCGTCGTAGTTGCTGTGATGACCGTATACCCGCCAGTAGGTAATTGAGTTTCTAAACCTAGATTTGGTTCTTGAGGACTGAATACCAATCCGTTGCCTCCTGCTGGTGCGGAGCTATGAATTGCCTGCGCGTTGTTGGTGGCAGGACTGCTTACTGTTGCGGTAGCTGAGGATGAAGTTGTGGATCCTGATGAACTGTTATTATTTGCTAGACTGACTTGGGTGGGAGTACTAGGTGATTGTGGTGAAAGATCACGTGCTGCTGTGCTAACTGATGCATATACGTCCGTTTTAGGAACATTTGTCGTCGCGGATACCGTTGTAGTTTGAGTAGGTTGTTTAGTTGTGTCTGAAGTTGGCACATAATTGACAGGCAGATGTGGTCCAAAAAAAGTAGGTGTAGGGGATAGTTTTAAAGTACCAGGATGTGGGTAACGAACATAATCGGGGAGTTGTGGATATAGAGCACCTGGTACAGTAGGTAATGTGTTTGAAGTATTTATTGGGTTACCATACTTATCAAGCAGTATGTCGCCTTCTTGAAGTACGCTGTAAGTGGATTGCGTTAAATTTTGTTTTTTTCCGGTGGTTTGCATAAATGCAAGAATTGTACGATCATTTTTTTGATCAGGGATTGCAGAATCAGGTATTAGTGGTATCAAGTTACCGTTGGTTTCTAATTCTAGGGTTAGAGATTTTTGCTTCTTTCTTTGATCGCGCGTGCGTTGTGATGGTGCTAATTTTTTGCCTTGTATTGTAGATTTTGATCGATGAATCAAGTTTTTGATATGCGTTAGCTCAAGTCCATAATTCTGAGTCCATGTATTAAATATTGCTTCAAGTCTTATATTTTTTGGTTCATTTTCAAGCGATTTTTTATCAGGGTTTGTGACGAATTTACATGCCTCTATCAAATCATTTGCGACTTTATCTGATAAAACTGTGCTATAGTGACCCATATCTGTCGAATAAAATACCTTTGTTTGTTTATCCGGGGTTACCTCTATTCCTTTAATTACGTATTCTGTTGCATTCATTGATGCAGGATTTCGGAAGATTTTTTGAGCGATCTGTGTACTTTGACGTTGGCAATTTTTTTTGAAGAGTTTTTTTCCAAAGTTACTTAACTGCTTTTCAGGGAATCCATAATTAATCCATTTCTGAAGATCATTATTATTTTCTGTGTTACCTTGATTTGGATTGTGTTCTTTTGAATATGCTTGCCAGCAGGCTATTTTAAATCCTCTTGACTGCTCTTGGGTTAAGTACTCAATATGACTTACAAGGCCTTCTTCGCCCCTTTCTTTTCTTTGATAGGATATACTTACGAGCCCTTTTCTTTCTCCTGTGCCATGCCTTACTATTTTTAGATTTACTTTTTCAGAATCTGCAACTCTAGAGTATGCTTGCGTTGTTTTTTTAGGTAGAGAACTGATTTTTTTGGTGCTTGTGCTCGTTCCTGTTGTTGAGAGAGCGGTACTTGTTGTGCTTGCTAAATCGCTAGTAGGGGTAGCAGTCGATGTACTTGTACTCTTAGATAAAGTGACTTGAGCCCGATTTGTCTGCGTTGTGCCACCGCTATTACCCTGCATCAACTGTGCAATAATCATCTGGGCAAACAATGTCTGTCCATTGCGTGCGCACCAATTGAAACATCGTTTTAGGTCTTCTGGTGTGTTTTGTTCGTAATAGTGCCAGGCTTGAGTTACTTGGGGTGGTAATTGGTTAAGGTGTTGCGTGACCAATGTAGATTTTCTCAATAATGTGACGGCAGAATCTAATGCTGTTGCGGCGAGTAATTTTTTTGCATCGAGACTGCCGTTTGCTATACTCAGATTACGCATCAATGATGAACCAACAGTACCAGCAATGTATTCAAATGGCGTATTATTGTCTTTTTCGAATTTTTTGACTATTGCAGTAGTAATTGCCTCATCCGCGAGCTCTAATGCTACTCGACCCACGGGGTGAATGCCGGACTTTTGTGCGGTGGCGGCAATCGTATCAGGCACTACGCATAATGTGCACAATACTGTTGTGTATACCACATAATGTACAGATGATGCGGTACGCAAAAATTTCTGTAGTATGTTCATAGTCGATGCCCTGTGTTGCGGGCACGTTAACACTGATTCATTTCAGCTTTGAAGTCGCCCTTATTTAAGCGTATTTATTTCTATAATACGTAGTATATAGTTGAACTTAACATTCGTAAAATATTTTTTCATCAGGTGATGAACCTCAGACTCCATAGGGGTACATGCAGAGCATATTACACTTTTACGACATAGTTTTTTTTACGTTACATTGCTGGTGTTATGGCCAGGTTATGTAATGCCGCATCTCCTGGGCTGACATAAAAGTTATTTCAAGCGCTATGAGGAATGAGTAATACCAGCTGTTGCGCTAAGAATGTTTGCCCATAGTTGATGAGTATATTGAGCGGAAAACGAACTATTGGTGGGATTCTATTGTATTCCCGGGTCAATGTTTTCATCTTTTGTTGAACCGATGGCATCCTTTTGAGTAACGTTACCATTGCATCTAGGTTAGTTATGGTTGCAATGCGTAGTATACGTCTTAGATCCAGAATATTATCAGTGTCTCTTACTTGTTCCACTACTAAGGTACGGCTTAAGGATCCACAGAGCGTGAATAGGGTTTTTTCATGCAGTGGCGCTTGAGTGGTTATCGGGTTATTTTTCGCTTGTTCAAATGCGATGTCTGCTATACCGCACATGAGCACTGGAATATAATCCATAGCTTTATTTGGGTAGAATGTGCTAATGATTGTCATGAAAAATAGGAATTTAGTGAGAGACGTCATGGGGAGATAGTAGTGATGTTATTTACTGACAATACAATGCTAAGTATTCTTTATATTCTTGAGGTGCTTGTAGATATTCCAATGGCGCCTTGCTTGCTAGGAATGCTGCTATTGTTTCTCTTTCTTTTTGTTTTCTTTCTTTCGTCCTGGGAGTACCTTTGGGAAAATTTTGAGCTATAATTTTTTTATTATGTTCAGAACTTTGCTTTATTTCTGCTGCCTTTTTTTCCCAATCTACCTTTTTGTGAGGTACCACATTCGTCGTAGCCATATTATTCCCCGCATGAGCAGCTACCTTTGTCTGCACCGCATACCGTATCGCGGCCGATTGTGCATGCCGCGCCATGCTGCCGATCACCCGTCGCGCTGGCTTTGGGGTTAGGTGACGATACATCTGGGCTAGTGGCATATCATCTGCTATCTCCTGCCCCAATGATGATTCTTGTAGTAACGTGACGACGGTATCAATGGCCGTTGATCCGGCTATCCCTAATACTTTATGCACAGGGGATCCCGGTAGGTTCATAAAATTGTCGATGGTGACCTGTCGAGCAAGGGCAGCTGCAAGTGCGTTGAGTACCCATGCCTGCGTAGTAAGTTTTTGTTCCCGTATGCGCGCCAAAGCAACGTCGGCCCCTGCGCAGATGGTAGCGCCCATGAGTTGGTCAGAGTTTATAGTGTATTGTGTAGGTGTTCCTGCTCTTGTTTCTACCTTTTTATGGAAAGCAATTAGTTCTGTTGGTTGTAGCGCTACAAGTAGCCACAGTATCGGTATTGAAAATAATCGTATAATAAAATACATGATATTAACGCCTTTTTTATAATATAATATTACAAAGTATTATATACTTTTTTTAAAAAATGTCATAGGGTACTGGGATAACGGGGGAGTACGTGGTGTGTTGTGGCATTTAGGACGGTAATGATGCGATAAAAATGCTTTGATCAGTCGCTCGCCAAAGTTTTTACGGTAGCGTAGGGCTTCATGGTCGAGTTTTTTAAAATAACTTGAATTAATATATTACTTTTATGTATCCTAACAGTATTAATAGATAAATG
Source organism: uncultured Pseudomonadota bacterium (assembly GCA_964417975.1). Classification (GTDB taxonomy): domain Bacteria; phylum Babelota; class Babeliae; order Babelales; family Vermiphilaceae; genus CAYQJQ01. Next base: position 53,536 of record CAYQJQ010000004.1, on the reverse strand, counting down.
GGGGGTAGCAAAAAATGGCAAAAAGATATATGGGTGTTTTTCTGACGGGAGCGATTTTGGGGATCAGTCTCACGCGAGAGCTTGCCGCATCACAAGGTAGTTCTGTACGTAAGAATGAAATAACACCGGCAGGCAACGTATTAAATACGTATTTGGCGAACCAATGGGTGACTCAGGATCTCTTGACTATGTTTTCGGTTCTGGCAAAGGATACTAAATCGCGGTTATGTGAGTTTCTTGAAAAATATTCAGTGAAACAGGGTGATGGTGTAACATTTAAACAAGGTTCGCCGTTGATTAATACCTTAGTAGTGCAGCCGGTCGATTTTCAGCCAGTCAGACGTATGCAAATATTATTAAGTGCGGCAAAAAAAGATCCAAATAGCGACCAGCTTAAGAAAAGCCTTATTCAAAATAAATTCTTAGTATGCCCCAATCCAGAACGTCCCGGTAATCGTCCACTTGCGGTCCTGTTACAAGAAAATATGAGGGAATTATTGTCTGATATAGATCGGGTTTACGGGGGCCGTCAGGTTATAGTGGCAGAAAAACGGGCATTAGACTTGAATAAAATGATTGATGTGACTCGTGAGCGACTTGAAGCATTATTTTCTGGTGATCCTGAGCTGGAAAAATGGTATCAGGAACAGGAGGAGCGCATTAATGTCGGGTCGAGTGATCCGGGTCAACATAAGCTACCATCAGTACTGAACGATTCAATGACCGTCAAGGATGGTTTCAATTCAGTCATTAATCAATATGCATGTTCACTCTATACAGCGCTTCAAGACATTATAAACTGTCAGGATATTCCGGATAATAAAAAGTATGCTATTGAGAAGTTGTTGCAGCTATCTGCTATTGAAGATATTATCGAGAAATTTGATCACGATAGGGAATATATCATTGGTATAGTTGAGCAAGCCGGAAGAGGTGGTTTATCCTATCAAGCCTGTAGAAATTTGTTTGGTGCACCGAACAGTCCTGTTTCACTAAGTGAACAACTTCAGGTAATATTACAGCGCCTTAATTCTTTAAAGTCCCTCTATATGCCAAAAAAGACTGAGCTGGAACCTGGTGAAATCGATTGGGAAGAACTTGAAGCGCATGCGCGTTTTGACGAGAGATTAAAAGGCCCGTTTTTGAAGACAAAAAAATCTCAACCAATTGGTGAACAGCCACGCGTTCCTGAGTCTGGGATGTCCAAAGAAGGCGAATCAAAACAGCTGGTAAATAAACCTCTGGTGACTGAAGATAAAGAGCAGGTACTTGAATGGGAAATGCCTGAAGAAAGATCTGCTGCGCCACTGAGTGTGCCGCCAACAGTAGTTCAGTCGGTGGTCGCAAATCCGAAGATTCTGCAGGGAGTCATACAGTTACCAAAAGAGTCCGGGTGTATCAGGCTTGAAATTAAAGATGAGCGCTTACAAAGCCCCTTGTATAATATGGTGCACTATACAGCACCTGCACAAGGGCAAAGCAAGGCGTGCGGATTTTTTGCAATTGCCAATGCCGCGGCTATACACGATCTGGTCAAACAAGGAAAGGAAATCAATAGTACCACTATTGCCGAAGCGAGCGAAAAATATAAAAAGATACAGAATGATGGTTTAGCCGTGCAACAAGAGGCGCTGTTCGAGGAATTAGATGAAACAATAAAACGCTATAAGGCTACCGGTTTACTTGCACAAGCGTTGTCATTAAAAATATGCTCTCTTAATCTTGAAAAGCGCGGGGAATTTGTTATCGAACATTCTACTGAAAAGCTAATCGGATTTGGAGAAAAGGGTGGTAAATTAGAAAGGGTGCCGGAATATTCCCTTTTATTGGTAAAAAATTGGGTTAAAAATGCGTTACAAAAAAATACCGTACAGGATATTCATTTTATCTTATTTAAGCCAAGTCAAATGAGCGGGAGTAGTTTTTCAGGGCACTATGTTCTATTTTCACTCATTATCGATCCGCGAAAAAATGACCTTAACATGATTTATACCGATGCAAAAAATGGGCCGCTTACCAAAGATAATGCCGTAATTTTACAGATTAATACCCTGTATATGCTAGTAAAAGAGGCTTATGCTGAGGCTCAAAAACCGTTTCCACAGATCGAGTATAGTTGTCCGATCAATGTTGATGAAGTGGTAACAAGCTTTCAAGGCATTATAAAAGAAGAACGAGCTGTCGAGCGGAATGTTTCTTTTATAAATCGTTTTATTGAGACCTATTTGCGCGGTATGATTAAGGATAATGGCCCTGATTTTGCTAAGGTATTCGTCGATGAATTGTATGCACGTAGATTAATTACCCCAGAAGAACAGGCAAGATGCCATGCTTATATTGTGGCACAGCAAGCGCCATCATCTGTTTCCCTGCCAAAATAGTCTGTCGTCTATTGTCATCCCGTTATTACTACTGCGTATCTCTGTTTATCCTTATTTTTGGCCTGATACTATTACTCTATTTTTTTGCGTTGCTCGGTGAGCTGATCTATATTGTGCTTTTCTAGTATTGTTTTACCTACGTTTTTCTTTTTTGGTGCTGTTTGTTCCAGCTTTTTCTACATGCATACTTGTCTTGATTTTTGGATGCCTGCTCCTGTTGGTGCTTAACTATGCCGTACGTATGGCGGGTTGATGCCTGTTAAAAATAAAACAGTTGACTGCATGGAATATATAATGATAGGAATCTAAAGAACAGGTAAGGCATAAGAATACTCTTTTAAAAAAGTAAGGGATAGTATGAATAAAGCAAAATGGAACTATGCAGGGATGAGTATCTGCCTGATGGTGGCAGTGAATGTGGGAGCGGAGCAGTGCGGGGTGGCGGACGAAAGTAATGACTACGATGAAACGGGCCGCAGTTATCTGTCGGCACGTCAACTCTTTCAGTCCCAATCACCGGAACTGAATGCCGGATTTCGGGATGATCGGTTGCATGCACGGGAAGGTGGCAGTGGTCAAACATTCCAGGTAGCATTATTTGGTGCCCGGTCAGATGACAATGACAGCATTCGTCGGTATTTCACGCCGTTTGGATTAGCAAAATTAATCGTTGATGAACGGATTTTAAACCCAATTACAACTGGATTGTACCAGAATCTATTGGCAGCACACTTTAATATTCGCACGGTTGACGGTAGTTACCGCAGTGAAATTGAGTTCCACCCAAAGCAAAGCGTTATTGGGTTAGGTATGCACTACCGTGCCGATCTGTGGCGTGATGATGAAAATAACCGCGCGCTCTTTTTCAGTATCTCCTCCCCGTTGACGCATATCAGCAACACATTCCAGATGAAAGAAAAGGTGATCGATGCCAGTGGTGGTGCGCTACCGGGATACGAAGGCAGTATGATCCAAGCGTACCGTCAATCAGCGTGGAAATATGGTCGGCTGAGTGATGCAAAATGGAGTGACAATCCGGAAGATATTCGCAGCATGGGCAAAACCGGACTGGCCGATATTGAAGTGAAATTAGGTATCGAATGGCTTGAGCGCCATCCGTGCCACTTTGAATCCTACCTGGGTGTGAAAATACCAACCGGCACCCGTCCAAAAGGGGTGTACATCTTTGAACCGATCGTGGGTAATGGTGGACACGTGGCAGCAATGTTTGGTACCTCTGGTGGTGCCCGCATCTGGGAACGGGAAGACCGTGGGTATGATCTGCGTCTTGAATATGCGATTCACTCAGAATATCTCTTTCAACGGCAACAAATACGTTCACTTGACCTGAAAAACAAACCGTACACCCGCTACATTCAGTTGTATGAAAGTTACACACAGGCAGCATTGGCGGCCGCTACGCAAAACGGCTATCTCTTTACTCCTGGTATCAACCTGCTGACCAGACCGGTCGACGTGACGCCCGGGTACCTGTTTGATATCAACAGTGCGTTCGTGTTCAGTACGTACAAAGGGTTCCAGGGTGAAGCGGGGTACAATCTGTACTATCGCAAATCGGATAACGTGAAATTAGCCTGTCCATTCCCATCCGGCATTGCGATCAAACACTGGCATGGTCAAGGGTACACGAACCCGATTCGTGACGTGACCGGTAACTTCCGTTTGGAAGATGACCAAGCAGGTGGTCCATCACTACCGGATGTGTCCCTTGAATATTATAAAGCAAACTGCCTCAAAGAATCTGACCTTGATTTAGCATCCTGCGCGCAACCGGCCGTCATGACCCATACGCTCTATGCATCGCTTGGTTATCGATGGGATGAACGGGAATATCCAGCATTTGTGAATTTTGGCGGGTCCGGAGAATTTTCCCAAGCAAACAACGCAGCGCTTGAACGCTGGGTGCTCTGGGGTAAATTCGGCTTTTCATTTTAGGTAAAAAGTAGATAAAGAAGGGGTAATAGTATGAAAAGAACCGTCGTATATTTTCTGGTGATGATCAGTATCACTGGATCAGTTGTGGCAGGTAACCCGGGTCGTGTACGTGGCATTACCACCGACCCCGAGCAACGGGCGTTTAATGCACAGGTTGATAAAGTACTTGATACAGATGTTGAGCAGCTTGATAACAATGCATTAACGGCACATGAAGCATTGGTTGGTCAGGTTATGCAACAGTCCCCCGGCAAACGAATTGTCCCGATGACTAGAAATGAGTTGAATAAAAAAACTGCTGAGATGAATGAAGCAAAGAGTAAGGTACTTGTAAGCGAGTTACCTTTTTGGGGTGCTGATGAAGCAGAAGCTGATAACACGACACAGCGTGGTAAGAAAGAAATGCAGTCAAAAGTTTCACCGGAAAAAATAAATAAAGACACGAGGGAAAAAACAAGAAAAGGAACTGAGGAAAGCGCGCAAATAGCAGTGCAACCTCTGTCACAAATAAAAGTTCGCCAAATACAAAATACTGAAATACAAAAGGTTAAGAAAATAAAGAACTTCCCACCAAGGACGTATACGGAGGGGGAAATTGTTCCAGTGAAAACTGGTTCATTTATTTTAAATCCAAACTTATTGACTGATGCTGATAGTGCTATCGCCAAGGTGTTTAGTGATAATAATCAGCAAGCACTCGCTCAGACCTTGCAAAAACACATAGAGTCTTTTAATACTGCATTGAAAGGGTATAAAGAGAATGCAGTTACTGATGCTTTGCATGATATAGTATTACTTTTGCTTGACAATGCATTTTTTAAAAAAAATTCAGCTAACCTGGGTCCTTCATTTGAACAAGATTCCAATACATTAAAGCACTTGTCCGCTTTTTTTATTGGTATGCAATGTGAAAAGTCCCACGAAAATAAAAAAGAATGCCGTAAATCACTAGCCTTCATTATGACATTTAAACCATCTGTGATTGGCGTTGGGGCAGGTGAGTATACAATTCAAGCTATACTTAAAAGAAAATCAAAAAATATAGCTCAGATAAGCAGCATGTGTAACTATTTGTATTATTTACAAAAGGACTTTCAAGCATCTGATTTTCCGGTTTCTTTGGCTCTTGCCATTGCCAAAAACTTGCAATTAAAAGATTTTAATGAGTTTGGTGAATACAAAACATTCCTTGAGTACGTTTTGCCGACGTTAAATGCACGGGCCGCCGATCTGTATAATACAGAAATTACGTTCTTAGATCGGAAATATAGTCCACAAACACAAAATTTGAGTGTCCTTAGAATAAAAGAAGAGGAATATCCTGAACTGTTTTTGCTGGCAAAAAAAATTGATATTTGTCTGAATCAGCTTGCAGCGTATGAAGAGCAAATTATTAAATCTAGTGTTGATTTTAATGCAGTAAATCGCCAAATAGACGATTTCGTAAATTTTCTGATGTCTTCTAATATTAAAGATCCATTGCTAGAACGAGTGAATGCTGCTTTACCAGAGAGGGTAAAAAAATTCACAAAAGATGATGCTGGATTGTTTGTGTTGTTTTATAATGCCGTATCTAAATTAACAGGATTAAACAATGAGACTATGAAGTTTATATATAAGCAGGTGCGCTACTTGTACCAGCAATATCAATGGTATGCAAATGGAGGCGCGGTAAAATCTTCCGATGATGAGTTAGTAGAGTTTTTAGGTGCTGCTGATCACAACGCGACTGACCGTATTGCACAATTGACAACCAAAGCAGGGTCAACAGTGCCTGCTACGCCTGCCCCATCATCTAGTACTACTGCACCTGCAAAAGGCAGTGCATCAACGGCTAGCGGTGGTGAACGCATTACGTTAACTCCAAAGAAGGATGGCTGTATTCGACTTGAAATTGAACAGTCTGATGGTGAACCATATTTTAACTTCGTACAATTTTCCTCTATGCCACAACAAACGAATAAGGGATGTGGTTATTATTCAATAGCAAATGCTGCTGCTATTAATGAATATTACTTGAATCTTAAAAACCAGGAAGTAGTTCATGGTAATGATATCAAACAACTAATTAAGGATAAATATGGAGCTATATTAAAAGCAGCTGATGAGTTAAAGCAAGAGCCTACGACCCTTGAATTACTCAGCGTAATATCTGACTATAAGCGCAGCTTGATAGCCTCAGATATTGATATTCGTGTCTATGAAGGTAGTCCGCAAAATAACAATCTATTTTATGATGTTGAACGTTTTCCAAAAGCTGCAGAGAATATTGACCAAGCAAATAAAGACACATTAGCCGGTTTACAACAAGACCTCGTTAAGGCTATCAAAGGCAAAAGCAGAAAAACTTTCCATTTAATTTTATTAAAAACTGTTGGTGAGAACGTTGGGCACTTTGTACTTTTATCGATTGTAATTGATATATCTTCTTTTCTTGAGATGTACTATATGGATCCAATGAATGGTCCTCTGACTGCAGATAATAATATAACGGCACAGGTTACTGCAATTTATAAGACCGTACAAAATGCATATGAACAGGTTCCAAAAAGTTCCTTTCCTAAACGACACCTAGACTGCGAGTTTGACGTTAAAGACTGGGTTAATACGTTGTTTTCTGTAGCAAGCGATCGGCAAAAAAAATGGTCTTCTGGTCAACTTATAGGATATATAGATCAGTTGACGCCACAATTAAAGGCCAACAAGGAGCTGATTAAAAAACTAGTGGATGAATTTTCATCACAAGTTGGTCATGTATTCTTTCATTCAGAAGAAAAGAATAAAGTTTTACAGTACTATGGCATTTCAACTGAATAACCTCGCCGAAATGCCGACCGTAAAATTGGAGTTAAATAACGAAATCATACCGTAAACAGTAAGGGATAGTATGAATAAAGCAAAATGGAACTATGCAGGGATGAGTATCTGCCTGATGGTGGCAGTGAATGTGGGAGCGGAGCAGTGCGGGGTGGCGGACGAAAGTAATGACTACGATGAAACGGGCCGCAGTTATCTGTCGGCACGTCAACTCTTTCAGTCCCAATCACCGGAACTGAATGCCGGATTTCGGGATGATCGGTTGCATGCACGGGAAGGTGGCAGTGGTCAAACATTCCAGGTAGCATTATTTGGTGCCCGGTCAGATGACAATGACAGCATTCGTCGGTATTTCACGCCGTTTGGATTAGCAAAATTAATCGTTGATGAACGGATTTTAAACCCAATTACAACTGGATTGTACCAGAATCTATTGGCAGCACACTTTAATATTCGCACGGTTGACGGTAGTTACCGCAGTGAAATTGAGTTCCACCCAAAGCAAAGCGTTATTGGGTTAGGTATGCACTACCGTGCCGATCTGTGGCGTGATGATGAAAATAACCGCGCGCTCTTTTTCAGTATCTCCTCCCCGTTGACGCATATCAGCAACACATTCCAGATGAAAGAAAAGGTGATCGATGCCAGTGGTGGTGCGCTACCGGGATACGAAGGCAGTATGATCCAAGCGTACCGTCAATCAGCGTGGAAATATGGTCGGCTGAGTGATGCAAAATGGAGTGACAATCCGGAAGATATTCGCAGCATGGGCAAAACCGGACTGGCCGATATTGAAGTGAAATTAGGTATCGAATGGCTTGAGCGCCATCCGTGCCACTTTGAATCCTACCTGGGTGTGAAAATACCAACCGGCACCCGTCCAAAAGGGGTGTACATCTTTGAACCGATCGTGGGTAATGGTGGACACGTGGCAGCAATGTTTGGTACCTCTGGTGGTGCCCGCATCTGGGAACGGGAAGACCGTGGGTATGATCTGCGTCTTGAATATGCGATTCACTCAGAATATCTCTTTCAACGGCAACAAATACGTTCACTTGACCTGAAAAACAAACCGTACACCCGCTACATTCAGTTGTATGAAAGTTACACACAGGCAGCATTGGCGGCCGCTACGCAAAACGGCTATCTCTTTACTCCTGGTATCAACCTGCTGACCAGACCGGTCGACGTGACGCCCGGGTACCTGTTTGATATCAACAGTGCGTTCGTGTTCAGTACGTACAAAGGGTTCCAGGGTGAAGCGGGGTACAATCTGTACTATCGCAAATCGGATAACGTGAAATTAGCCTGTCCATTCCCATCCGGCATTGCGATCAAACACTGGCATGGTCAAGGGTACACGAACCCGATTCGTGACGTGACCGGTAACTTCCGTTTGGAAGATGACCAAGCAGGTGGTCCATCACTACCGGATGTGTCCCTTGAATATTATAAAGCAAACTGCCTCAAAGAATCTGACCTTGATTTAGCATCCTGCGCGCAACCGGCCGTCATGACCCATACGCTCTATGCATCGCTTGGTTATCGATGGGATGAACGGGAATATCCAGCATTTGTGAATTTTGGCGGGTCCGGAGAATTTTCCCAAGCAAACAACGCAGCGCTTGAACGCTGGGTGCTCTGGGGTAAATTCGGCTTTTCATTTTAGGTAAAAAGTAGATAAAGAAGGGGTAATAGTATGAAAAGAACCGTCGTATATCTTCTGTTGATGATCAGTCTCACCGGATCAATTGTGGCAGGTAAACCGGGGGTGGTGCGGGGGATTATCACTGATCCCGAGCAACGGGCATTTAATCAGCGGTATTCTGAATTGATGCAAAAAGATACGGAGAATATGTTGCTTGAGGATATTCAACAATATCAGCAGGCTCTGGAAAATTTACAAAAAGATGCGCCCCGGTACAAAATTACCCGCGGTGCTAGCAAAGCGCTGGACAGAAGGATTTCCAGTGTTGGTAGTGAGATCACGTTAAAACAACAAGAGATTGACGAAGCTAGTCATAGTGTTTGGGGTGAGTCAGGAGAGGGACGACCAGTAGCAGGAGTATCATGGGAAGATACTGAAGAAGAAAGCGGTGGGGGCACAGAAGCAGAGAGTGGAAGGAGTAGATCTCGCGCAAAAACAGCTCGAGTATCAGAAGTTGCTATGGGTAGTGATGTTGCAGAAGATATCCCTGGTATGCCTGCGGGATTTTGGGATGAATCTCCTCGTAAATCAACAGGTAGCTTGTCTGACTCATCGTTATCACAAGCCAGACCAGTCTTGCCAAAGCATCCTGTCACAAGCAGTCAAGGTCAGCCACAACAACCAGTTTCACCAGTTCCAGCACAAAAAGCACCAGCGTTGAGTGAAGGCGAATATGATGCTCAACTGTCATTCTGGTATGAACCGTTGAATTTGCTCGAAGGTGGTGCGTTGTATGAACGATTAGTTGATAAAGAAACAGTGAAAGACGATTTTATACAGCTGAATGAAGAAATTGAAAAATTAAAACAATTATTTAAGAAATCTACAACTGTATTCAATACTATCTCAAATAGTACAAAAGCTATTAATGCATCATTAACAAAATTGCATGGTATTTTTGAACGCATTAATACTCAATTTGCGGGCAAACAATTATTTACCGATAACAATGCGCAGTATACATTTAAATATGATGAATCCGTTATAGAGAATTGGATACAATTTTTTACCGCTACCCCCCTGGATTTTGCTTCTTTGGCGAAACAATTTACCGCATTAATGGATCCGTTTTTTGGATTCAGTACAAAGACAGCCACATTGGTTAAAGATAGGTTGTCGAGTAGTTACACGGGACCTACGGCGTTTAAGCCTTTTATGACTTTTGCTTTGTTTGACGATCTTGCTAGTAAGCAGAAAAAATACCCTTTCTATTTTGATCTTGGACTTGGTTTGATTAGCGGTGGTTATTTTGAAAATGACTTTCAAGCCAGTGTACTAAATCAGGGTTTTTATACTGTCCTACTAACAAAGGTGAAGGATGCAGCGAACGCGCAGTATGATGCTCTAAATCGTGATGCATATGCTGGACTGCTTGGCAATATGGTAACGAAATTATTTCCGGTTAAAGAGGATAAATTTAAATCGTGGTATGACGAGTTACATAAACTTTCAGCGGCTAGTGATACATATCTTAGTAAAATCGATACTGAGATGGGTAAATGGTATAAGTTAAGTGGTGAAGCTAAAGATGATGAAATTAAAAAAGATATGCAGCAATCTCTAGCGCCGTTGTTAGGGGCTGCGGGTCAGACTGGCACACCGACTAATACGTTCGGGGAACTGTACGTTTTATGCATTGAAATACTGCCTGGTATACCTGGGTCAACTGTACAAAAAGCAGCTATAAATAAGGTGAAAGCGAAACTCCGCAGTATGCTTACATACCGTATTGATCAGTACAATTGGACGGTTTCAACAAAGCATCTCGAGTTTGAAAATGTCCTTGTTGCAGCACGTCAATCGTTGGCTGCAAGAGATATTAGCGTTGACCAAATAAAAACCGTTGTAGCGTCCGTCCCAGCTTCATCAAGCTCAACAACGTTGCCAAAAACATCAGGCCCACAAACTTCACCAGTTTCGGTTACGTCAAAACCAGGAGAGGCTGTCGTTTCATTTTGGGATAATCCAACGATATTGCAAGTAAATGGTGCACTGTATGACAAATTGACTACAACTGACCTAAAAACTGCCGGGCAAAATGTAGTAGCATTGGTGACGAAGCTTAAAAAAATATTTCATACATTTTCAAAGCCCGATGAGACTACTGGCTTAACGGGTGGGGTTAGTATGTCTATTCAATCTGTTGCCAGTGTACGTGGTGACCGCATGGGAAACGTGAAAAAATTCTTGACTCAACATATCGGAGCGGTAACTCAACTTGGTGTCATCAGCAGTTCTTTACAAGAAACAGAAAACATTAAAAGACATTTTGACTTTGACATTAACTTTTTAACTTCGCTGCATGCATTTTTTGCAACCGATACGTTTGATTTGAAAACGTTCAATACAATGAGGTTGCCTAAAGAAAAAAATATTGAAGTTTCTTTACTGGACGCTATTGCTACAAATAAAAAAGTAGCTCTCAAAGGAATTTTTGGTAATCTAGAAACGGGAAAATCTTCTTTGAATGATATTAAGTCCAACCTTGATCAAATTAATATAGACAGAGATTTTAAGGCATTTACTGGTAACCCCTACCCAGGGCTTTTGGAATTGAGTTTTGTTCGATTAAAAGAAATCGTAGATGAACGAGCATCAGCATCCACAGCAGCTCCAGCAAAACCAGTCACACCAATGGCATCATCCAGCTCGTCGTCGAGCGCGTCACGCTCCTTATCAAGCTCATCGGCGTCAAGCAGCAGTGCTTCTTCCTCATTCCTGATGAACCCCGAACTTTTGAGTACAGACAGCGAGCTTGGAAAGTTGTCAACAGATGAGGGTGTAGCAGCTGAGTTAAAAAAACTTCATGCTGCGGTGGTACAGTTAAAAAAAGATTTCACTAACGATATCGGTGGCAGGTTTGGCGTCTCTCTCTCGGGCGCGGAAGGTCGACGCGATACTGTGCTTAAAGCATTAAATGAAGCGTTAGGGGCTATTGACACTCTAGAAACAAAAGGCGTTGCATTACAAAAATTTGCAGATGACACGGAATTACTACGCTTTTGGCATGGTTTATTTGCAAAAAAATTATACGATGGCGGAACGTTAGACCAAGTATCTGCATTGTTTGCTAGTAAACATTTTGGTATATCATCACAGCCAGTGGAGACGGTGTTAGAAAGGTCGGTTCAGGAAAAATTTAAGCCGTTGTTTGGTGAATTAAAACAATTTGTTTCTCGATATACGAAAGATAAACAATTTCCATTTTATGGAAGATTGGTTTCAGATAATACAGCAAAAAATGATCTCTTCGGTGCTCTTCAAGGTAGCGATCAAAAAGGTTTTTATGCGTTAATTACAGGCTATATACAAGGTAGTGGGGAAAAGCATTTCAATAACGCCTTTAGCTGGCCAATAGTGGAAAGTAAATACACTAGACTTTCCGAATTGGGGTTTGAAGGAACTAATAAAGCTGATCAACTTAAAACTGCATTAGTAAAAGCAGACCATATTTCACCATTAGTTAGGGATGTTTTCGGGCCAATTTATAATAACATTTTGGGAAAGCGAGCTGAATTAGCTACTCCAAAAAATGAGCTACGGGTATTGATGGGATGGATTTTGGGCATAGGGGATGTAGCACAAGGAGAGAAAGAAGCTTTGAAGAAAAAATATAACCTTGATAAATCAATTGATGTCAAGCAACCTATCTTTAAAGACTTTTATAACAATTTAGCAGCAATCAAAGAAGCACCTAGTAATTTTGGGATTGATGCACAATCTCAAGGAAAGCTCAATACACTCTTAGCGGAATTGCAACGAGAGGCCGAATTTTATCTGGATGCCTACAATTGGTCAGTTGGGTATGCGCAAGATAAAACTAAAACACTTGAATCTTTAAATTTTTTGAAATAATCTCAAGTACTAACCTTACTGATGATATTACAAGCCGCGGTAACTCCGCGGCTTTTTGTATGCTGAATTAATACAGTACCTTACTATCCTAAAAAAATTTCTTGCTCTCTTGTGTTTTTGACTGCCGTTTTTATACACTGGACAGTAATGAGGCGGGCCATGGGCCGAAGATCAATAAAAATGGGAGGTAAGGGTGTTTATGATGTACAGAATAATAGTGGCATTAATGATTATTGCCAGTACAGATAGTGGTGCGTCATCGCGTTCTGATGATGGCTGGCTGATGAAAGAATACAAACAGTTAACTGACACAGATGCGACTGAAAACAACATAGTAAATTCTAGTAATTCGGAAAATCTTTATACTTTGAAAGAGCGTCTTAACAGGTGGCTTGACCGTGCCCGTAAAACCGGCAAACTGGGCCCTGACCGTGAAAAGGTAATAACGGGCAAAATAGCGCTCATTGAAAAAACAAAAGAAAAAGCAGCTGGCCGGGAGGCGAGTGGCGGTCGTGAGCGTGCCGAAGTACTAGGGGGTTTCGGTTCGCGTCGTCCAAGTGTGGCTGGCGAGTCGGGTGAATCTACTGAGTTAAAAGCGCAGTTGGCAGGATTGACCAGCCAATTAGAACGTTTGACTGAAGAGAATGGGCGCCTTGCAGTAGATGCAGGAAAAGTTCGGACGGCAGAAGAGCAGGTGGCTGGAAAGGTACAAAGAATAACAGAATTAGAGCAACAGGTTGTAGAAACTCAACAACAATTACAAGCTGCAACAGCTCAGGTTGGCAAGTTAACAGAGCAGTTGGGGCAAAAAGGATTATCTGATGACGCCAAAGGCAAATTAGCTGAGCAGGTGCGTGCTGCAACCACGCAAATAAATGCAGAAAAAGACAGATTGATTCAGGAAAATAAAACAATACAAGCTGAACTAGTGGCGTTGCAGACAGCGCAGGCTGATGCAAGCAAGGCAAATAAAGATTTAGCAGCTGAACTTGCCGCACAAAAGGCATTAGTTGAAACCGTTAACAAAGATGCAATGCAAGCAATTAGTGAGTTTGAAGCAGAACAAAAAGCGGCTGAAGGCAAGCAATCAGAACAGGTTGCGGCCTTTCAAAAAGAATTAGAAGACAAAAATGCCGAACTGCGTGTTGCGCAACAAGAAAAAGATGCTATGTACCGTGAAAAAGCACAAGCAGAGGCAGCGCTTTCGGCAGAAAAAGAAAAAATTGAACAACAGGCCGGTGCGTTGGAAGCAGAAAAAGCAAAAAATACAGCGCTCGAGGGGCAAATCAAAACATTAACGGCAGAAGTTGCTGCTAAGGGTGGCGAAGCTGCACAGGTAGCTCAGCTTTCGGGCGAGGTTGCTGATCTGAAAAAAACGATTAGCGACAGAGATGCCGCCTTGCGCAATCAAAAAGCAGACTTTAAAAAGGAACAACAAGTGTGGCAACAACAGATGGAAGACCAAGGTGCTCTGTTGCGAACTTGTCAAACAGATCTCGAGGCAGCACGTGAAACTGCTGCAAAGTCTAAGCAACTGGAAACAGAAAATACGCGTTTGCAAGAAGAAACTGCTGCACAAAAAGCACAATTAGCAACCATTACCCGGGAAAAAGACACTGCAATGAAAGAGTTGGCAGCACTAAAGAAAAACCAACAATCGGCTATCGATGCTGCTGTCAGAGCAGAAAAATCAACGTGCGATACATTGCGTGCAGTTGATCGTGAGGCTATCGCAAATCAGAAAGCATATTTAGCTCAATTTGTGCAAAAAATTAACGGCATAAAAGCGCAGTTAGCAGCAGGTGGGGCATGTCAAGCATATGACAAGCTATTTGAGCAAGTTGAAAAAGAGGTAGAGCAATTGGTTGGGAAGGTTACCAGTTCATATAATCCAAGTGCATTAGCATTAGACAGTATGTATGGGTATTAGAATTTATCATCAATCAAAGAGAACTGCATACAAAAAAGGATAAAACTATGAATATAAAAAAAATTTTAGTAAGCATTGTGTTAATCGCTGAAGGCGGCAGTCAATTGCTGTTTGCTAGCGCAACAGAAATTACAGATAAAGATATCAAAGCTGCATTAGAAACAAATTTTGATATTAATCAGGTTCCCGTTTCTCAATCAGCACAAGCAACAGCAAAAAAAATTAAGCAGGAAGTAGAATCAGTCAAAATACCCTCCCCGGCACAACCTGCCAAAGATTCACCGGCGTTCACAGCATATCAGGAAAAAAAAGCTGCATTAGAAAGTGCGTTACAAAAACTTGATGCAGCAGTCAAACAAGCAAACGAAACGTTGACGACTTCTGACAAAGAATAAAAAAGTGAACTAAAAAAAGGAGTACCTATGGGAATGATACGAAATAGTCTGGTGATCAGTGCGCTCTGGGGTTCCCTGGTGATGCTCCATGCTGCTCAGCAGGGTGGTAAGTCGCCAGCAGAGTTTTTTAATCAAGCAGCTGACCAGGTAACTGAAGCAACGAAAGTGATTGGGAAGTTGGATGCAGAGGTGTGGAAATTGGATGGCGAAATAGGCAATTATAAGAAACTACTGAAGCAAGGCTTCCGTGAACAATGCGCACAAAGTTATGCTGCTGATCTTGAACAAGAACGTCAGAACTTAAAAAAAGAACTAGACGCACGATATAACACAGTACTCGCAGATCAGCAAAGTAAAATGAGTCAATTTGATAAAGACCTAGAAAGATTGAACACAGAAAACACACGATTAACTGAACAAAATGTTGCATTAGAAAAGACAATCAAAAAATTAAAAAAAAATCAGAACAACATTGAGCAGCTCAAAGCAGATCATGCAGAGAAAATGGCGGCAACGGACAAAGTATTTGGTTTGAAATTGAAAGAATTAGAACAAGAGATTACCACATTAAAAAAACAGAAGAGTGAATTGTCTGCTCAGTTAGCTCAAAAAACTACGGTTCCTGAGATCAAGAAGGAGTTAGTTGTATCTGATCAAGCTAGAGCAGAAATAGAAAAAACTATCACGAGTGATTTTGGTTCGTTGCAGCAACAAGTGGAGAGATTTTTTGAAGAAGATCAACAAGAGCAAGAAGAGCAAAAAAAATTAGATGCCGAAGAACAATCGTTACTGCAGGAAGCTGAAAATAGTATTCACCAAAGCCCAGCCACAACTACAGCATCCTCATTGTCAAGTTCTAGTTCAGTGGCGCCTGCACGTGGTACAGTTGTAGCGGTGAAACGAAAAAATCAACCGGTAGTGCCTGAAGCAAAGCTGGAACCAGAAGCGACTGTTGCGGCGGCGAACGAATTTAAAGAGGCTGCTGAATCTGCAGTAGTCAGCGGGGAAGCAATAGTTAAAAAGAGCAAAATTGTGGTACCTGGTGCAGCAGGAGCGAGTGGACCATACGCTGACGTGATGCGCTCCGTTGATGCTGATCTGAACCATTATGCGAATAATGCTTATAAACAAAAGGATGAGACGTGGGGCGGTAACAAAGTTGGTCAGGTTACAAAAAATGTAGAGAGTTTAATTAGACAGTTACAAGAAGTTTCAAAGGAGCCTAAAGAAAAGAAGTATCGTGCAGAATTAGTAAAACATTATCAAGCAGTACTGGCGAACTTAAGGCAGCTGAGAGACGGTAAAACATTATCGGTGCCAAAAAAACCGGTCAAACAAACATAACCGCAGGTTAAAAAACTAATATATTCCAAGGACCACAATCATGAGGCTAAACAAAATACTCATCTGCTGCATCTTACCGGGTGCACTCGGTGCCTCCGTAGGGGTGGTGCCGGTGGAATCTATTAAGCATGCAACCGCTACCATGAATCAGATTACCGATGGACTGATAGCCTGTCGTGCTACGGTAAAAAAAGAAAAAGACGTGGCACAGAAGCTGCAGGCAAAAAATACGAAATTGGAACATGAGATAAAAGAGTTTGAAGGTACCTTTGATACGCAAACTGCAGAATATGAAACAGCAAAACGAGATCTTGCTACGTGCACAGAGCACGTTGCAAAATTAACTGAGCAACTCAACGCGGTTACTGCTGATAGTCCCGCTGCTACTGAAGCTGCCCGTTTAACCGCTCAAAATAGAGAATTAACCAGAAATTTGACTACCTGCCAACGAGCGTTAGATGCTGCGCAACTGAATGTAGCCGCAAAACAAAATTTAGATACCCAATTACGTGAGCTAGAAAAAAACCGGACAAAAGATATCGCCGATGCACAAGATACCGCCATACGTATTGCCACGGAGGCGGTTCGTGATAAACATAATGAAGAAATTGCAAAGCTGCAAAAACAGATTACTCAGAATGAAAAGACTATTGCTGAATACGAAAAAGCGGCTAAAAAACAAGGACACGAGCAGCAAAAAGTGTTGGCTGAACATGCGCAGGGTCGTGAGCAGGCATGTACTCTATCGCAATCGGCCACAGATGCTTTTGCAAATGTCGTTCATGAATGGCAGAAACTCAATGAGCTATGGATTAAGCTATTTACCACCGTGCAAAAATGGTCGGTGCAAAATGCACAAATCACCGCCCGTGCTCCCTCTACGACAGCTGACAAAGAAAACAAGAAATTAAAACGTAAAGGTAGTTTTAAAAAATCGGGTCAATCATTATCAGTGACTAAGGCGCGTGATGAAATTGCACAACAGATAAAAAATGTTTCAGAAGCAGTTAAGGCATTTGATGCAGTTGTCAAACAGGAGAATACTTTATTGCCGACTATCTATGTACAGTGGCGGCAAGCAATTGTGGATCAGTGTATGCTGTTTGATGAGTCTCAAAAAAAACCTAATGCTCTGAGTACTGGTGACGTGAGTGAAGGCGACTAATCAGCGGTACGCCAAAATAGAGCGTGCGCATGGTGTACTACCTTTTTTTATACTCCCATGTTTTGTCCGTGCATGTGGTGTACCTGAATGGTACCGATACGTTGATACAAAAAAACATAAAAAAATATTTACTTTGTCATGACGGCATGGTATAAGGAAAAACAGTAGAGATGTTTGTATAGTAGATACTAATAATTACTGTGGTAAACCTTTCTGTGCCCCCTCTCCCTTGTGTGTACCCCCGCTATCCTCTGCGCATGATTGCCGTTGTCTATGCTTCCTGATTTTTACGGATTCTGATTGATGAGGATACACGAGCATCCTCGCTCGTCCTGTTCCCCTCTGGCCTGGTACCAAAATCCTATCCTATAAGGGAGGAGGGGCCTTTCTATGTATACCAGTGAATGTCTCAATTTTTTGCGGTACTGGTGGTTGCGCTACCTTCATCAGCGCGTTATACTAAAAAAAAGATGAGCAGTCATCATGTGTTTTTATACCAAGTATGATCTTGTATACCTCAAGGAGAAAAAAATTATGAATTGTATGCGTACCTGTTTTTTTGTGAGCGGATGTCTGATGTTTGGCATCCTCAATGCACAGGAAGCTGATGCGGAAAGATATGTGAATCATGACACTGATCCCCGTTATCGTTTTGCGTGTGAATCTGCTGCAGTGATAGCCGATGAAAGCGATCAACCAGTCATACTTGAAAAAGTATATCGGATCAGTTTATCTAACGAACAAGGAAATAGTGTTGCCGTTTTTACTTTGAAAAAAAAGTACGAGCAACCTGACTATGAATATAATGATGGTGAATCGTGCGGTATCTATGAACTCTATTTAAAAGGTACCAGCGACCCATCATGTACCATTGGTGCGATTGTGCGTATGTTTACTAAAGGGTTATTGCTGGGGTATGCGCCCTGTCAGTCAATAAACGCATCTGAGGAAGATTCTGCTACCGATATCAATCCAGTTGTTGATGAAAATACAGAGAGCCAAGGGGATCTGTATACGCTGAATGTAATGACGTTTACCGCGCAACAGCATGCTGATGGACAGGTAACCTGGTCCACCGAAACAGAACGCCATGATAAGTCGTATCCATTATCACCTGCTGCTATTGCGCATGTTTTTAATCAGGAGCAATGCGATTGTTCTCATGTTCAATAGGGCACGATAGTTGTGTTGACGGCGACTCAGTTTATAATATGAGGACATTATCTGGTACGAGTGCCCGTGCGACAATCGGTGCGTGGTCGCTCAGTGTACCGCCTAGATTGAAATGTACCTGATAATCAAAAATTGACCATGCAGGGGAGGCTGAAAATAGTATATGATCGATTGTTTTGTATCCTCCGCCCCATTTTTTAGTAAGCGCAGTACCAGGAAATGGATGAGATTTTTGTGCATGTGTTGCACCGTTAATCAGGCGAAATGATGCATGGGCGATAACGCGTGCAAGGGCTCCATCGGTAATGGGTGCATTGAAATCGCCCATCAAAATAACCGGTTCATTATTCGTCCGTGCCGCGATATCATTTAAAATGAGACGCAATCCACCCACACGTGCTGCGCGTTGTTGATTATCTAAATGAGTGTTAAATACCCAAAAATAGGTGTCCGTTTTTATATGACGCATTCGTGCCCATGTGCATATTCTGTTGAGCCACGCCCCCCATCCTGGTTTCCCTTTCTTTTTGCATGGATTTAACCAGAAGGTTCCGGCATCGATCAGTTGTAATCGGTCAGTGCGATATATAATAGGATTGTGTTCGTCAACCGAACAAAAAAGTCCCGCAATTCCTTTTTGTTTTCTGCCCGTGCCGTACCATGCATATGTATTATTCAGTCCACGCATAATATCGGTGATCTGACCGATACCTGCTTCTTGTAGTCCCATGATATCGGCATCAACCGTATTTAAAAAATCGATGACCTTTTCTTTGCGGTTACACCAGTACTGCGCCGGCAGCTTCTCTTTACCTTCACGTCTGATGTTGAATGAAACAATGGTGATCATTTCTGTGTAACTCGTGTTGCTGGTTAACAGGATCGTGAGTGCTAGTAATAATGATAGGTTTTTCATATTTTTATTACCATTACGTTGCTTTTTAATTATTTATTTTAAATAAAATAATCGTTCGGTTATTGAGTGTGTCCTCTATTTGAACCGATCCAAAATCGTCTCTGATAAACCTGCCAGTATTATAATTAACCGTACTGGTAGTTGATTGAGGTACTTGAGTAGAGTCATCGTCGTCAGTGTTTGTAAATATAAGTGCATGATGCTGTGGTCCGTAAAGATTCCATATTTCTCTCATGCTTTTTTTGTTAAATCCACGATGATAAATAACATCATCTTTGCTGCTAACCGTAATTGAAATAATGGCAAATGATCTTGTGCGATCGTCTTCGATGATTTCTGCAGGCAATAAAAATTGTGTGTCCTGTTGTCCCGGGCGTGATGAGCTAGTAAAGGGGCGCATTGCTCC
This sequence comes from uncultured Pseudomonadota bacterium, assembly GCA_964417975.1. Classification (GTDB taxonomy): domain Bacteria; phylum Babelota; class Babeliae; order Babelales; family Vermiphilaceae; genus CAYQJQ01. The sequence continues at coordinate 33,490 of CAYQJQ010000004.1, read as the reverse complement.
GTAGTCGAGTAAATAATCATCAACCATAAGCGGAATAGTGTGGTATGCGTTAGGATCTTTTAGGGTATTTTGAGGGTCGAACCATTTTAAAACGCGTGGATGATAATCCTCTAATAGTGCTTGGTATGACCATTCTGGGTCCTCATCTTTGTTTTGGTATTGTTGATTGCTGCTACTGCTTGTCGTGGTGTTTGTGCGTGTCGTAGTTACTGGTACACTTGTTGTGGTATTAGTGGCCGCATTGGTCGTACTGCTTGCGGTGCTGGTAGCGGTAGTTGTTTTGGTGCCGGTAGTTGGTTCACTGGTAACGGTACTGGTTGTGGTTTTCGTGGTACTTGTTGATCTGTCGACATATTTTTTTGGTTTTCCTCTTGTTTTATTGATCCTGTTTTTTCTTTTCTGTTTTTTTCGCATCAGCGCAGTATTATCGTCACACTGAATATTGTTGAAGTACTGTTGATTGAAATTCAGTTCTTTTGGTAATTGAGCTTTCTCTAGCTCTTCAATAAATGGTTTTATCGTAGATAATTCCTGAGGAGCATATTGGGTAAAAAATGATCGTATTGCTTGTAGTATTTCTTGTTTTATGTTTTTAGATGCCTCGGAATCCCTTAGGTGTAGTTGTACCTTTATTAATTCTATTATGAAGTTTTGCTTATAGTCTTTATTTTTATCTTGGGGGAAATAATATTGTTTATTGGCAATAAGGTCACTAAAGTATATTATGCCGATATGATTGAAATTCAACATCATAGATCTGCCACTATGATTATTGCTGTGTTGTTCATACATAGCTTGAAATCTTTTAATAATATTTTCATCTACGCAAGTAAATAGGCTCTGGGTAGATTTCATCATGTCATGGAGATCATGTAATGATGGATCTCTAGTTTGACCAAGAAACTTTGTATTTATATACTGCACTATTTCGATGAGTATAGTATTAATTTTTTTTAATAAAGGGGCATTGTTAAATTTGACGTTCTTATTGTTTTCGAATTCATTTAATATAGGTAACAATAATTGCATCTCAAAATTCAATAGAGATAAAGTAAGTGAGTGTGTCCTATATAATGTGTTATCAATGATGATTTTTGTTTCTTGAGCCGTAAATGAGTTGCTATTGTTTTTTCTGTTTAATTTTTTTAATGCTTCTAATAAATTAAAATTTTTCCTTGAAAACCACTCTAGCGTGATGAATGCCCTGAACCCTTCAATAGTATGAATAGTGAATTCGTTATTAGTTACATCAGGTTTTTTCAATACAGTGTTATTAGGAAGTATAATTTCTTTTTCATCACCTTCATGTAGTTCGTATGTGCTTAGGTAAAACTGTAGATCTGGAGCGTAATGTTGCTGTAGTACTTTACATGTCATATGGAATTGACGAAGTAGCGAGAATAGATGCGAGTACAAAAATAGGTTGTTCGCAATAATGCATTCTTGATCATTAGACGTGCATTTATTCTTTTTTTTGTTGTGTGCCGGTTGTTTTTGGATTTTTTGCTCTAAATCAGTGAGCATTTTATCAATTTGTGTACGGGTTTCCGTTGAACAGATAAATGTACTATCTTTTCCCGAATATTGGTTATTATCGGATGTTTGTGTAGTCGGTTTCTTTTTCTTCTTCTTTTTTTTCTTAGCTTCTTGCGTGGATTCAGATTGTTTTAGGGGTTCGCTTGAAACAGATTTTGGTTGAGTAAATTCACGGTGCTGAGGATCTTCTTGTATTGGTTGATCTATGTATTCTAGCTCAGGAAGGTTGTCGTCGTCTTCAGAGTCGTGGTGTACAAATTCTAATTCAGGAAGATCGTCATCTGTCATTTCATCCTGACCTTCTGCTGCATACAGCGTTGGTTCCGGTTTGGTATCGTCAGTTGGTTTTTTTTCTTCACTCGTATGGATCGTAAGTGTGCCGCTGAGGACCATGAGGGATATTAAAAACGTGCGTAACTTCATAAATAAACTCCTGGTTAGATGACCTATTTTCTTGGAGCGTATCATTGCCTCGGTTGAGAAATCAATACTGTATTTTTTGAATCTATTGATGTGGCTGTATTGAAAAAATCGTGATGTATTTTAGGAGATGACTGCTGTTTTTTCTGGTTTTTTGGTGGCTCAATGAGCGGTAGTGTGCTACACTAACATTATCGTGTGCAAGTAATAGATATAGGTAAAATTAAGTAATTGTGTAACCATAGGTGTAGTGTATAATTGCTATGTATTGTATTACTGAGTGGATTCAGACGGCCCTTGTTCCTGATGAATATGTGCATACCTGTTTACCGTTAATGATGCCTGCGTATCAACGAGTTGAGCGTGCGGTAACGGGGCGAAATTATGAAACAGCTGATGCACATTTTGCATTGCCGTATGATGATAAGATGATTGCACGGATACATGAATATGCAAACTACTATCGTCAGCAAAAACCAGCATTACTCGTATGTCTAGGGATTGGTGGGTCACATGCCGGTATGTATGCAGTCTATCAGGCATTGATCGCGTCAGGAGTTCTGCGTACTACTGAGCCGACTATTCCGGTGCATTTTATTGAGTCATTGGATCCGTTTCAGTTACAAAAATCATTAGATCTTATGCGTCAGGTAGCAGGTGCTGGTGGAAAGATACTGTTAATTATTATTACTAAATCAGGCACGACCACCGAAACGCTTATTAATGCACAGCTGTTTATTACGCTTATGCGCACCTATTTTCCCGATTCGTATCACACATGGTGTGTATGTATTACTGATGAAGGTTCACCACTTGAAAGTGCTGCATACCAATTAGGTATTCGTGTGCTCACTATTCCACCCGTCGTTGGTGGGCGTTATTCTATTTTTTCTGCTGCAGGTCTTTTTCCGCTTGCCTGTATGGGGATTGCTATTGATGAGCTGTGCCGTGGTGCACGTGCTGTCTATCCATCCTTGATTGATCCATCGCTCCTGCATAATCCAGCGGCGTTCAATGCGCTTGCGTTAGTGTACCATTATGCACGTGGATATGTCGTGCATGATACATTTGTGTGGTCACCAGTATTGGACGGATTAGGGCGTTGGTATCGCCAATTACTTGCAGAAAGTTTAGGAAAACATCAGACCGATAATGTACAAGAAGTGAGCGGGTTGCTACCAACCGTGACGATCGGTACAACTGATCTCCATTCGATGTATCAACTATATTTAGGTGGGCCCCGTCGTACGTATACTTCATTTGTTGCGGTGCGTATGCACGAATCAGCTGAACTCAACATTTCGTCTGTGTCTGAATTGCAGTATGGTGCAGGGGCCGGTTATGCGGGTATGACCGTACCACAGGTGCTTGATGCAATTATGCAGGGGGTTATGGTGACCTATCAACGGCATGCATTGCCGTACGTAACCTACCAGTTTCAGGCCCTATCGGCATATGAGCTAGGAAAGTTTATGACCATTAAAATGGCTGAGGTTGTCTACGTTGGCCATATGTGGCACGTGAATCCGTATGACCAACCGCATGTTGAACTGTACAAAAAAGAGACGCGTGCATTATTACAAAAAAGGATGAGTCAGTGAATACGGTATTGTTTGTTATTGTGGGTATAACCGGTGATCTTGCGCGGCGAAAATTACTGCCCGGATTGTTATATATGATAAAAAAAAGGGGGATCAGTACGTATGCGGTGATAGGTGTCGGTAGGGAAGCTGCCGATTCTGATGCCATACTTGCCAATGCACGCCCGTTTATGAGTTCCCCTGAGGATGCTGATCTGACCTCGTTTCGTGAACGATTTGTGTATCACGCACTTGATGTACGTGACGCGGCTGCATACACGTCATTACGTACCATTATTGAACATACAGAAAAACAGTATGGTCTGTCTGGTAATCGGATCTTTTACCTTGCCGTTGGATCGTATCTGTTTGGTGATATTACCCAACATATGGTTGATGCTCATATCTTGCTCCGTACGACGAATAAAATTGGTTGGCAGCGGGTCGTGTATGAAAAACCATTTGGGTCAGATTCCCGTTCGGCCCATGCCTTGAACGCTGTGCTTGCAACATATTTAGATGAGCAACAAATATATCGGGTTGATCATTATTTAACGAAAGAGTTAGTGAGTGCGATTGTACTGGTACGTGCAACTAATACCATTTTTGAACCGCTTTGGAATAATACGTATATTTCCGAAATACAGATTGTAGTTGCAGAGCCGGAAGGTATTGGGCAACGTGGTGCATATTATGATCAGTATGGTGCGCTCAAAGATATGGTGCAAAATCATATGCTTTCATTGTTAGCATTGATTGGCATGGAACCGCCCGCGGTAGTCCGTGCAACCGATATTCGTGATGCACGTGCAGCGGTGTTGCGATCAGTGACTGTTGCCGATTGTGTATGCGGGCAGTATGATGGATACCGTGGTGAGCCATCTGTAGCCTCTGGGTCAACCACCGAGACGTTTGTAGCGCTTGCCGTATCTATCGATAATGATCGGTGGCGCGGTGTGCCTATTTTTTTAAAAACAGGAAAGTATTTAGCGCGCAAAGAGACCGTTATTCATTTAAAGTTTAAAGATGCTACATGCCGGTTGATCAATGGATGTCCTGTTGATGCTAATTGGTTAACGATACAGATTGCGCCTGATGCGCATTGGACATTGACGATAAACACCAAAAAACCGGGCGATGGTGATCAGGTAGTACCGGTCGCTATGACCTTTTGTCATGATGCGGTGTTTGGTGAGCTGCCGCCGGAACAAGATTATGCAACGTTGCTTGAAGAGGTCGTGCGCGGTGAGCAGTCGGTAGTAGTTGGGGCAGAGGAGATAGAACAGTCGTGGCGTATTATTGAGCATGCACTGCAGGGGGTGAATGAAGTACACTCCTACGCACGCGGATCAGAAGGTCCGGATGCTGTACAGAGATTTGAAAAAAAACATAACATGAGGTGGCGATCATGAATATTGGTGTCATTGGGTTAGGACGTATGGGTGAAGCGATAGCGTATCGGTTACAGATGAATGGCCATACCGTTATCGGGTATGATGCACAGGAGCAAACGCGGGTGCAGTTGCGTGCGCAGGGAATGATAGTGGTTGATGACCTACATGAATTGGCAACTCGTGTTTCAGTCGTGTGGGTGATGGTACCCGCCGGGCATATTACCCGCTCAGTTATTCAGACATTATGTACGGTGCTCGCGCACCATTCTCTGATTATTGATGGTGGTAACAGTTTTTTTAATGATTCTATTGAAAATGCACGATATGCAACGGCTGCCGGTATGCGCTTTTTGGATTGTGGTACCTCCGGTGGCGTCAAAGGGCGTGCGGTAGGATTTTGTCTGATGGTGGGCGGTGAGCGCAGTGCGTATGATGAAATAGTACCGGCATTGCATGCAATTGCTGCGCCAGGTGGCTATGCGTACGTTGGGCGCTCTGGTGCTGGACACTATGTGAAAATGATTCACAATGGGATTGAGTATGCATTGTTGCAGGCCTATGGTGAAGGGTTCCACCTGATTAAGAATGGCACATTTGCCGATGAATATATTGATCTTGCTCAGTTGACTGCATTGTGGAATAATGGGTCAGTTATTAGATCATTTATTTTAGAATTATCGCATGACATCTTTAAAAAAGATCAGTCGCTCACAACGATTTCTGGTGAAGTTGAACATACGGGGATGGGCAGTTGGACGGTGCAAGAGGCAGAAAAACATGCTATTCCGGTACCCGTCATTGAACGTTCATTAGCGATACGTACGTGGTCAAAAACGACCGGTGGCAATTATGCAACAAAAGTTGTCTCTCTGTTACGTAATGCGTTTGGGGGTCATGCATTTAAACATACACAAGGACAGTAATGGAACTGATCGATGTTAGTTGGCCGTTGACGCCACACACGACTGGATACAAAAATAAATCGGCAGTTGCGGTACATGAGGCGAAAACCTGGGAAGCTGATGGCGTGCGTGAATCGGTCGTGACGCTCAACTGTCACGCAGGTACGCACCTTGATGCGCCAGCTCATTTTATGGCTGATGGTGGGACAATGAGTACACTTGCGCTTGAAAAATGTATTTCGTTGGCAATGGTGATTGATGCAACAGCGGTAACCGAATGTATCACCGAGCAATTTTTACAGGAACATGAGCATGAACTCATCTATGATGCATTTGTATTGTTTAAAACGCGCAATAGTCAGCAGCTGCCTACCGCGCCATTTGATCAGTCATTTGTGTATCTTGATGCATCCGCGGCCCACTATCTGGTGAGTAAAAAAGTACGCGGTGTTGGTATCGATTACCTTGGGATTGAACGAAATCAACCGGACCATCCAACTCATACGATATTGATGTCAGCAGGGGTTATGATTCTTGAAGGGCTACGGCTGCAATCAGTGCGTGCGGGTGCATACACACTCAGCTGTTTGCCTATTTTTTTACCCGGTACTGAAGCAGCGCCGGTGCGTGCGGTGTTAATCGCATCGTAGAAAAAATGCGTTTATTACCCTTGTGTTGTTAGTAAGGTATTTCGTGAGTGTTAAATTGACGTAATTATAGAGCCTTGCTAATCTTATTTAGTAATCTGTATTTACATTTGAATAGTTTTTAGTGGGGTTATCATGATCTATAATGTAATGGTATGTGTGCTGAGTCTTGTATTTAGTTCAATGTTAGTTGCCCAGGAAACGGGTGCAACGAATCCGAGTCCCGAGTCTGAAATAACCGTCAAAAATAATAAAGATAGTGGATCTTTACCAGCGGTTATAGGTGTTGGCGCTATTGGGCTTTCTTGTGTCTTACCAGAAAAGATTTCGGGTACTGTACACGTTGGTGGTGTAGTTGCCTTCGAAACTTCAGTGCGCGCAAAACTCACCGCTGGTGAATTTACCACTGATGAAGCAATAATAGTGCGTCCCCTTCTTTCGGTGTCGCGCTCGTATATTGTTGAAAAAACTGGTCTGTTCAATCGGGGATCGACTGCTAAAAATCTTGCGCGTGGTGCATTGGTGACGGCCGCCGATACGGCATTAGAAAAGTTATGTGATGTCTGTCGGGTTGATGAAAAATGTGATGCTGCGTATGAGGCAGTATGTAAACGGTATCCATGGTTGAAAACAGGTATTGAAATTCAGGGAGTTTCGGTGGTGCCAGGATGGGTATTGCGCGGCGCGCGGACATGTGCCCCAACCGCGTTTCGTTTTGCACGAACGTTTTTGTTGCATGGAGTAGCGTATAAACTGCTTGGGGGAAATCAAGGAAACGCTCAATCAAGTACTACTGGGCAAGCGGATCAAAAACATCTTGTAGTCTTTACAGAAAGCCAGTCCAGTGGTGGGTCGAGTATTCCTGTTGATACTCGCGAAATGTATCAAAAGTCGAGGACGTGTCCTTAGTGAGTCGCTGGAAATTGTTGGTGCAACAAACCCGCTTGCACCCAAAACTCCGTCAGTCAGAGAGGTTGCGTCAGGTATGTCTGCCGCAAGCTTGAACTCTAATAATGGCGATTCAGCACCATTATTTGGTCAAAATCCTAATAGTAGACAGAGCAAAGCTTTTTCACTACCATTATCTTGTTTACTCTAAGCCGCAAAACATAAAAAAACAGAAAGCTGAATTTCGCAGCAAAATTTCTCAAGCTCGTCGGGATCTCGAGAAAACATTAAAAACCAATGAACACGTAGTCATGTCTGTGTTGGGCTAATAAAGGTGCTTGCGTCTAGATTATTTTCTTACGTATCATATTCTGATATTTCTTAATTAAGCTTTTTATAGTATGATTTTTTCCTTTTAAATTGACTAGATAAAATAGCTTTGATATGGTTTATTTGAGTTGTTTCAATTTTTTTCTCAATCTTTTTTTATATAGGGATCCTGTAGTGAAAAAAAATTTTTTTAGTAATAGTGTAATGTTTTTTGTGGCACTTAGTGCGTTGTGTGCGTGCCGAACATATGGTTTTGAAGGCGGTACCCAAAAGCCAGCATCATCAGGCCTATCTCAGGGCTTTGCAGTTGCAGCAAACTGTATTAAAGCGGCGACTGTAATAACAGCAACACTAGGGGGAGATTATAACTTTCAAAAAGAGTTTATAGAAAAGAAAAGCGGAGAACTTTCTGATCCTGAATATTTTGGGTTATCTGTGACTAGCTCTGCAATCAGAAGCACTGGATTGGTGTATGCTGGAGCTTTAGGTAGTAAAACAAGCAGCGTGAAACGCATAGCGGTTAGTAGTACGACTGCCCTACTTGAGGGAGCTTTGGATACCGTAGCAAAGAAACATCATTGGTGGCAAAGGCTTGTAAATTGGAAAGACGTTAAGTTAGAACAATATTCACGCCTCAAAACATTCTTGGAAGATGGTAAACTCAATGGTCGCCAAATTATTCCTGCTAGGGTGCTTGCAGCTGCAGAGGCAGGATGTCCAAAGGCATTGAAGCTTCTTCGAACGTTCTTGTTTAGTTCGTTGTTTAATCAGCTTTTTGGTGTTAATGCAGAAGCGGTAGCAACAGCAGCACCAGCAAAATCAGAAGGAGAAAAAGAAGCAGCAGAACAAGATAGACTAGCAAAAGAGCGAATAGCAAAAGAAGCAAAACTAGCAGAAGAAGCAAAACTAGCAGAAGCAGAACAACTAGCAAAAGCAAAACTGCAAGAAGAACAAGTAGAAGAGGTACGAAAACTATTAGCAGAAACAAAAAAACAAGCACTAGCAGCACAAGTAGCAGCAGCAGCAGCACAAGTAGCAGCAGAACTAGCAGAAAGTCGAGCAGTAGAACAGCGAGCAGCAGAAGAAGTAAAAAAAGCACAAAAAGAAGCATTAGAAAAATTACAAGTAGCAACAGAAGAAGCATTAAGAAAATTAAAAGCAATAAACGGCTCAAAAGGAGCAATCGCAGAACTAATAAAAAACCCCGGTCAAGCAAGAAAAACAGTACATGCCCGAGCAGCTTCTGTTCGATTTGAGGATAGCGCTAGTGAAGCAGCAGGATCCTCGTTGACAGAAAAAGCAAGGAAAGCCTCAGGAAAGAAACAAACAAGAAATAATTCTGCTCCTGCATCCCGTGTATCGAGTAGAAAAAAATCTCCGAGTCCTGTTCTGTCAGCAACACTAACATTCGATTTCACAGCAGGTTCTGTCTTGCGACCAGAAACTAACGCTCTCGTGGACGGCAGTAGCAGCTCTTCAAGTAGTTCAGGTAGCTTCAGCTCTAGTTCTTCCAGTAGTGCAAGTAGCTGCAGCTCAGGCAGTTCGTCAAGTTCAACAGCAACAACGACAACAACAGCTTTAATAGCAGCAGCAACAAGTTCATCCAGTAGCCCCAGCTCAAGTTCTAGCAGTAGTAGTTCTTCCAGTAGCTCCAGTTCTAGAAATTTGTTAAGTTCGTCAAGTTCAACAGCAACAACAACGACAACAACAACATTCGCACCAGCAACAAGTTCGTCCAGTAGTGCAAGTAGCTTCAGCCCAAGCAGCTCAGGCAGTTCGTCAAGTTCAACAGCACTAGCAGCAACAACAACAAGCGGTGTAAGCGTAGAAGTAAACACAAACGCAATCAGAGGTAAACAAGCTGATGGCACGGGAAAGCGGCAGTCGAACAGCAAATAAGTTTACCCAGGCGTGCAGGTAGCAGCGACTCGGGCATCCAACTCCTTGATAAGCTTATCAAAGACGTTAAGGCCCTGTGAAATTAAAAGACCACTGGGTTTGTATAATCCTATAATAAATAGGGTAAACTCTTAAAAGAAGGCGGCAAAACCGCCTTCTTTTTTTTGTGACTAATGTGCCCCTGTCTTTGTTAGTGCGTAGTGCCGGTGTGCTCATTTTTTTTATTATTCCCTATCCGTTTGCACTGTTGCTCATTATAATGGACAGAGCAAAGCTTTTTCACTACTATCATCTTGTTCACTCTAAGTCGCAAAACATAAAAAAACAGAAAGCTGAATTTCGCAGCAAAATTTCTCAAGCTCGTCGGGATCTCGAGAAAACATTAAAAACCAATGAACACGTAGTCATGTCTGTGTTGGGCTAATAAAGGTGCTTGCGTCTAGATTATTTTCTTACGTATCATATTCTGATATTTCTTAATTAAGCTTTTTATAGTATGATTTTTTCCTTTTAAATTGACTAGATAAAATAGCTTTGATATGGTTTATTTGAGTTGTTTCAATTTTTTTCTCAATCTTTTTTTATATAGGGATCCTGTAGTGAAAAAAAATTTTTTTAGTAATACTGTAATGTTTTGTGTGGCACTTAGTGCGTTGGGTGCGTGCCGAACATATGGTTCTGCGAAAACCGATGCCTCAACATTAGCACCATCACGACGATCTCGAGGTGTTGCAGTTGCAGCAAACTGTATTAAAGGGGCGTTTGTAATAACAGCAACACTAGGGGCAGAGTATAAATTACAAGAAGAGTTTATAGAAAAGAAAAGCGGAGAACTTTCTGATTCTGAATATTTTGGGTTATCTGCGATTAGCTCTGCAATCAGAAGCACTGGATTGGTGTATGCTGGAGCTTTAGGTAGTAAACCAAACAGCGTGAAACGCATAGCGGTTGGTAGTACGACTGCCCTGCTTGAGGGAGCTTTGGATACCGTAGCAAAAAAACATCATTGGTGGCAAAGGCTTGGAAATTGGAAAGACGTTAAGTTAGAAAAATATTCACGCCTCAAAACATTCTTGGAAGATGGTACACTCAATGGTCGCCAAATTATTCCTGCTGGGGTGCTTGCAGCTGCAGAGGCAGGATGTCCAAAGGCATTGAAGCTCCTTCGAACGTTCTTGTTTAGTTCGTTGTTTAATCAGCTTTTTGGTGTTAATGCAGAAGCGGTAGCAACAGTAAATGGAGAAAAGTCAGAAAAAGCCCGAGAACAAGTAACAACAGAAAATGCAAAGGCAACAGAAGAAGGAAAAAATGCAACAGGAGCACCAGTAGTAGGAGATGAAAAAGAAGCAAGAAAAGAAGGAGTAGACGTAGCACCACTAACATCATCACCAAGTCCATCCAGTAGCTCCATCCCACGCAATCCGTCAAATCTAGGGTCAGCGTCAGAAAAAGGAGAAGGATCAAAAAGAATAGCAGGCGGAACAGCAGGACAAGCGAAACAAACACTACATCAACCATTATTAGATGCAATAAACGGCTATAAGAAAAAAGAAAGGCTTGAAGCTCAAATAAAAGAACTAGATGAAAAAATAAGCAGGGATCACATGTTGCTAATAAAGGAAGTATGCTTAGCAGAAAAAGGACTTCCAATGTCTGGTGATGTAGCGCCCGGATTAGGAATAGATGCAGTATCAGCAGTAAATGCACAACAGTTAGCAGCACCACAAGTAGCACCAAGAGATGGAAAAGAAGCAGCAGTAAATGCACAACAGCCAGCAGCAGAACAGCAAGTAAATGCAGCACCAGGACAAGGAGCACAACAAGATCAAACTCAAGTAGCAGCAAACACAGGAGGTAACGCAAATGATGCTGTGGGAAAGTAGCAGAACAGCCATTGAAACTTACCCTCACCGAGGCGACAAAGTTCTTTTTCCGCGGTTTTTACGACGTTTGGCTTGGTTTACATGTGAAAAACGTACCAGCTAGCAACTCAGGTTCTTCAATTTCCTGATCCTGAACAAAGTCTTTTATAAATTTTTTTGATTAACAAAAGATTAAGACATTAAAAGAAGGCGGCGAAACCGCCTTCTTTTTTTTGTGACTAATGTGCCCCTGTCTTTTTTAGTGCGTAGTATAGGTGTGCTCATTTTTTTTATTATTCCCTATCCGTTTGCACTGTTGCTCATTTTCTCGTTATTTCTATGATTTTTGTATCTATTATCAAGCGCTAGTAGTATATTATTTCAACCGTTTGGTTTTTTAAAATTAATTAACATCTTTGCATTTAATGTTATTATAGTGTGCGTGATGACAAAATTAATTTAAAATAGTGGTTTTGGTGAGTGTTGGTAGTGGGGTATGAGAGATTATTGTTAAAATTTTTACGTGTTAAGATACCATTTTATGTGCAGATAAGAGTGACCGATGATTTGGTATGAATCATCCCCAACCTTTGTTACTCTGCATCATAATAATAATCTGCTCGGCAAACTCTTGGGCTGCTTCTGGTCCATTCGCCGTAATAATATTATCATCAACCACTACCGATTGGCTGGTGCGGTATTGCACGCCATGTTGCAGATAGATATCAGATAATTGATCGTCACCATTCCACCCAGTTGCCTGTTTGCCTGCCAAAATGCCCGCGTGCGCTAAAATGCGTGTTGCAATACAGATAGCCCCTATCGGGATATTGAAATACTGTGCTTTTTTGAGTAAAGCATAGCTCTTTTCGTTATCTAAATACTGAAGTGCACCAGGACCGCCAATAAAAAAGAGAGCACTGTAATCTTGCATGTGCACCTGTTCAAGGGTGAGATCAACATGTGCAGTGGTAACATCATCTTTGGCTACCGCTTGGTTTGGGGCATCGCTTGCGGTGATAACTGTAAACCCAGTATTTTCCAATACTTTTTTAGGGATAGTATACTCCGTTTGTTGAAAGCCTTTACTTGCGATCACAAAAAGTATTTTTCCGTTACTCATGAAAGCCCTTTTATGTTGGTATTCTTATGTTTTGCAGCATAAAGTGTAAAAAGTTCCTTGTCAACCTGTCCTTCAAGAAAGAGGGGGTAATACCATACCGTTCCACTTTTTTTCTTGCCTTTTTCAGGAGCGATCATAAACTCTGATGCGCTCCCCGCGTTATCTATGTAATAGGGGTGATTGATCACGTGTACGATTGGACCTGTCTCCAGTGCGTTCGCATGAGAATCCAGTAGTTTTGGGTCTTGTGTCTGGCTCTCTGTCTTGATGACTGACGGTAGATACAGATTATTGATCTGAAAAGATTTACTGTACCATGCGCGCAATGGATGAGTATGGTTTGGTGCATGCGGTAAAATAAGATGATCAATGACCAGAGTTCCATGATTTTTTATGATGAGCGGTCGCACTGCATACTGAATCCAATCATGTGCTGCCTGCTGGGTGTTAGTGGGGCTCGCATCGTACACAATGAGGTTGCCCTGGGTGTTTACCATTATAGTGATGTGATTGCGACCTTGTACATATCGATAACGGATCGGTTTTTTGTGTGTGGTAGTTATGCATAAATACCCAATCGTACCGACGAGCAGAATGAGTAATGTCCACGTGAGCTGTACGAGCCGGCGCGGGTAACGAATCTGTATGATGACCAGTGCGCTGAGCGGTAATGCACACAAAACCCAGATCGGTGGACACGTACTGGTAATGAGCCACTGGGTGCCCTGTGCGCGGTGCAACAACCACAACCAGAGGTTTGTGCTATGTTCAGTAAGCCATACGAGTGGTGTAGTGGGTAGGTACAGCAGTTCACCAATAAAAAACAGTGATGCAGCGGTCAGCGTAATAACAATAAAGGGAGTGAAAATAAGGTTGCCCAGTGGTGATAGGAGTGAGCAGGGTAATCCCCATGCGAGTAAAATGGCAAGACTAATACACATGAGGAACAGTTGTAACTGAAATGATTCTATTAACCATGCGAAAGATGATTTTTTGTATTTCATTATCTTTGTTATTAAGCATTTTTATAGTTCATAAATAAAGTATACCGTGTAATAATTTTTCTGTGAAATGCTTTTTTTGGCTATCGTAGGTGCGATAATATTGGTGCATTGTGATATTGCAGTATTGCTGCGTATACTAACAGATGTTTGTGCAAGCGCACGCTATTTTTCACCTTACCAAATCTACAAAGGGTCACTATGTTTAAAGGTTTTTTTGATCGTGTATCCCGTTCAACAGTAGTCAAACACTGGGCGCGCGTGTACCGTTCACATATGAAAAATATGGCCCGTGGAGCACAGGAAATCAGTAAACTCATACCCCATGCTCACGGTGATAATTGGCGACGCTGCAAAAATCATCATAAAGCAAAGTAGCGCATATCAGTTAGTTTGTTGCTGGAATTGCCTGTTGTATTTGATTTAACCCATCAAGCGCCCGTTGTTTATAGGCAGTTAACTGGTCAATTAAGTGGCGGTAATTGTTTTCAAGTACTGCCTGTTCTTGCGTCATGGTCTGTACGTGTTGTTCTGTTGTATCTAATTGATCTAAAAAGGCGGTTGCCGGGTCAGTGCGAAACGGAGCAGTATTTCGTTTGGTTTCATAGGCAGCCTTGATGGCGGTCAGTTGGGCATGCAAGTGGGATAAATCAGGTAGTTGTAGTGCTGTGCTATTGTCTGCCAAGAGGAGTTCTATGGCAGCTATGTTGTTCAGCTGTGTGTCGTCCTGCATATCGATTCCGCGTATTGGACGTGTGCTTAATTGTAATATATCCTTGACAATACTGTCGACAAATTGTGCACGTACCAGATCTTCATGGTCAAATACTGGAATAATATGATTAATGAGCGTATTAATTGCCTGCATGTTAGCAATGTTTTGCTGTACCAGTGTATCGATCTGTGTTAATGTTTGCGAGGCGGCAGCAAAAAACTGATCATCGGTTGGATAAGAACTGTAAAGCGTTGCACATACGCCGCTCATTATGATCGTGCATACTACCTTTTTCATAACTTCCTTTCATCTTTTATGCGATCAACCGCGTCTTGTACGCGTATTAAATTTATTTGGTCATATTTTAATGCAATACCAGCAACCTTTGTCATATACACCACCGTAGCATACGTTTGGTTTTGTAATAAGGTATATTGTTGCATGTGCGTGAGTACCTGGTTCAGTTGTATGGTCAGGTGTAACTGTTCTTCCGGGGTGAGCAGACAGCAGGTATCGCTATATATTCCTATACTCATGAGCAGTACCAGGATACTGATATAGTTTATTTTCATTACCGTTATCCTTACGCATTATGCACGTTCATTGATCATTTTATGGAACCAGGTAGCGACACATGCGCCGATGAGGGGAGCGATAGTGTGCGTAATAATATGTTGATGCATAGTTACTAGGTCACCCATCTGCTCTGTATCCATATGCATAAGCTTGATGAAAAAACTACCAAATCCGATGGCCGGATTAAATAGCCCACCAATCGATGCAACGCCGCCAAACGCACACGCAATAGCGATTCCATAAATAGCGGTATGTTTCAGTTGGGGAACGGTAGTAACTGCCAAAAAGACCATACATGGAATAATAGTTAGTAATGTTTCTATGCTGAATAGCAAAGATAATGGTGTTTCTGCGGGTATTTCTGGGGAAAATGGAATATGGGTAATAAATTTAAACAACAGTAATCCTGCCAGTGCGCCAACGGTTTGCGCTGCAGTATAGTAAAGTAGGTTTTTTGCTGAAAGATCACCGTTCATATAGGCGGCAACGCTCAGGGCTGGATTAAAATGCGCCCCTGAAACATGGGCTGCAATATAGATCAGCGATGCGAGCATAAATACAACCGCAATCGGATTTCCGCCACACAAAGTGACTGCGACCGTAAGGAAAAAAGTTCCCATTACCTCTACGCCATATGATTTCATTTCTCTCTCCTTTTAAGTAAAAAATAGATCTCATTACCTTAAAAAGAGTATTAGCATAAGTAAGTAATTATGCAAGCATTGCGTGCGCATGATGTGTCGGTGTTCAATCGTGTCCTATGTCTTGGCTGCGGTACTGCGTTCTGTAATATGCTTGGTATAGATCCTTTTTCATCTTCTTATGTATCGGTTTCGGCTAAACTGTTGCGTTTATGTAGTGTATTTCGATAAAGATAAGGGGAGAGTAATATATAACTGAAAGGGGAGAGGATGATGTACAGATATGGTTTATTAATTGGTATGGTAGGAATAATAAGTATGCAGGCAGGAGATGATCAACCGTGTAAACCGAACCCAGCAGACTATAGAGCAGCACGTAGGCCAGAATGTCCAGCGTCACCTGTTGGCCAGACACGCCGATTAGTACCGGATACGAATGAGTTATTGCGTGAGCGGCAGCAGCTAGGAGGTACCTCAACGCATCCGGTAGTTATCCATGACTCCCTGGAAGTTGAAGGAGTCCGTACGGGGGTTAACTTTGCGTTGCACCGTTTAGGATTAACTGACGATGTACCACGTGAAATACGGGATGAAGTGGTACGCCATATATTACAGGCACATCAGGTGAAAAGAGTGACGCAAGGGAGCACGGTGCCCGGTGTTGAAGAGTTAATAAATCCTCCGAATGACCTTGTAGAACCGCTTGAAGGTAATGAGGTGCACAGTGATACCAAAATACTTGTGTATGTGGTCAAGTATCTTGCATTGCACAATGATCTGAAAAAGGCCGAACTGAATAACCAGAGCAAGTTGTTAACGTTGGAACAACAGCGGAATAATAATATGGTGGGTGCGGCGCGCCAGTCATGGCGATTCAGTCTTCTTGCAAGTACTATCTCAGTTGCATCATTTATAACGACTGTAGTGCTGGCGTTGCGTAAACCAGCGTAAAATCGGTACGCGTTATTAATAAAAATTACCAATAGCTTTGAGGAGCTTGTCTTATGAAGAGTTATATGAATGGGTGTGTGGTACTGCTGAGTATTGTGTGTATGCAGACCGCATATGGATATACTATTGATCTGTATAATTTTACGAGTGTCCCTATTGATGTGCAGTTGGTCAAAGAGGCCTGTCAGGATGCATTTGTGTTACATATTGAACCGAATCAAAAAAAGGTGTCGGTTAATGTTAAGCTATGTTGCTTGAAGGGTATCAAAATTCGTAAAAGTAATGCGAATAAAGCATATGCAGATCCTGCGGTTGGTGGCGTTAAAACGTTACAATGCTGGAGCCATACGTTTTTTATAATTGAGCGTGGTGGCACCGATGAAGATAATCCTGTTTTTGAAGTCATGCGTGATGTGCCCCAAGACGCCTATGTCCAAGATATCAAAAAAAAGATAGAAGCGCGTGTGACATTAGAGAAAAAGGCTCTAGCGGTGAATGATACTAAACCGGTGGTGGTTCAGACGGTTCCGGTAGTCGAGGTAAAACAGTCAGCGCCGGTTGCAATGCCCGGAACTGTAGTCAGTGAGGTGCAAAACAAGGAGCCCAAAGGTGCCGCCACAACGGATATGGCGGTGAAAAAGAGTGGGGCAGTCGAGGCAAAAAAAGAAAAAAAAGCGCCCATGATTCGTGCGATTGCACATTTTAGAAATAGCTTAAAAGAAAAACAGTTGGCTGTTACCTATAATGATCCGCTGTGTTTAACGCAAACATTTGTTGAATTGGCGCTCATGGGACAATTGTATACCGAATATACACTTGAGCATGAATATGATAAAAATGGACGCGTAAAAGGTAAAACGATATTGGAATGGTTCAAGGGAGTGTACACAGCAACGCTTGCAGCACTGAGTAGTACAAAAAATAAATTGGTAGTGATAACGGCTACCGGTATCGATGGAGATCAAGCTGTAGTACAGCTGCTTGTGGATATGCTCGTAGAACTTATTAATAAAGACAAGTATGTCGTATTGATCATTGATCGAAATGTGTACCAAACGGGTACCATTCCTGCCTATATGAAAGAATCTTTGGGATTGGATGAAGAGGAAATTATCACGTGGGATAAATTACTGCAAGATGAACAGGAAAGTTTACTTGATCAGACCGGGCTGACTGATGCAGATAAAGTACGGTACAGTACACTTGCCAATGGTCATACGGCCCCGTATGTACTTATTCTTGAAAATATCCTGAATAAAAGCAGTATGCCTATGTCTGATACTGTTCAAACCGATGCCAATAGTGCCTACACACAGTATGATCGTTTTTTAAGTGCAACCAAAGAGAGGATTGAGCAGATATATGATCAACATAAGCGCGAATCGGACCTGTATGATTTGAGTGCATTGAAAACGCTCGGTTTTTTACCAAAGACATAGGTAGCTGATAGATAGGCGTTCATGTATTGAATGAAATGCTCTTTTTGCGTATGATTGATACCATATTGGTTCTTTCATCACAAAAGGTAATTATTCTATGAACATATCAGTCGCTTGGATGGCAGATCATCTTGATGTGCACATACAAAACCTGAATATGCCAGATCTGGTGGCACATATTATCCAAAAGGTTGCTGAAGTTGAACAATGGCGTTCAATAACCCTGAACGCTGATGACTTTGAGTTGTTTCAGGTATTTGCGTCTGACGATACGGGCGTGACCGTTGGTCGGGGTGCAGTGAGTAGTATGCTTCCGGTGCGTACTGATCTCGTTCCTGGTGCATGGGTACTATTAGTGCGTGATGCACAAAATGAATATCGGTATTGCACCTATCGTGACGTTGGAGGGGTACGCGATCTTCTGATGCCGCCGCTAACCGTGCGTGCTGACGAATGGGAAACTGGCGCCTGGAAAAAACATCTGGAAACGACCGATTATATTTTGGAAGTTGATAATAAGTCATTAACCCACCGCCCCGATATGTGGGGTCATCGTGGCTTTGCTCGTGAAATTGCTGCATTACTGAACGTACCGCTCAAGCCATTATCACTGGCGACTGGCACGTGTCTTGAACGTGAAGAGGGAACGCTTGAAACGTCAGGATTATCTCTCTCTATTCAAGATACGCGTGCGTGTAAACGCTTGTCGGCAGTTGCTGCACACGGTATTACGAATAAACCATCAGATGTGTGGATGGCAATTCGTTTAGCACGTATTGATAGTAAACCGATTAATGCGCTTGTCGATATTTCAAATTATGTCATGTTTGACATTGGTCAACCATTACATGTTTTTGACAAACGGTTATTACCACATCATCTGCTGACAGTACGTATGGCGCATGCAGGAGAAGCATTAACCTTACTCGATCATACGTCAATTAACCTGACAGATAATGATCTGGTAGTTGCCAGTGGTGCAGTGCCAGTAAGTTTAGCGGGTGTGATGGGGGGTGATGCAACGGCAGTATCTCTGAGTACAACCGATATTGTATTGGAAGCTGGTTCATTTGATCCTGCACGGGTACGTAAAAGCTCCGTATATCATAAACGGCGCACTGAGGCATCACTTCGTTTTGAAAAGAGCATTGATCCATCAGGTACAACTACTGCGCTATGGCGGTTCCTTGCCATATGTGAACGTATTGATATGGTGGGTACAGTTGGTACTATGCTCACGGTTGGTACCGTTCCGGTTGCACCGACTATTACTATAGGTCATGAGCGCATTGAGCAATTACTGGGGTGTGCGGTGGAACCATCATTAGTGGTACGCGTTCTTTCCGTACTCGATTTTGTTGTGTCTGAAAAACAGCCCGGTGTCTATCATATTCAGGTGCCTACGTATCGTGCCACTAAAGATATTGCGTATGCCGAAGATATTATTGAAGAAATTGGACGATCGATCGGATACGATTCTATTCATCCGATTCTTCCAGCCCTTCATTGTTTACCGACTACCAATAGTGCGCTTGAAAAAAAACGTGCTATTAAAAAACGGCTTGTAGCTCAACATGGATTGCGGGAACTAGCACTTTATAGTTTTTATGATGAAGTGTGGCTTAAAAAAATAGATTGTTCAGTGGATCATTATCTCGAAATTATTAATCCACGCTCTGAACATGCCAAACGGTTGGTAACGTCGCTGATACCTCATCTGTTGAAAGCAGTAGAATCGCAGGGAGTTGTTGAGGGCGATGTACGTTTCTTTGAATGGGCACGTACGTGGAAATTGACCGGTACGACTATTGATGAACGTGAAGTAATTGCAGGCGTCTTGTTTGGTAAACAGATAGATTTTTATAGCGCGCAATCAGTCGTCTATCATATTGGGCAGGAAGTTGGGTGTGAGCTTGTATTTGAGCAAATTAAGTATCCACACGAACGATGGTGGAAGCCGTATCAGACGGCAGCCGTACTCCTGAACAAAGAAGTCATTGGTGTGGTAGGTATGATGACTGATGCCATTAGTGCGCTTTTGGGAGAAGGTAATGCGGTTTGTTTTGAACTGTATACTGCGCCACTTACTGCGGTGCCATCAGTCAATAAGCGCTACGTACCGGTGTCAAAATATCCAGCCGTTTCGCGCGATCTGAGTATTTTAGTGCCGTTACTGTATACATCCGCGCGCATCAAAGATGCTATTATGAGTGCCGACAGGCGTATTTGCGAAGTCGTCTTGGTAGATTTTTTTACTAAACCGGAATGGGTTGGACAGCGGTCATTGTTGTATCGCTGCACCTTGGTGAGTGACGAAGGCACGATGACAAAAGATGTCATCGATGGTATTATGGGTGCTATTTTAGAAAAAATTGCGCCCTTGGGAGTTACGGTGCGATGAAAGGTATTGGTGGTGTATCGTTGGTGATACTGATAGGATTTTTGCTTGATCGCGTTAGTAAGTGGTATTGCGTGGTTAGTCATCCAATATTGCTACCGCTCGTACGTATTGGGCCACTGTCAGTATCGTGTGATCTTGCTTTCAATCGCGGTGTATCATTTGGGATGTTTCATAGTACTACCCATGCTGTTTTTTTGGCTGTTACGAGTATGGTGATTATTGTAACGTGCGGTGTTGCACTGCAGGCATATTATACACTGCGTGCTGGCCGTCTTCCGATTGGTGAATGGTTAATTATCAGTGGTGCTGTATCAAATATTATTGATAGGCTCATGTACGGTGGTGTGGTTGATTTCATTGAAATTGAGTATGCACATATGGTGATGACGATCTGTAATCTTGCCGATATATATATTGTTTTTGGTGTGTGTATCGTGCTATACACAACGTATTTACGCCCATGTTGAACATTGGTATGCGTATATTGACAACGTTGGGGCCGATTGGGTATGGGCCTATGCCTGGTACGGTAGCAAGTATGGTCACCCTTGTATTGATAGTGCCATTGATGCCATTCATGCCAGCTGGGTATCTGTGCGTTGTTGGGATTATAGCAGCATTGAGTTACCGTTCTTTGGTGGTTACCTATTCGTCTACACAATTACATACCGATCCCTCATTTATTGTATGTGATGAATTAGTAGGCATGTTGATTGCTGCGTATGGATGTCATACCTGGTGGGCATACATGAGTGCATTTTTATTATTTAGATTTTTTGATATTAGTAAGTGGGGCCCCGTAGGCTACAGTGAGCGAACGGTCGGCGGGGCATTGGGTATTTTACTTGACGATATTATTGCAGGCATGTTGAGTAACGTGTGTGTGCGGATGGTGCTATGGTGTATCATAATATCCAGGTAACGATTAGTTCTGCGATCCGTTTTATTGCAATGATTTTTTTTCCGCCATTGTGTGCGGTGTGTCGTGTCCATGTGCATGACTATGTCGTGTTGTGTAGCTCGTGTAACGCAGCAGTTGTACCTATTGTTTCTGCTCGTCTTTCCATTGGCAAACGATACCAGGTAATGGTGCATGCCGTATCTGCATATACCGGTCCGATGCGTACATTAGTCGTTGCAAAACATACTGGCGATGCAACGGCAAGTCGCTTGCTTGCACAACTGATGGTTGAGCGATTGCCCTTTGCCCATATTGCCGTCGATTATATTGTGCCAATTCCGACTCACTGGACGCGTCGATTACGGCGAGGATTTAATCAATCAGACGAAATGGCATTTGAGGTATCACGTGCTATCAAAAAACCGGTTGCGCGTATACTGTATCGTACTCGTGCGACACAATTTCAGCATACATTGTCAAAACAGGAACGTATCAATAATGTGCATTCGGTTTTTGCGCTGCGGTATCGTGTTGCATTAGCGCGCTATGCCAATAAACATCTGGTGCTGATTGACGATTTAATGACGACCGGTGCTACGCTTACACAGGCCATTATTGTGTTACGTCGCCTGCGGCCAGCATCAATTACCGTGGTAGTTGCCGCACGCGGCATATAAAAAAAGAGAGCCACCCGAAGGCAGCCCCCTGCATGGTATTGCGGTATTGATCTGTTGATTAATCTAAAGAGCTTCTGTTTCTCTTTTGCAACGTTAATGTGGAGCTGAAAATACCATCTTTTTGTGCTTCCTGGTATGCCTTCACTCTGTCGTATATTTCTTCATCCGTCCATTGTTTTTCCTCTTTATCAGACTCATAACCTTTTCCTTTCTCATATTCCGGAAGTAATTTATGTGCAGTCTGTTGTAAGCGGGTTAATGTTCTAATGATATTTCCATGAGCCGTTGTTATGTTATTAATAGTGCGTAAAAATAGTTCACGTTCTGCTGTAATCTTTGTATCAATAATGTTTAGTAGTTCTGTTTTGAGTGTATGAAATGTTGCTGTTAAGTTACGCAATGTGTCAGTATCGGTTCTAATATCAGCATCTTTGTGTTGTTTTAAGCCCATCAAAATCTCTTTTATGGTATCAAGTTCTGGACATGGAGATGCAGTAGGAAAAGATTTAATTTTTGACAGTAATTTTTCAGGGGTGAGCTGTTTTCTTGCATTATCAAGTACCGTACGCGTATGATTTTTTCCCTCAGTACTTTGTAAATAGGAGCGTGAGTTTGCGTCAGTATCATATGCATTGAATGCCGCTAATACGCGAGTTGCTTTTGGATAAATTTTTGGGGCTGCTTTCCACCACAAATTTGAAAGTAGTCCGCTTGTTTGCTCAGCATTATTTGTAGCCGGCGCAACTGCTGATCCAGTTGCCGTAACGGTACGGGTAGTTGTGGAGAAAGGTAGTGATTTATTGGACACTAAAGAAACACCTAACGTGTGTGTCTGTTCGTCATCGGAGGAAAGCTCCCCTCTGTCCATGGTTGGTAGTGGAAGTGCGTCAAAACCAGAGTCAGTAGTTGTAGGTATACTGTTAACCGTTGTTATGTTGGGTTTCGTCGGTTCATTTTGTACAGAGAACTCATCCATGAGGTCTTCAGTATGATCAGTTTCAATAAGTTGACTTGCTCTTGCGGATTGTTGATTAGATTGGGTGCTGCTGCTGGTTGTGGTAGTCGTGGTGGTTGTCGTAGTAGTTGTTGGTAAGGTAGTCGTAGAGGCTATTAAGGGTGTGCTTGTGAGGTTGTTTTGTACCTCTTCTATGAGATTGTCTAGTAAAGCTACCCCATTGGGTTCTTGGTTTTCTGATTCATTCTTCGCTTTTAAGGCTGGTGAGTTATTTGGTGTGGTGAGTAACGTTGCCGTACTGGTGGTACTACTCGTTGCCGTCTGATGTGCCATGCTGTTTTTACGTGATTGTGCGTTAAATTCATTAATAATGTCATTAAATGATTTTTCCGGTGATTTTAGTTCGGCGGGCGTCGTTGGTATGTGCGCTACCGTTGTGCTGGTGCTGCTGTTTGTCGTGGTGGTGGTTAATGCGTTTGAAGGCATTGCCTCATTTATAAATGACGAGGTGCCGGTTTTTGCGAATGCGGATGTTTGAACGACGGGGACCAATAATGCAGATTTATTGCCCGATACAACTACTGAGTTAGTTGAAGAGCTGAGTTGGGAAGATGATGAAACACTGCTGATTGGATATGTGTACACAGTGTGTTTTAATGTATCTTGTGTGACGCCCACTAATCCCAAGCCAGTTACCATGGCTTGCCGATGTGTTGTCGGTGATACTGAGGTTTTTTGGCTTGGTGATATCGTTCGCGTTTTTTGTACAGTACCCTTATTCTCGCTTGATATGAGTTGATCTGTACCCACGCACAGTAGTGCGCAGAAAAAAAGTTGATAAGGACGAAACATCATAAAGACTCCTTTTTTGTTTGTTTATGTGTACGAACATATAATATCGCTGCGACACGCCTTATTTTTTGTGCTTCCCATTACTTAATGCTGTGTGTCAGCTATGCGTTTTTAGTATGCTATATTTTTTTGCACGAGAAAAGTATTTTGTATGAGTATGGTAAAGACTTGACTCTCACCATGATACTTGTAGAATAGACAGTGCATATTTTTGGTTGGTCTATAGCCATATTTAAATGAAAACTATTTTTTTACTCATATTAACTTTTTCAGAAAGGATGTTGACGGATGAAGAATAAAACTACCGTTAATCGTCGTGCTATGATTGATTCTATAGCGTTAGGCTTTGCGTTATCAACACTTGCATTGTTGCCAGGGTGTTGGCCGTTTGGCGAAAAAAAATCAACAAGTAATACAGAGACTCAGTCGGAAACTCGCTCAGCAGAAAGCATGATTAGCAATGATGATCCAAATATTGTTGCGTGGATTGATGGTAAGCCATTTTTGACGGTTGCTATGGTTGACCAATTGCGAGATACCGTTGTGAAAGCTAATCCGCAATTCAAAACGATTAACCCAAAAGAACTCGATAAGCATTTAGCAGATTCAGTAGTGATGCAAGAACTCGTTTCGCGTCACATTGCTGAGCAAAAAATAGATAAAGATCCTGAGTATCAAGCAGAATTAGCTGAAGCACAAAAGAACGTTAAAGCAAGTATCGATTTCAAATATCTCAATAAACAGATTTCTGTATCTGCTAATGACAATGAGATACAAGATTTCTACGAAAAGAACAAACAGAATCCAGGTATCATGATTTCACAAGGCGGATCAAAGACTGTTGGTGTACAGTTTGATTCTGAAGCAGCAGCTAATGCCTTTTTACCAAAAGCAAAAATGGCAAATGGCGATCTTGAAAAGACCGCAAAAGCAGCCGGTATTCATGCATCAAAAATTCGTGACTTTAAATTAGTCAACGAACAAAGTTTAGGTATCGATCCAGTTCTGAAAGCAAAGATTGTTGCAATCGATGTGGTACCGACAACTCAGGTGATCAAAGTTGACGACAAGACATTCTGGGTAGTACACGTTTCAGCAAAAGAAGCACCGGTGTACCAAGAATTGAGCAAGATTCGTACACAGATTATCCAGGTGATTGAAGAGAACAAGCGTATGCAAGAGCTTTCAAAGAAATTGGAAGAGTTGCGTCTGCTTTATAAAGTTAAATTGAATGACAACTATTTCGGTGGCGCAGCTGCTGAAGATGCTGCTCAGCAACCTATGGTGGAAGAAATAGATGCATTTGAAGACGGTAAATAGCACCACTTGTTATTAGCGTTGTATGTTTAAAAGAGCCTCTTCGTGAGGCTCTTTTTTTTATGTAGGATAAGCAGTATACTGAGCTTGAATAATATAATGACATTATCAAGAAGGTAGTAGGTGTTATGATATCGTTATTGCTTTTTCTCGTGAGCTTCTTTATTGCTCCTTTGTGTTTTGTAGAAAGTTATGCACAGGTTGATGAAGAGCTTGCAGATACCTATGTCATAAACAAAATAGAAGCGACATTGTATACGCCAACGGGTGCAGTTATTATTACAAAAATGCAAATTGATAGGCCTAATTTAATGGGAGAAGAAGAATCGGTTGATACTATTATTTTTAGAAAATTAGTAGTTGCCGATAGTGCTGAACTTAAAATTCCGCGCGATGATGATGCGTTGGATAAATATATTGCTACCTTACCGGTAAAACCTGAGGAGTTGAAAGCGACCTTTGAGGCAGCAGGACGTACGATGGAAGAAGGACGTGAAGAGTTACGAGATCTGCAAACCATGAACATGATGTTTGAAGTGCGTATTCTTTCAAATCTGTTTGTATCCAAGAAGGCAATTCAACAATACTATGATGCACATCCTGAATGGGAAGATACATCTTACCAGCTCCTGCGGGCTCTTATTGCGTATCGTACGGATATATCACATGAAGATCAGTTACATGAGCTTGAAAAAGCATGTGCAGATGGTAATGAAAAAGATATTGCATGGGGTGCACCATTTTGGATTAATGAACATGATCTTGATCCTGCTAAAGGACATATTATGGACATGGAACCCGGATCTATGTCACCATTTTACGAAACACCTGCCGGATTTGAAGTGTATAAGTTGGTAGCAGTAAAAGAAAAGAAATTAAAATCATTAGAAAGCAGACTGTTTGAAATTACCAATGCCCTGAAGCGGCCATTGTACATGCAGTTATTGGATGACTATAAAAAACAACTATTTAATAAAGCATCGATTGTATATTTTCCATGATCATACACCACAAGTGGAGAGTGGTAGTGGTTTTGATAAGCATCAGTTTTAGTAGTACTCTTTTTTCAGGTACGGGACCCAGTTTAAATCCTTCATGGAAAGGTCTTATGTGGGGTGCCCTTGCGTTGCCCTTTAAACCATTTGGTTGGGTAGCTCAAAAGACTATAAATGGCCTTGTAGCGCCAGTTTTGGCTCAAGTGAATACGAATGTTATAAGTCCTGCACAGGCTGCTCTTGCTGCAACCACGAGTAACGCCATAGATCAATTTAATCAAGCATTTCCCGCATTGGTTCGTCAATTAAAAGCGACTGGTGAAAACTTTTTAGATCGTCTTCCAGCCGTTACCTTTAAAGCGGGTGTTGCAGGTGCAGGTGGTGTAGCGTTGACAGCAGGTACTGCAGGTTTATTGTACCATTATGGCAAAAAACAGTTAAACCATGTGTCAATTTATCATGAGCAACCGTTACCGGTGTATACCGATAAGGTACTGGCAGTTGAGCCGGGAAATCCATTTGTTTTTACCAAACAATTTGCTGATCTCTATCAGCAGCTTAGCGATTATACTTCATTAAATAGTACCTTACCATCAGTACTTTTGTATGGAGAGTCTGGGGTGGGTAAAACTGCACTGATGAACCAGTATATACTGCAGGGAGGGTTCAAGCGGTTTGTATTATCGACGCCAAATATTAAATCATTGGCATCAAAACGATCTCATGAAATAATGAGTCAACTAAATACCATAGTGAACCTGAGTTTAGAGTATGCAGGGTATACGGGTACATTGGATAAAAAGGTAGTCGTATGTATAGAAAATATTGAAGAGATTCCTGCAATAATCCGTGATGAAATATTCAATATCTTCAATATGCATACACAACGCATTATGTTGGTGTGTACAACTCGCTCTAATGAATTTTTCGTATCATGTGGTCATAAATTTAATCTATGTTTTGCTGTAACGGTACCCGATGCAGATGACTGTCGAGCCTATATTACGAGTTATACCGATACCATGCTCAAAAAGCCTACCATTTTAGACGCAGTTAGACAGCAACAAAGTACTATGGTCGAGGACATGCTCAAAAAGACAGAGGGTAGCCGTATCTATCCAAATGCTATTAAAAATTTGGTGATGCAGGAGATTAGTTTGTATCAACGTGCTCATGTTGAGCATATACCGGTTGAACAGGCGCGCAAAAATAATAATCGCTTGTTTGATCGAGCATTAGAGCAGATTAAAAAAGCTGATCCGCGCCGCAAAAAGCAACCAACCGCAGCATAATTATGTACGTTTTGTGCGGTGTTGCCACCAAAGCTTGAAGAGTGTTTGTATCATCTGTATACCTGACGATAGTGATCTGAATTTGCTGTCAGTCTGATCATACCAGATCGTTGCGTGTTCAATAATATGAAAATTATGTACATGACACAGATACAAAAATTCAATGTCGCCGGCCCATTGCGTTACCGTTAGCTGTGGCGTTATGGTTGCTACTACTTCACGCGTGAATACCTTTGCACCACATTGGTAATCATAGTACCGTATCCCAAAAAGCAATGCGACCAATGTATTGTAGATCAGTTTTCTGCCCCATTGTTTGATAAATGGCCGGGGAGGATACAGTTGTGATGTTGGCATGTATCGACTTGCAATAATGCCATCAGCAGTGCCACGATTAGCTATCAGGGCATAAAATTCTGCCGGACGTGTTGCTAAATCGGCATCAACAAAGCCAATCAGATCAGCATGCTGTGTATGTACCGCATACTCAAATCCCATTTTGATGGCATGCCATTTGCCCGGTATTGGGGTAACGAGGCAATGTAATGTCGTAGCGTCAGCTGCCTGTTGGCGTGTAGCAATACGTTCTACCGTTTGATCGGTGCACCCGTTGGGCACGATAATAATAGTGTAGGAAAATGATGGGTTGGTTGTAGCGTGTTGATTAAAATAGGTTAGGTATGCGTTGAGCGTTTTTTCAATGCGTGTTGCTTCGTTATATGCGGGAATGATAATGGCAAGCTTCATATTTTTCCTTTTTTAGTTGGGTAGCATATGGAGAACTGCTCTGGTATACTTACTGTGTAATACAATGTTTCTATTTTTTACCATGCACGGTGTATGATTATTATAAAAAAATATCAGGAATTGATTGATTGTGTAATACCCTATCTGTCACCTTGCCCGATTATTGTTGAAGCGGGTGCATTTAATGGTGCCGATACCCTGCGCCTTGCAAATAGTTTTACCAATGCACAGATACATGCATTTGAGCCGCTTCCTGATGCGTACACACGGCTCGTGAATGCAACGCATCACCTATCTTCTATTACTACCTATCCAGTAGCACTCGGTAACCGGTCAGGTACACAGTTATTTTATGTATCAGAAAAGCCCGGTAAACCGGGAATACCGACACAGGCTGGATCATTACTCAAACCATACAAACGCTTAGCATTATCACCGATTACGTTTCCCACTACTATTGAAGTTCCTACGCTCACGCTTGACGATTGGGCCGATCAACACCATATTACATCTATTGATTTTCTGTGGCTTGATATGCAGGGGTACGAACTACCTATGCTGCAAGCCGCACCACGTATGTTGGCTACCGTGCGCGCAATATACACGGAGGTTGGTTTTTGTGAAGCGTATGCAGGGCAACCAACGTATCAGGTCGTGACTGCTTGGTTGCAGGGCCAAGGCTTTACTGCTATTGCCCGTGATTTTCAAACCGAGACGGAGCACTTTTTTGGGAACGTGCTGTTCGTGCGATCATCATTGCCCCGTTGAATCTGCGTCTCATACAGTACGTTTGTGGTTATTTATTTGTGTAACCGATTTTGTGCTAGGTATGATTGTACCCAGCCAATATCCCAGATATGCAGTTCGTTAAAATAATCAGTACCATAGGTAGTGAACCAGTTGATAATGTCCTGTTGCCGCCAGATATTGGTGCGACGGAAATAAGCAGGATCAAACCATGGATACGCCGTCCAGGCTGCTGGTACTGGCGCGCAATGTATGTTGTCATTGGTTGCAAGCATGCCAGCAAACTCTTTGTCATAAAAATCATTCAGTTTTTTTATATCCGCTTGCGTGTTCTTCTTTTCTTCCTGTAATTTGAGGAACTCTAACATGAGGTACCAGGCCTTTTTGATACGGATATCTTCAAGGTATACACTTTTGAAATGAAGCAATACATACGTAATGTCAAATCGTTTAATGGTATCTGGATAATCACCCCGTTTGCGGTTTGCGGGTGCACGCGAAATATGCATAGACCCTGAAGGACCCCAGGCGGGGTTGGTGTCATAGTTACACGCCCCATCATCACAAAATACTGCCGTGATCGATCCCCATTTCCAGCTATGTGGGCTGCAGAGTGCATCGTCACGGTACCATTCGGTACTATCCCACAAATTCACCATAGGGAAGGTCATAATCTGTCCTGGTTTCATTGCCGCGATCTCTTTTTTGAGCCAATTGTCTGTTGCGCAGTTGGCGCTCAAAATCTCATCATCATCAAGCATGATAACATGGGTGGCACCCAATTCACGGGCGGCTTTCAGAAGCATCCATTTGTCCGCGCGTTCGTCACGAATCCAGACCGTTTTTTTGATGATACGTGCGATCGGTAGTTCCTGTGCAAGGTGCTCAACTATTTCAACGGTATTGTCTTGAGATACATCGTCAAGGACTACAATCGCATCGGTGTATGGTGCCATGCCTCGTAGACATGCTTCAATTAACAGTGAACCATTACGTGTGGCAACCACACCGACAATAAACGGTTCTTGACTGTATCCATACCAGGTGCTCATGCTGATGATACTTGCAAGTACCAGTCGCAGAATATAGTTCATTTTGTACTCCTTTTTTAGTCAGCGAGGTAAGACAGTTGATTAAAGTAATATTCATACAGATGGGTGAATGTTTCAATCACCCGTTTTTTTTCAATTTTATCAAGGCTGTTCGGTTCGGTTGAAATACCGGTCGGGTTGTGGTAGTACAGTGAATACACCTCAGGTATTAGTTTGTATTGTGCATTGCCACACAGCGTAGCGCGCACCCAGAATTCCATGCCACCCGTTGCTTTATACGTTTCATTAAAAAAGCCGTACCGTTGATGAAGGGAGCGTCGCCATACCGGATGATTATTCACATAGGGAATCCAGCGGTACAACTGTTTAACACGGTCAAATGGTTGCATTGAATGCCACACAATAGATCCGCCTGAACTATTATGTTCAAACGTTTCATTTGGTTTGAAAGTAATGTAACATCCGGAATAGACCAGATCAATGTCCGGGTGTTCATCAAGATACCGCGTGTGCGTTTCGTAACAGTCAGGTTTGAGACGGTCATCGATATTGGCGTTGGTGACATAGGGTGAACGGGCCATGCGAATGCCAAGGTTCCACACACCAAACAGCCCCGGATCATGCTCAAGATGTACATAGGTAATATTAGGATACTGGTCTAGGTAGGGGGCCATGATCGCATCTTCTATTTCCCGTTCCGGTGAATTGGCATTGAGGACCAGTAAATTGCATTCTGAAAATATTGTTTGTCTAACGATGTCGCGCATGAATTCAGCGAGAAAAGTTTTTCCTTTAAATAGGGAGGTAATAATGGTCAGTTTGTACGTATTTGGGGATGATGAAATGTAGTCTGTTTGCGTGTATGCCGGCGTACAGAACAGCATGCTTGTGGTCAGTGCAGCAAGAACTATTGTTATCATTATTCTTCCTCCTGTACATACGTGGTGTTCCACACACCTTCAACCACCGTTACGGCGTTACTGTAGTTGGTATTTTCACTCTGTATTTCACCTGAGCTTGGAACCGGTGCAAGCTGATTACCTTGAATGAGGATGTTTTCATACAGAGGTTCTTTGTACCCACGTCCTGCTGATTGCCAATGGTGTAGTGATTTTGCTAATGTGTCGTGTGCTGGATACACGCCATTGAGTGCTTTAAAAGTGAGGAGATTGATACCGGCTATCCAGTGTGAAACCGAGGTGTATTTTTGTTTTCCCGCTTTAACTTTTTTTGTTATCGTTTTTTCTTTAGTGTTACTTTTAATGTCGTACACTTTTTTACCTGCTGGTGCGTACCAGTGTGCGCGCAGGATATGTTTCTTTTTTTGTTGTATGAGGTAAAGATTTGATAACAGGTCGGGATTGGTATGACGTGGAAATTGGCCAACTATGGTTGCTCCTAGTCCGGTACAGTATGCTTCGATGGCTGCCAAATAGGGCGCGCCAATTGCCCCCGTGTCGTTTGCTGGGGGTGTTTCGATAAGGATCGTGTCACCCAGTGCAGCTATGGCATCAGTTGTTTCCCGCCATTTATCGAGTGACCAGTGAATTACCTGTAGCGCAAGTACGACATCAAAATGTTCGCACTCTCCCAGGCGTATAAGTTCATCAATCGATATGCGTTTTTGCAAAAATACTATGTTGGTCAGTTTGCTGTTGAGTTGACAAATACGTTGCAAATACGGGTCCTCTTCGATCATGACAATCGTTGCATCAGGAAAATCATGTGCAAGTCTGAAGGAGTAGTAGCCTTGTGCTGCACCAATATCAAGGACAGTGATTGGTCGTTTGTATCGACTGACCGCTTTTTTAATACATTGATAACGACGCTCTAAATCTTTAATCTTCCCCTGATTGACGACTACACCATCAACCAACATATCCTGGTAATATTGGTGCCAGACATAATTACCAAATAGTTGGGTTGGTTGGTCAGCGCCATTGCCAGCACATAATCCGATGGTAACCAATGCCACAGCTCCCCTGACGACACATTTCATAAGCCTTTTCCTTTTTTTGTAAATGAAACGTAGTTTTTTGTGTCAGCGTAGTGATATAGTAGGAGCAAATGCAATGGTCTGAATATTGCGATATCTAATGAGGTTTTTATGAGTTATAATGATTCGACATACTTAACGTACACGTTTTTGTTTTTGTCGATAGTTGCTATGGTCTGTGTCTATTACCCGAACGTGTATACGTGCCAGTTACCTCGCGCTTTTTATTCTGCTTCACTGACGGCAGAACGTGAGCAGGCGAATATGAATAAGCCTATTCTTGAGCCCGATGCTACTTTTTTTGTTGATCCATTGGACTTAATTTGTTGGTGGCGATTTGATCTAGTGGCCAAATATATCTATGCAACTCATTGGTTGAAAGGGGTTGAACAGGTATGGGCGCGTGAGTTGTATGCTGCACATCTGATGGTGTGGGGAAATGGCAAAGAATGGGATGGATCCCGTTCAACTATAGCTGAGTATATTACTGCATTTCATGATGTTCTTGTATCAATTAAAAAGAATGGCTTTGATGAGCAGCGTTCCCGCATCTGTGTTGACCCATGGGCAATTGCGCGTGAAGGGGCGCATCGCATTATTGCTGCGCTGTGTGCTGGTGTTCAGGTGCCCTGTTATTATGATGCAAAGCTTACGCATCGTGCATGTCAAGCGACAGCAAGATTTTTTAAGGAATTTGATATGTATGTGCCGGGGGGATTGCGTGATGAATATTTGGATGATATGGCACGTGTGTATGCGCAACTCAAGCACCATACTCGTATACTGGTGATACGTGGGGTTACGGATGTAGAAGCCATTCAAAAAACTATTCGCAACCATACTCCTATCGTGTACTACACGTCTAAAAAATTGAGCGCGAACGTATGGTCGACAGTTGCTCCGTATCTGTATTCGGGTACTGGTGGCCGACGTTTATGCGACAATCATGATAGTATGGCGCACTGTTTTTTGCTCGATAATGCCAATGATGATAGAATGCAACAGCTATTGCGCGATCTGTGCATGGCGGATTCTGATTGCCGTGATGTTGCGGTGACCGTGAACAGGGATGATACGGTTGCACTAGGGCAAATAATATTTCACAAAACTACTCTGCAGTATTGTGCCGAACATCCTGATGTTCTGCAGTTGACTCCAGCTATGCAGCAGGCATATGCTGTCCTGGATCAGTGGCGTGCGACCACGGGAATAGCGTCTGAAGATATCGGTATTATTGAGCTGGATAAACAAGGGGTCTTGTCGATTATCTGTCATGCACCGAGCGAAATCGTAATCGGTGTTCCTGGTACGTTACACATAAAAAGTGGCAACGCATTATCAGCTAATGCTATTGCCACTATCTATAATCCAAAAAAATATCGGTATCACTATGGATATAAATGGATACTAAAGAATCTTTCTATCTTTACTTAGTTAGAGAATTAGATCCGAAACGTTCAGAGAAAGCCTGAGAATCTGTGTGTGCTTTATAATCTTTGAGGGCCACATCAAATCCGCACTTTTTCATTGCAGCATCGACAATTAAATATATGCCAGCATTACGAACGAGTTTACCACTGCTGATCAGTAGATTTTTAATACGTGGATTTAGTTTTGCGATAGTTGCCTGGCCAACCTTAGATGCTTCAATGTT